>CBDUSI010000104.1:0-15951 GCA_965370045.1 uncultured bacterium | reverse complement strand
ATCATTCAGAGGACCCCGCAGTTGCTGCCGCCTCAGCCCTAAAGAAGATCAAGGCAGCGCAGGAGAAGAAGTAGTGACCGCCCCCGCCCCTTCGCCAGCTAGCGAATCCCCACAGGCGGGGCCTCCTGTGGAAAGCCCTGTGGAGAAGAAGCTGTCCGAGCACTGCAAGTTGCACGGCGTTCTCTGCTTTCTGGGGCTTTCGATGGCGCTGACCACCTTACTGGTAGTAGTGCCCGGATTCGCAGAGATGTTCGAAGAAATGGGGCCAGAAACCGTTCACTTGCCGGTCTCGACCAAGATTGTATTGGGCATGGGAGCAGCAGCCGAGAAACTGTGGTTCGTATTCCTGCCGGCGGTATTCGCGGCGTCCTATGCTGCGTCCCGTGTTCCGCGAAGCAAAGCGTGGATCGTCGAGATAGGGCTGATCCTGGTGCTGGCATCGTTCACAATCCTGTTTGTTGTGGGACTGTTTGCACCGCAGATACACATGTTTGGACCTACTCAGTCGGGGAGTGGGCAATGACCGAAGCCCAGCCCGTCTCCAAGCCCCGCTCCAAGCGCATCTGCGTCTACTGGGGCATGGCGCTGGCGCTGTTGCTGACACTTGGCTTAGTCTGCTGGACGGTGGTGGTGCCGGTGCTCAGGGAAGAACCAGCAAGTGACGACAGCGTTGTGGAGCCGCTGCGAACCGTAACGGTGCCTGTGCTTGAGCCCATCGAGCACACCACGACCTTCCTGAAGTTCAAGCGTAGTGTGACGACTCCCGTGGACAAGAACAGCGCTCAAGGCCGAGAGATAATGGGCAAGTTTGTCACTCACCTCGCTTCTCGACTCCACGACGCTGACCCCGACAAGCGCAGAGAAGCAGCGGAACTCCTCGGGAGAATCGGCCGGCCGGCTTCGAAGGCTGTCCCAGACTTGACCAAGGCGCTTAAGGATAAGGACGAGGAGGTCCGCCAAGCCGCCGCCGAAGCCCTGAAGAAGATCAAGGCCGCGCAGGAGAAGAAGCAGTGACCGCCCCCGCCCCTTCACCACGGGAGTCCGAGTCGCCACAGGAGGCCGTGGACATGAACGAGCGCGCGGAGGACAGCTCGACTCCGGATGCTCGCTTTCTTGCGTCAGACAGAACATCCACGATGGCCGACTACCCCAAGGCATGCCCGAAGTGCCAGGCAAAGCTGCCGCTGACTCGGGGTGTGTTTCCACTGCGGTTCTCTCCAAGGGCCAGCCTCATGCTGATTTGCGGGGTCGCGCTGGCCCTGGTCTCGTCGTGTACGCTTATCCCTTTCGTCTTGTTCCTCCTTGACGGGGGAGACCTGTGGATTCCTGGTGTGTCGATGATCAAGAGAGCCGTCAACATGCAACGCGAATATGAGGTCGCGTGCAGGCATTGTGGGTTCAGTTTCCGCGTGAAAGGGCCAAGTTATGACTGATCGGCCCGCCGCTAAGCCCCGCTCCAAACGCATCTATCATTCCGGGTTACTCCGGTGACACCGGGCCTGCCAGGCCCTGTTTCGCCGCCTCTGCGGGCCCTTACGAATCGGCGCGGAGGTCTTGTCGGATAGCTTTATCGGCCAGCGCCGCCGAGAGCGGGTCGGCGTCGAGCGCGCCCAGGCCCAGCGGGAACCTCCGCCGCCAGCCCTCGGCGTACTCGAACCGCCCGGACATCCCGCCCACCTCCCGGCACAGTGCTTTCATGGCCTCGAGGTAGGAGCCTATCCCCTGGCTCTCGTCCAGCCATTCCTTCTGGCTCTTGTGGCAGGCCAGCATGGCGCGCTTCTCCTCCATCACCCCGGAGACGTCCACGAAGATTTCGGGCCGGACGAGGCCGCCCAGCGGCGCGCGGTTGCCGGCCGGCTGGGCGTGGTAGACGGTGATATCCTGCGCCACCGGCTCGCGCGGCGGGTCGGTGGGGAAGTTGGGCATGCCCCGGCAGAAGGCGGCGGTGACCGCCAGGCGCGCGGCGTTCTGGTGGTCCTCCATGTAGTCTTCCGGCGAGGGCAACATGAGGATGTCGGGGGCGACCTCGCGCATCACCGCCGCCACCTTGGCGAGCAGAACCTTCTCGTAGAAGATCTCGATGTCCGGCACCAGGCTCGCGTGCCAGACCGCGCCGACCGACTCGGCCGCGGCCCTGGCCTCCTCCCGGCGGATGCGCGTGATCTCCTCGACGGGCAGGCTCGCCGTACCGCAGGAGCCCGAGGCGATGTTCATGTAGTGGATCTCGCAGCCGGCCCGCTTGAGCAGCAGCAGCGTGCCGGCCATCCCGAACTCGATGTCGTCGGGGTGGGCGGCGAGAGCCAAGGCGCGATTGGGCACGCTAGTGCATCTCCGCCTGGCAGGTGCCGATGCCGCCCCGGAAGTAGTTGAACTGCACGTTCGGGTGCTCGGCGAGCAGGCTCATGGGCACGGCGCTGTCGGGGATATTCTTTGAGATCATCAGCGCGGTCAGCCGCTGCCCGAAGGGATTGTCGTGGTTTCCGGCGTGCCAGATGGAGACCTTCCCGGCCTTCCAGGTTTCGACCGGCCCCACGGACACCGCGCGAAGGGGCACGTTCTGCACCACCCCGCCCCCCGAGGTCCGCGCGTTCTGGATCAGCGTCACCGGATGCAGGTCCACCACCCGCGTCGTCAGCTTGCGGTACTCCTCGGGCGGCGGCGGCGCGTCCTGGTACTTCCCCTCGCGCCTGGGCGGGTCGTTGAAGGCCCAGTGCTTGACCTCCCCCTGGCCACCCTGCATGACCACGCAGCGGGCCCCCTCCCAGCTGGCGATGTACTCGGCGGCGTCCGCCCCGGGGAAATGGATGTTCCCGGCGGGCATGCGCAGCTCCGGGCGGATGCGGTTGAAGCACAGCTCCATGTCCGCGCGCGCGAAGCTCAGCGGGTGCTCGGGCGAGACCTCCTTCTCGTCCTCGACCCACTCGTCCATGCCCCAGAAGTGCGCGTGGCTGAGGTCCAGCTCCAGTTCGTTGACCAGCCGGGCCACCAGCGGGAGCTGCTCGGTGGGCCCGATGGGCCCGCAGATGCCCGCCGGGCTCGCACTTGTGGCCGCCCGCCAGGCGGCGATGTACTCCAGGGCCTCGGCCAGGTAGAAGTCCTCCAGCGTGTCGTAGAACTTCACGGTGAAGCCCGGTCGGGAGAGCGCCAGGAGGTCCTCCGCGCCCAGTCGGGCCGCCTCGTCCAGGACTTCACGGTCGAGCGTGGTGTAGTCCCACCACTCCGGCGCCACGGTGCTGATCGGCCGCATGGATAATCCCCCGCTTTCAGTCCAGCCCCTTGGCCTTCCTGAGTATCTTCTTCGTCGCTTCCCAGGACGCAACGGGGTCTGCGCTGGTCTCGTAGGTGCCTATCTGCGACTCGTAGGCCCAGACGTAGAGCGCGTCGGGGGCCTCGCGGATGAAGACGTCGCCCTGTTCCTCGATGCGCTTTTCCTGGCCGGTCTTTACCTTCCAGGACTGCAGCCACTGGTGGTGCTGCTTGCCGGCCGCGGTGCAGAGCCTGCCCAGTTCGCGGATAATCGGGGCCGATTCCTCGACCGGACGGTCGTCGTTAACCCAGTATATGTCGGTCCCCAGATTGTCCAGGCTGCGGATGCCGGCCGCCTTCTCCCACAGGCTCTGATCGCAGGGCATCACGCAGCACATGGTCTCGATCCGGGGATGGTTCGCCTTGCAGTGGCCGGCGATGCTCTCGATGTAGTCGATCACGCAGCGCTGGCGGAACTGCCTGGCCTGGGCGTCTCCGGCGGCGGTCAGGTCCCCGCCGTAATACTCCTCGAACCGGGCGCGGCAGGAGGGGCAGTAGCAGTCGAGCTCCGTCGGCTCGTCGATGAAGTATCCGGCGAAGCTCTCCTCGGCGAAGCGGTCGACCGCCTCCTTTATCGCGCGGACGCAGCCCGGGTTCACGTAGCAGCCCTGCGGGCCGTGCGAGCCGTCCGCGCGGACCTGGTGGCCCTCGGGGTGCTCCAGCAGGTGCTGGCTCTGCTTGCCCCCGCCGAACAGGTTCAGCGCGCCCCACAGGATGGCAATGGGCCGCAGGCCCAACTCGCCGCAGATCTCGGCCGTGAAGCGCAGCTTGCCCGGCCGGTACCTGAGGTCGTCCTCCTGCACGGCCAGCAGGACGTCGTCGCAGCCCAGCGACTTGATGTCTTGCAGGTCGGTCCTGAGGTGTTTGGAGGAGTGATGCCCCATGTAGGAAACGCCGGTGAGCATGGATCCCCCCCCCGCCGGGGAAGCGGCCGAGGCCTACTTCTCTCCGTAGCTGAACGCGTAAACGTTTCCGTCGTCCGAGCCCACGACTATGAACCCGCCGGCCGCCGCCGGAGCAGTTGCGATTTTCCTGCCGCTGGGGCTCTTCCACTCCCAGAGCGTCTTGGCCTGCGACTCCCCGTCGGTGAGGCTGAGCGCCCTGACGACGCCCTGCTTGGTGGCCGCGATCATCATGCCCCCGGCCACCAGCGGGGTCTGGAGCACCGGGTCGCGGAGCTGGAGCCGGCTGCTGCCGGTCTTCGCGGCCTGCAGGTCTATCAGGGCCAGCGACTTCCAGGCGGCGGGCAGGAACATGAACCGGCCCCCGAAGGCGGGAGCGCCGAACGCCGGGCCCAGCTTGGTTGACGCGAGACGCCTTCCGGTGGCGGCGTTAATCGCGAAGCCCCAGCCGCGGCCCTCATCCTCGCCGCAGACCACGCCGATCACGCCCCGGTGGACGGCGATCCCCTCCGGGCGGCCGAGGTCTCTCACCCGGGAGAGCTTGAACCCCGGAAGGGGCTTGCCGGTGCCCAGGTCCAGGGCGTGGAGCTTCCACATCCAGTCGCCCACGAACACCGTCCCGCGGGCCACGGCCGGCGGCGTGTGGATCTCGTGATTCGCCTTGAAGCGCCAGAACTCCCTGCCGTCAGATAACCTGACGCAGTAGCAGTGATGATCGTTACTGGCGAAGACCACGCGGTCTCCCACGATCGCCGGGGAGGCGATTACCGGCCCGCCGGTGCGGAACTGCCACTTGGGCTTTCCTCCCCTGGCCGCGTCGAAGGCGCGCACGATACCGTCATCGGCCCCGCAGATTACCAGTCCCCCGGCCACCGCCGGGGCGGAGCGCACCCGGGCGCCGATCTCGGCTTTCCACTTTTCTTTCCCGGTGGCCATGTCGATTGCGAAGAGCTTGCCGCTGTCGCTGCCGACGTAGGCCAGGCCGCCGGCGATGACGGGTGATGAGCGCACCCGCCCGCCGGTCGGGAACTTCCAGGCGGGCTTGATGGGCAGGCCGATCTTAAGCTCCAGGCCGCAGCGCGCTGGTGAGCCGCCGTACATCGGCCAGTCCTTGCCGCCGGCGGGTTTCTCCGGAGCGGTGCCGGCGGCGCCGGGCTTACCCTCGAACTTGCCGGCCAGTGCTTTGGGCGGCGCCGCGGGCGCGCTCGGCGGGGGCTGCGGCGCTGGCGGTCTGTAATCCTTCGAGCAGGGCTCGAAGCAGTAGACCCGGCCGTCGTTGCCGCCGACGTACAGCCGGCCGTAGGCGATCGCCGGCGGGCTGCATATCCGGCCGCCGGTGCGGTAGCTCCAGACCGACTTGCGGGTCTTGAAGTCGATGGCGTGGACCAGCCGGCCGCCCTTGGTCTTGGGGGCGTAGTTGCCGGAGGTGAAGAACAGGTATCCGCTTGCTGCCGAGGGCATGGAGCAGCCGGTCCCGGCCCCATCGTCGAAGGACCAGTCCACCTTGCCGCTGGCCGGGTCGAGCACGTTGAAGAAGCCGAAGTAGGCCTTCACGTAGAGCCGCCCGTAGGCTATTCCCGGGGCGTTGTGACTGGTGGTTTCCCTGGCGTAGAAGGCCTTGCGGGAGCTTTTGAGCCCGCCCCAGTGCCAGAGCTTCTCGCCGGTCCCGAGGTCCAGCGCGGTGACGCCCGCGAGTGTGTCGGCCACGTAGGCGTGCTTGCCGTCGGTGCTGACCGCCCGCTTGGCCCACAACCCGGCGACCCGCCACTTTTCCTGGCCGGTCTTCTCGTCGAAGGCCAGGGCGGCGTTCGGCTCCTTGCCGAACTTGGTTGTGACCAGCACCCGCCCGCCGCCAACGCTGGGCGCCGAGAGGTAGCACTTCGCCTCGCCCACCTTGGTCTTCCAGACGAGTTTGCCGTCTTCGGTCTTGAAGGCGGCCACGTGAGTGTTCCCGCCGTCGCGCAGGCCCCAGAACACGATGCCGTTTCTGAAGGCCGGGGCCGCACGCCAGCCGCTGACTATGGGGCTGCCGACCTTCCATAGGTCCTTCCCGGTGGCCGCGTCCAGCGCCCTGATCCCGCTCTGGGAGACGAACACCCGCTGGCCGTCGGAGGAGAGGTTACTGGTTCTGCCGCCGATCTTGCGAACCCAGAGTTCCCGGCCGGTCTCGGCGTCCAGGCAGATCAGGCCTCCCTGCTGCAGAGAGGTTATGACCCGGCCGCCGGCCACTATGGGGATGACACGGATGGTGCCCCCGGTCTGGTGAACCCACTTGAGCCTGAACGGCGGCTTGACCCGCTCATCCGGCGAGAAGCCGGTCCAGGCGGTGTCCCCGGCGGTCATGGGCCACTCGAACTTGCCGGCGGCGGGCTCACCGCCGGCGGCGACGGACACGGCGAGTGCGAGGGCGGCGCAAACTGCGAGGGCTCCCGATCTGGTCATCCTTTACCTCCCGTGCGGTCGCGCCCCGGCTCTCCGGGTCAGCACGCCACCGTCAGCGTGGTCTCCTGTCCCTGTTTGATCTTGACCGACATTTCCCGCGATCTGCCACTGCAAGACTCGCGCTCGCGGGCCCCACGTCTCAGAATTCCAGCCAAAAACAGCGGTGTGCCAAGTCCCTGACAACTGGTCGGTTAGGGTGCTCGTCCGTTTCTAAAACCTGCCAAATATCTTGACGTTGGAGGCGCGGCCGGCCTGGTTCACGGCGCCGAAGATGACGTCAAGCTGGCGAATGACCTCGGCGGTCTTCTCCAGCGGAACCTTGGGCAGGAAGATCACGTCGCCGGACTGGAGGGCGATGTCCTTCATCTTGCCGGTGCGAATTTGGCGCGCGTTTACCGGGATGATCGCCGGCTTGTTCATGCGCCCGCGAACTATGAACCACTTACGCTCCCAGGCCCCGGCGGGCACGTCCCCGGCGGTGACCAGCGCCTCCAGGAAGGTGATCGACTTGCTGTAACGTATCGCCCTGGGGACGCGCACCGCGCCGACCACGAATACCATGTTGTCCAGCCTGATCGCCGTGGGGATGTGGATGCGGTCGTTGGGCTGGAGCAGCACGTTGTTGAGCGCGATCTCGCGGGCGCCGGCCTTCTTCTTGTCGAAGAGCTTATCGAAGTCGACGTCCACGAGATTGCTGCCGCGGAGGATGACGCCCTCGTCGCTCTCCCCGTTCGGGAGAAGGCCCCCGGCCCGCTTGATGAGGTCGCGCAGTCGGGTCTCGTTGCTGATACTGTAGAGGCCGGGGTTCTTCACGCCGCCGGTGATGGACACGAAGTTCCCGGCGGAGTTGATCAGCGAGGCGAACACCTCGGGGTTCTTGAAGTCCTCAGCGAGCTTTTCTTGCAGGATTTCCCGAAGCTTCTTCAGCGTGCGCCCGGCGGTCCGTATTTCGGTGGCCTTGTAGTAGGATATGCGCCCGTCGGGGCCCACGGTGATCCGCTTGGTCATGTCGTCCTCGCCCCAGACTCCGATTTCCACGACGTCGCCGGTGCGGAGGCGATAAGGTCGGTCGGGCATGACGCCCATAGAGAGCCCGACTTCTTCGTCACCGAAGTCAGGGACGCTGACCGTCTGCCGCCCCCCCGCAGCCGGCCAACATCAGGGCCGCCAGCGCGAATATCAAGAACCTGCTCATTGCCGCGCGCCTCCTTTACCTGTTAAACATCTTCACGTTGGAGGCGCGGCCGGCGTTGTTGATCCCGCCGAAGATGACGTTCAGCTGGCGCATGAAGTTGGCCGTCCAGGACAGCGGCGTCGCGCGCGCGTTGGCCGCCCCGCCGCTGCGCGCGGCCTCGGTGCTCGGGGCCGGGGGACGCCGGCAGCCGGCGGCGGCCAGGGCCAGAAGAAGCGCGGCCAGCGCGAATATCGATTGCCCCTTCATTTTCATGTGCCTCCAGTCGGTATATTATCGGACGCCGGGGCGCCTGAGTTCAGGGAAAGGCTCCCGGTTCTTGCAGGGGCTCCGTCCTCGCGCACAAACGATATCCTTTGACATCCTGTCGAAGCGTCGGGATTCCGCCCTCCGTGGCGGGGTTCTGACTCAGTTGCCGCTCTTCGGGCGCATGAAGCGCCGCTCAGAGCGGCAGGAGATTACCAGCGCCCCTTGCTCTTGCAGATGCGGCGCAGCTTGCAGCGCTTGCAGTCCGGCGCCTCCTCGCGGCAGACCCCCGCGGCGTGCCCGCCGACCAGGCTGTAGAACTCGCGGTAGTCGGTGGATTCCAGCCCCTTGACCGCCGCGCGCTGGGCGCGGGCCCGGCTGGCCTTGCGGGGCACCATCCCCAGGCGGCGCAGCACCCGGGCCAGGGAGTCGCTGGCGGGCATCACCGCCATGCCCAGGGCGATCATCAGCACCGCGTCAACCTCCTCGCGGCTCAGGCCCCCCAGGCTGGTCAGCCAGCGCCGGGCCTCGGCGGACTTCATCTCCAGGAGCGGCTCCGGCGAGAGCCCCCCGAGGTTCTCGTAGAGGGCCTGCAGCAGGACCTGGGTGCGCTTGACCCGCGCCTCGGGAACATCGGGCGCCGCGGCCGCCAGGTCGCGCGGGCGGGCCACCCGGGCTTCGTTCCAGTCCACGAAGTGGGACTTGAAGCGGCTGACGATCCGCGCCGCGCCGCGCTCGCCGCGGTCCCCGGCGAGCACCGCCAGCACCACGCCGTCCAGGGCGGTATCGCCCGCCGGGCGGCGCCGGCGCCCGTAGGTCCGGGCCAGCGTCGAGAGCAGCGAGCCGAAGGGCCCGCTCCGGGGGCGGGGTGAGGCGGGGCGCTTCTTCTTGGCCGGGCGCTTGGTCCCGCGCTTCTTGGCCGGGCGTCGGGACTTCTTGCTGGTCTTGGCCATGGAGATCCTTTCCCTGGCAGTCCGCTGAAAAACGGACTAGTTGAGAGGCAACCGCTTGACGGCCCGCTGCGCCTCCTGAATCATGGCTTTGGCGTCGGGCTGGATCTTGAAGACCGGGTCGTTGGCATACTGGTACAGAAACTCCTCGTAGGCCTCGGCGGCCTGGCGCTTGGAGACCTCGTGGTCCTTCTCCATGATCACCGCGATCTGGAACTTGGCGTAGCCGCGGCGGGGGTGCTGGGGCCAGTGCTTGAGGAAGGTCTCCAGCGCCGCGCGGCGCTCCTCGGGGCGCAGGGTCAGACCGTAGGCGGTTGCACACTTGAGCTGCAGGGAGGCGCCCCAGTCCTCCGGGGCGTCGGCCAGCGCCTTGCCCTCCACCCACGCCAGGCCCCAGTTGCTGAGCAGGGCCAGCGGGGCGATGAGCGCCACCAGGATTGCGATGACGACGATGACCTTCTTTCGGGTCGAGGATTCTTCCGCCATGGCCGCTGCCCTCCTTCGGCGCCGTTCAGAACCAGGCCGGCCCGCGCTTGACCTTGGCGGCCTTGAGCAGCTTGGCCTCCAGGGCGTTGCGGAGCGCGCGCACCGCGGCGGCCAGGACCACTGGCCGGGCGTCCTTGAAGGTGATCTCGCTGATCTCGGTGACCCTGACGATATGCCAGCCATCCCGGCCGAGCACCGGGCGACTGATCCCGCCGACCTTCATGCGGTAGGCGGCGTTGGCCACCACGTCCTTGCCGCCCTTGCGGCGCGCGGGTGATATGTAACCGAGGTTGCCGCCCACGTCCTTGGTGAGCTTGTCCTGGCTGCTCTCGCCCGCCAGCCTGGCGAAGTCGTACCTGGGCCTGCCGGTGAGCTTCTGGTGGAGCTTGCGGGCCAGGCTCTTGGCCTTGCGCCGCGCGCGCGCCGAGAGCGGCCGGCGCTTCTCGTCCACGGTCATGATCAGGATGTGGCTGGCCTTGGGCACCCCGTGTCCGAAGGTCGCGGGGTCCTTCTCGAAGGCGGCGCGCAGCTCCTTCTCGGTGACCCCGTCCTTGACCATCCGCGAGAGCATGGCCACCCGGCGGAAGCCGTACTGCCGCTTGAGCAGCTTGATGTCCCGGCCCAGGCGGAGGAGGATCTCCGCCATGGAAAACTTGGTGCCGTCCACCTCGGCCCGCTGCTGCGCGGAGGCCAGCTTGACCTGGTAGTCGAGGTCCGCCGGGGCGAACTTCAGCCCCCGGCGGCGGAGTTCCTGGCGGACCGCCACGAAGCGCTGCAGCCCCAGCAGCCGCAGTTTCTTGTGCTTGAGCGTGAAGCTCATGCGCGCGACGCGCCCGGCCTCGGCGGCGCTGATCTTCTCGCCGTTTATCACCGCGGCCACCCCGGGGGGCAGCTTGGCGAGGTCCACCTGGATCCTGGCCTTGGCGGCCAGCTGCGCGAGCCGCGCGTTCATGGTCGCGCGCATCGCCGGGTCGCTCATGCCCACCGAGGGCCGCCCCTTGCCGCCGACCAGGTAGTAGAGCCCCAGGGTGGTCTCCAGCTTGCGCCTGAAGAAGCCCTCGTCCATGCTGTTGGCCTTGAGGTAGCGGGCCAGGCTCATCTTCTCGCTTCTGCGGAACTGGACGTCGAGGTCCTTCATGTAGCCGTCGACGGCCGCGGCCTTGACGGTGATCCCCTTGTCGCTGATCACCTGGCGGACGACGCGCTCCTTGACCAGGATGGGCATCACGTTCTTCTTGACCAGCGCGTAGTCGTCGAGGAACAGGGCGTCTTCCAAGTCGCTGAGCCGGAGGGGCTCGTCGTTGACCGTGCAGATTACGCCCGCATCGGGGCCCTCCGGCGGGGCGGCGGCGGCCAGGAGGGTCGCCAGGACCAGGTTGGCAATCCCGGGGAAACTCATAACGCATTCTCCCGTAAACGCTTGCGCCAAACGGCGCTCCTATCTACTATACACATAGACGGGCCGAAAGTCAAGATAGTCGGCGAGAAAGCCGGGAAGTCGCGATGCGGCGCGGGAGAGGAGCAGATATGAAGGACGGAGTGGGCGCTTGAGCGTCCTATTTTGGGGAGAGGGGTGGCCTGATTGCGGATTGGGGATTGCGGATTGCGGAATGAAGGGGGCGGGGACTTGAGCGGTTCCGAAATCCCAAATCCGAAATCCGAAATGGGTGGCCTCTCACGCCGAGCGATCATCGGCTGGACGGTGGGGATGTTCGCCGTGCTCGGTCTGGCGTGGTTCATCGGCGCCGTTGGCGTACCTTTCTGGCAGGTCCGAAGGCTGGCAGCACGTTGCCATGTTGCCGCCCTAGACGGGGGTATCAGCAGGAAAAGGGTCCGGGAGATGATGGAGCCCTTGGGCAGCCATGAAGAGGCCGTGCGCCGCATCTCTTTGTACCTGCGCCTCCCGGACCGGCCGGAGGTCCACCGCTCCATGGCCTTCACGATGCTGGCCGCCTGCGGGGAAGAGGCCGTTCCCGAACTGGTCCGGTTCCTCTCCGACGGCGAGAGGGATAACCGTTGCTACGCCGCTTGTGCGCTCAGCGAATTCGGAAAGGTCAGAAACCCCGACGTCGTCGGCGCGCTGATCATTACGATGCAGGAAGATTCCGACAGTACCACGCGCTGGGCGGCGGCAAGGTCATTGGGGAGCATCGGAGATCTGCGGGCGGCAGGGCCTCTTATAGCGACCTTGAAGGACAAGCAAGCACTCATGCGCCAGATAGCGGCCGCGGCGCTCGGCGGCATCAACGATCCCCGCGCCGCTGATCCTCTCGCTGCCGCATTGCAGGACGAGGACGAATTGACGCGCACCTACGCGGCAGCTTCGCTGGGCAAGCTTGGGGACATTCGCGCCCTCGAAGCCCTGAAGGCAGCTCTGGGGGACAAACGCGATTGGGTGCGGCAGGAAGCCGTCATGGCGCTGGGGAAGATCAATGATCCCCGAGCCATCAAGATGATAGAGCCAATGCTCAATGATCCAAGTAACCAAGTGAAACACTTCGCCCGCGAGGCTCTGAAAAAGATCCGCGCCGGGGAGAAGAAGAACGACGCCGCCAAGAGCCGTTGACCTGCTTTCCTCGCCCCGCGAATGCCGCTTGACTGCCCGGACTGCCCCTCTAGAATTGCCCTGCAAGCCAACTTTAGGGGACGGGCGGGCGCTTTCGCATGGCTAAAGACCTCCGCAGCATCGTCAGGCATATCTCCGAGTTGCCCACCCTGCCGCAGGTGGTCACCGTCATCCTCTCGCTGATCGACAGCCCGGACTCCTCCGCCGAGGACATCAACAAGGTCATGGAGAAGGACCCCTCGCTGGTCGGCAAGATATTGAAGCTGGTCAACTCCGCCTACTACGGCCTGCCCAACAAGGTCAACTCCGTGCGCCAGGCCATCGTCATCCTGGGCTTCAGCACGGTCAAGAGCCTGGCCATCTCCGCCTCGGTCTTCGACATGTTCGACGCCAGCCGCGACATGGCCTTCAGCCGCGAGGAGTTCTGGACCCACTCCATCGCCACCGGCTGCGTCTCACGCATGGTGGGCCACCGCGAGCCGGGCGTCGACGAGGAGGCCTCCTTCGTGGCCGGCCTGCTCCACGACATCGGCAAGCTGGTCCTCGACCAGTACGCTCCCCAGGAGTTCGACCTGATCGTCAACAACGCCAAGTCCAAGGGCATTACCTTCTTCGAGGCCGAGAGCGATATCCTCCAGGATACCAACCACGCGGAGATCGGCGCCTGGGTCGCCGAGCAGTGGAAGCTCTCCTCGGAGCTGACCGAGGCCATCCGCCACCACCACAACGTGGGCGCCGTCGAGGACCACGCCGCCAGGAGCCTGGCGGCCATCTGCCGCTTCAGCAACTTCATCTGCCAGAAGCGCTCGGTGGGCGCCAGCGGCAACTTCAACCAGCCGGTGATGGACCCCGAGGCCTGGGCGGCCCTCTCCCTCCAGAAGGAGGACCTGCCCAAGCTGGTCGAGGCCGTCAACGAGGAGCTCTCCCGCACCGGCGCCTTCCTCTCCCTGGCCGCGGGCGCCTGACCGCGCCGCGGCTCCCCCTCCCCCCTTGCTCGCCTCCGAGTTCGACTACCATCTGCCCCCCGAGCTGATCGCCCAACTGCCCGCCGAGCGGCGCGACGGCTCGCGGCTGCTGGTCGTCGAGCGCGCCGGCGGTCGCATCAGCCACCGCGCGTTCGGCGACCTGCCCGAGCTCCTGAACGCGGGGGACTTGCTGGCGCTCAACGACACCCGGGTCTACCCGGCCAGGCTGCGCGGCCTGCGCGCGGCGACCGGTGGCAAGGTCGAGGCGCTCTTCCTGCGCGAGGAAGCGCCCGGCAGGTGGCTGGCCCTGACCCGCTCGGGCGGCAAGCTGGCGCCCGGCGACGAGCTGGTCCTGGCCGGCGGCGAGCTGCGCGCCCGGGTCATCGAGCGCCGCGGCGAGGGCGTCGACCTCCTGGGCCTGCCCGAGGACGTCGACCTTCACGGCTTTCTCAGCAAGAACGGCGAGGTGCCCCTGCCGCCCTACATCCGGCGCGAGGACCGCGATCTCGACGCGCTCGACCGCGAGCGCTACCAGACGATCTACGCCGCCGAGCGCGGCGCGGTGGCCGCGCCCACCGCGGGGCTGCACTTCACGCCGGAGGTCTTTGAACGCCTGGAGGCGCGGGGCGTGGGACGCGCACAGCTGACCCTGCACGTCGGCCCCGGCACCTTCCGCCCGGTGAAGGCCGAGCGCGTCGAGGACCACCGCATGCACGCGGAGTGGTACCGGCTCGGCGAAGAGAGCGCCCGGCGCATGAACCGGGCGCGCGCCGCCGGCGGCCGCCTGGTCGCGGTGGGCACCACCGTCGTCCGCGTCCTGGAGAGCGCGGCAACGCCCGACGGCGAGCTCCGGCCGGAAGAGGGCTGGACGGATATCTTCATCCGCCCGCCGTATGAATTGAGAGCCACCGACGGGCTGCTCACCAACTTCCACCTGCCGCGCTCCACGCTGCTCATGCTCGTCGCCGCCTTCGCCGGCCGCGAGCTGGTCCTGGAGGCCTACCGCCAGGCGGTCCGCGAGGGATACCGCTTCTACAGCTACGGCGACGCCTGCCTGTTCGTGTAGGTTACGGGCGGCGTTCGGAGGGTGTGTCTGTACGGTGCTGGGCGCGCTGAGCCTGGAAGTATACTGCCGCTGCCTGCCGATGTACGCCAAACAGGACGTTTCCGACCACTGCGACGGGCGGCCCCCCGCGCCCTCCGCCCCTTTCATTTGAACTTGACGTTGGGCGCGGGGTGCGGTTTAATACTCCGAACATCGGTGTTCAGCGCGCCGCGGACGCTCGCGGCGGGGGGGTTCTGCGCCCGGATGAAAGCGGTCCTCTCTGACATTCACGGAAACCTCGAAGCCCTCGAAGCGGTGCTCGCGGACATTGAGGCCAAAGGCATCAAGGAAATCGTCTGCCTGGGCGACATCATCGGCTACGGTCCCGACCCTCGCGAGTGCCTGGAGCGCACCAGGAGCGTGGACACCCTGATAATGGGCAACCACGAGCACGCCACGCTGCACCCCGAGACCGCCGAGCAGTTCAACCTCCGCGCCCGCCGGGCCATCGACTGGACCCGCAACCAGGTGCTGAGCGACCCCAACGAACCCGAGACCGTCCGCGAGGCCCGCAAGCAGCTCATCTCCGACTTCAAGATCAAGGCGAACATCGAGGGCATCCAGTACGTGCACGGCTCGCCGCGCAACCCCATCCGCGAGTACATCACCCCGCGCGACGCCCAGGACAAGGCCAAGATGGGCGCCATCTTCGAGCACACCGAGGCCATCTACTTCATCGGCCACAGCCACATCCCCGGGGTCTTCGCCCCCGACGGCTTCACCCACCCCTCGGAGATGATGGACATCTACATCCTCGGCGAGGAGAAGGTGCTGATCAACGTGGGCTCGGTGGGCCAGCCCCGCGACAGCAACCCCCTGGCCTGCTACGTGACCTTCGACGTGGACACCGTGGTCTTCCGGCGCGTGGAGTACGACGTGGAGAAGACCGTCCGCAAGATCTACGCCATCAGTGAGCTCGACAACTTCTTCGGGGACCGGCTGCGCAAGGGGAGGTAGGCGCACCGTGCCATATCCCCAGGCAATAATCTCCGACATCCACGCGAACCTCGAGGCGCTCATGGCCGTCCTGGGGGACATCGCCGCGCAGGAGATTTCAGACATCGTCTGCCTGGGGGACATCGTCGGCTACGGACCGGACCCCTGCGAGTGCGCCGAGGTGGTCCGCGCCCGCTGCCGGGTGGCGCTCTGCGGCAACCACGACGCCGCGGTGGCCGGAGTCGCTTTCGGCTTCAACCGCTACGCCCGCGAGGCCATCGACTGGACGCGCCGCCAGCTCAAGCCCGGCATCTTCGCGCTGCCCTCCACCCGCGACCGCTGGGAGTTCCTGACCAACCTGCCTCACCGCCACGAAGAGAGCGGGGTGCTCTACGTCCACGGCTCGCCCCGCGACCCGGTGATGGAGTACATCGAGGAGGGCGACACCGTGGACCTGGGCTTCGGGCCCTCCGACAAGATCGTCAAGATATTCGAGGCGCTCTCCGGGCCCTGCTTCGTGGGTCACACCCACCGCCCGGGAATCATCACCGAGAAGTACGGGTGGACCAACCCCGTCGAACTCCACGACGAGACCTTCGCGGTCGACCCGGGCATGAAGGCCATCATCAACGTGGGCTCCGCCGGCCAGCCCCGCGACGAGGACCGCCGGGCCTGCTACGTGGTCTTCGACGGGGAGAAGGTGGTCTACCGCCGCGTGGAGTACGACTACAACCGCACCCGCGAGAAGATGCTGGCCGTCCCGGAGCTCGATCCCCGGCTGGGCGACAGGCTCGAAGAGGGACGCTAGAGCAATTTAAGTATGTGTAACGAATTGCCGATAAAGGAAGTATGCCA
>CBDUSI010000103.1:0-16106 GCA_965370045.1 uncultured bacterium | reverse complement strand
CATCCCTGGCGACGGCTCGCTTACAGTCGCTCGCCGCTCCGGGCCGGCCCGCGCCCACGGGCGCGGTGCGTCCCTCCGCCTTCTACTCGTATATCCTCAGGTAGCGGTAATAGACCTCCAGGGTCATGGCGCCTACCACGGACTTCCGGTGACAGCTGCTCGTATATGTGGCCTGACCCCAATCGTTGTACCACGCTGGGCGGCTTCGGCGACTCCGAACTCGGCCGGTATGCCGTTGGAGAGTCGAGACAGGTGTTTGTAAACCCCGGCTGTTTGGAGGGATACAAAAAACAGGAGATTCTGCGAACCTGCCGCGGCTCTGCGCGTCTAATGAAGGCAGGAGATGAATGGGACATCATGGCTTCTTGGCAGCCGACGGAGGTGCTCAGCGTGGGGCAACCAGGAAATCCACCCCAAACATCTCGGGGCCTCGAGCGTCTAATGGGGTGAGAAGGGAAGGTACCCTTGGGCAAGTCCCTCCAGTTCGGCCGACGCAGCCGCGACCGCTGCGGCCAAGTCGGCGACGACCCCGCCAAGAAGGCCCCGGCTCCGAGCAGCCGCGGCGCGGGGCCGGGGGGGCTCGACTTCGCGGGAGTCATAGCCTGGTACCAGACACCCCTGCTTCGCTACGCCGGGCACATAGTAGAGCGCACGGAAGACGCCCAGGACATTGTGCAGGAGACCTTCCTGCGCTACTGCCGCTGCGTTCGCACCCACGGTGAGTCGAGCATAAGGAGCCTCTCCAGCTGGCTGTTCCGCGTCGCCCACAACCTCGCGCAGGACGCCCTGAGAAAACGCAAGCAGGAGAGGAAGGCGCGCGCGGAGGTCGAGCGCCGGCCGGTGAGCGAGGGAGAGGCCACGACGATCGAGGGGCTGGTCCGCCAGGCGGCCTGCGACAGGGCCATGGCCGAGCTGCGCAAGCTCCCCGAAAGCCACCAGCAGGTCCTGCTCCTCAAGATCATCCAGGACATGACGCTCCGGGAAATCGCCAAGGTGACGGGGCTCTCGTACGGCAACGTCGCCTACCGGATAAACCAGGGCCTGAAGGAGATCGCGGAGCGTCTCAAGGAGGCGCGGGTGATATGAGAAGGCCCCGGATCGGGAACCGAAAGCGCGGCGCCGCCGGCTGCGAGCCGGCGATCACGACTCAACTTCGGAGGAGATGACAGTGGACTGCGAAAAGGCACAGATGCTGCTTGCCCAGATGGCCTTTGCCGAGCTTGAGACGGCCAGCGAAGAGGGGCGGGAACTTTCCGCGCACCTGGCCGGGTGCCGGGTTTGCACGGAACGCCTCCGCGAGATGCGGGTGGCGGCCAAGCTGCTCCGCGAGGGCGTCGAGTCGGGGCCCGCTCCGGTGCTCAGCCCGGAGAGGCGGACGGCGCTCATGGCGGCGGCCGCGACTCCACGCGCGCCGAAGAAGTCGGCGGCGACGCGCCGCCGGTGGCCCACGGGCAGCAAGTACGCACTCCACGCCGCCGCGGGGGTGCTGGTCGTCGTCGGGGTCCTCATGATCCCGGCCACCTTCAGCGTCAGACGCAGGGCTGAACAACCCAATGATGCCCCTGGTCTTACGAAGGGCCCGGGGAAACCGTCCGCGGCGTGCGCGGATGCCAGAAGCGAGGGGTTGGAGACCCAGAGAAGAGGCCCCGGGCGCGAGCACTACAGACCAGAGATATTCGCGCGCCCGAAGTTGCGCATAGATCCCCAGCCCCCGGTCACCCCCCCGCCGCCGACGATCTACCACGAGAAGCCCAAGGGCGACATGTTCACCTCGGCGAAGGTCGACGAGAAGGACCTCCTGCGCATCGAGGGGAAGAAGTTCAACTTCAAAGGCTACAAGGACACGGACGAGAGGACCGCCCGCAGGCGGGGGAGGGAGGACGCCATCAGCGACATCCCCCTGGGCGGCACCGGCACCACCGCAAGCATGGGCGTGGTCGGCGGCGGCATGGCCGGGGTGTTCGGGAAGCGCGCGAAAGCCCCGCCCATGAGGGACCTGAGCAATGAGCTCGCCCTGGCTCCGGATCGGACTCCGGTCGTAAGACCAAGACCTGCCCCTCCCCGGCCCGATTACCGGCAGCAGGCTGAATGGTTGACGAAGGAACTGGCGAAGGCTGAAGAAAGACCGACGGAGACCGACCCCAAGCCGGAAACCAAGCCTGGGAAGAGGCCGATGGTCGTGCATGAGAAGCGGATGGCCGAGCTTGAAAAGCTGGAGCGCCTGGACGCGATTGAGAAGGGGAAGGACGGGAAAGACCTTAAGTACGCTCGTCTCCCCTTCCCCGGCCCCGAACTCGGCCTCTCCAGCGAAACGAGGGAGACCCGGAAGAAGAAGATCGCGGAGATTGCGAAGAAGCCGGCCGCCGGTCGCAGGGCCAGGTTTGGCTACCCCCACGCAACGGTCACAAGCGGAAGGATGGTCACGGCGCCCGCCTACGACCTCTCGGCGTCGCCGCGCATGCGCTCCGCGCTGGCGATGCTCAAGGGAAAGGACAAGAAGCAGCACAAGAAGCAGCAGACGTCAGACGACTTTCGCCCCGAGGGACCTCGCGAAGGCAGCGAACCCGCGCAGTACGTCAAGCTCACCCCCCGGGAAGCCGAAAAGGTTGAGGGCCGGGAGGCCAAGGCGGCAGAGCCCAAGGTCGAGAAGATCAAAGAGGAGCCGGAGCCTGCGGGCGAGGCGGTCACGGAAAGGGGCGCGATCTTCAAGATCGTCCCGGTCAACCCTTTCGTGATGACCGGTGTCGACCGCTTCTCGACCTTCGGCATAGACGTGGACACCGCCTCCTACTCCATAGCGCGCAGGTACATAAGGGGCGGCTACCTCCCGCCGATCGGCTCGGTGCGCATGGAGGAGTTCGTAAACGCCTTCGACTACAACTACCCCCGCAAGACTCGCGGGACCTTCACCGTGATATCGGAGGCCGCGCCATCTCCCTTCGGACGCGGCCTGGTGCTGCTCAAGGTCGGGGTCCGCGGCCGGGTGGTCGGACGCGAGGGGCGGAAGCAGGCGCACCTGGTATTCGTGGTGGACGCTTCCGGCTCCATGGATCAGCCCGACCGGATGCCGCTCGTCAAGTTCGCGCTCAAGTCCCTGGTGGGGCAGCTGCGCTCCACCGACCGGGTGTCACTGGTCTCCTACGGGACCAAGGCGCGCCTGGTCCTCGAGGCGGTCGGCGCCGCAGAGAAGACCAAGATTGCCTCGGCGATAGACGCGGTCCAGTGCGGCGGCTCGACTAACCTTCTCGATGGGCTGACCCTCGGCTACCAGATGGCCGCGCGGGCCTTCCGCAGCGGGGGGATAAACCGCGTTATCCTCTGCTCCGACGGGGCCGCCAACATCGGGCTCACCAAGGGCCGGGAGATCGTGGACGAGGTCAAGACCTTCCGCGACCAGGGCATAACCTTCACCAGCGTCGGCTTCGGCACGGGCACCTACAACGACGTCCTCCTCGAGAAGCTCGCCAACAGCGGCGACGGGAGCTACGTGTTCGTGGACTCCAAGCGCGAGGCGCGGCGCGTCTTCGTCGAGGAGATGGCCGCGACCCTGCAGACCATAGCCAAGGACGTCAAGATACAGGTGAAGTTCGACCCCCGCCGCGTCCGCAGATACCGGCTGATCGGCTACGAGAACCGCGACATCGAGGACGCCAAGTTCCGCGACGACACCGTCGACGCCGGCGAGGTGGGCAGCGGACAGTCCGCGACGGCGCTGTACGAACTGGAGCTCCACGGCCCCGCCGGGCGCCGGAGCACGGGGGACATCGGCACCGTCTACGTCCGCTACCGGGACCCGGACACCGGTCGGGTCGAGGAGATATCGCACAGGCTGGAGAGGTCCGCGATAAGGCGCCGCACGCCGAAGACGGCCCCGCGCTTCTTCCTGGCCGCGTGCGCCGCGGAGTTCGCCGAGCTGTTGCGCGCGAGCGAGCACGCCTCCGGCGGCTCCTTCGACGCTCTCCGGTACACCCTCGAGAAAGTCGCAGTGCAGCCGGCCCTGAGGCGCGACTCCAGAGTGCGGGAACTCCTGCAACTGGTCAGGCGCGCCAAGGGACTGCCCCGGGCCAAGTGACACGCGGCCCACTGAGGAGGATTCTGACGATGAAGGCCAAGACTTTCGCAGCCGCGGTGATGGCACTCGCGATCTGGTCCGGAGGGGGGGCGGCCGTCGAGAAACCCCTGAGGGCCGAGAACCTGAGCGTGAAGGGGGTCATCGAGGGTGAGAACATCACCTTCACCGTGAGCTTCACCGTCGAGCCCAGGAGGGCCGGCCGGGAGCTGCCGCTGGTGACCGGCGACATGGTCCTGGAGAGCGTGGCCGAGCCCAAGGAGGGCCGTCGAATCAGGTACGACAAGGCCACCTCCACCTACTACATGCGCTTCGCGCGAGGCGGCAAACATAAGATCACGGTGACCTTCGCGGCGCGCCCGAAGATCGTGGAGGATGGGCCCTGGCGGCAGGCGACCTTCGCCATACCGGCCTCCAGGGTCAGGGATCTTGAGGTCGCCTGCGACAGGAGCGATCTGGAGATACTCTTCCCCGGCGCGATGCGGCTTGAGCGGGAGGTCAAGGACGAGAAGCTGACGGTGAAGGCCGTCCTGGGCCCGGGCCGACCCTTTGCGGTGAGATGGAAGCCCCAGGTCCGCGAGATGGAGGCCGCGCTGGTACTGGCCAGCGAGGCGAACACCGTAGCCACCGCGAGCGCGGGGGCGCTTCGCGTCGATACGCTCTTCGTCTTCGATATCTCCCAGGGCAAGATGAAGGAAGTCTCTTTCTCGATCCCGAAGTCTCTGAGCGTGACCCAGGTGCGCGGGGCCTACATCCGCGACTGGCGCGTCGCGACCAAAGGCCAGGCGAAAACGAAAACCCTCAAGGTGGTCCTCGCCCGGCCGCAGACCAAGCAGTACGCCGTCCAGATACAGTCGGAGATGGCCCTGACCGATTTCCCCGTGGATCTGGACATGCCGGTCATAGCGCCGCAGGGCGGCATCCGCTCGAGCGGCAACGTCGCAATCGGGACCGACAGCGCAATCCGCCTGGTCGTCAAGAAGACCGGGGGGCTCTCCCAGACGAACTCCACGGAGTTCCCACGCATAATACTCGACCGCAAGCACCCCCGGCCGCTTCCGAAGAGCAACGCCTTTTTCTACTCCTACGCCGCGACGCCCTACCAGATGAAGCTGTCGTTTGACGACATAGTACCGTCCTACGACGTGAACGAGCAGCTGGTTGTCGGGCTCCGGGAGGATGACTTGACGGTGGACGTCAATCTGGACCTGGACGTGCGGGACGCTCCCATACGCCGCCTGGTCGTCGAAGTCCCGGGCGGCTTCCTGGTCTCGTCCGTCAGGGGGAAACAGGTGAAGGACCACCGGGTCCACGAGCTCAAGGCAGGGAAGGTACAGCAGGTGGAGATCCATTTCCACCGTCCGGTGCGGGGACACACGCTCATAAGCATGCGCCTTGAACTCGGGAAGAGCCCGCTGGGCGCCGAGCAGCGCGTGGCGGGCATATCGGTGCCCGGCGCGAAGAACGAGCGCGGGTCCATCGTGGTCCTCGGCGAGAAGGGAATCCAGCTGGAGACGCCCCGCCCCCAGGGACTTCGCGAGGTGCACGTGGGATCCGTGCCGATGCGCGTGGCCAACGCCCAGTTCGCCTATCGCTTCCGCGAGAGGGGCTGGAGTCTGAGGCTGCTCGCCAGGGAGAAGCCCGCGGGGGTCCGCACCGAAGCCTTTCATCTCATCTCCATAGGCGAGGGGGTTGCTTACGGCAGCGTGGTGATCAATTACTTCGTCTCCGGGGCGCCCGTCGACGAGCTCTACTTCCGCATCCCGGATGGCTTACAGAACGTCGAGTTCGTGGGGAACGACGTCCGCAGCTGGGCCAAGCAGGGGAATCTCCTGAAGGTGAAGCTCCAGCGCAAGATAATCGGCGACTACAACCTGGGCCTCACCCACAGCCAGCGCTACGAGGCCGGGTCCAAGATACTGGTCGGCGGGGTGGAGTGCGCCCGCGTCGAAACCCAGACCGGATACATCTGCATAGCCAGCCACCTGAACCTCAAGCTGGAGTCGAGGGGCAAGCCCGATGCCAACCTGCTTGAGATCGATCGCAGCGAGGTCCCCTCGAACTACCGGCTCCTGGTCAATGCGCCCGTCATGAAGACCTACAAGTACGTGAACACGTCGCACAGCGTTTCAATGGGGCTGACCGCCTACGAGCGCACGGCGCTCCTGCCGGTCGTCGTGGAGATCATGGAGATTGGAACCGAGCTTGCGGTCGGCGAGAAGCGCCAGACCGAATCGGTGACGCGCATTCGCTACAAGATCAAGAACTCCTCGAGCCAGTTTCTGACCCTGGGGATGCCCGAGGGCGCCTCCGTCTGGTCCACGTATATCATTGAGCGCAAGACCGGGGAGCGTCACCGCGTCACCTCTTCCCACGACAGGGCCGCGGGACTCCTGAAGATCCCGCTCAGGCGCCGCAGGAACCCCAACGAGCCGGTGACCGTGGAGTTGGAGTACGGCCAGGCGCACGGCAGGATCGGGTGGAGCGGCGGGATCGAGTTTGCGGCTCCCAAGAACGCGGTGCGCTCCACATACGCGCACTGGACGTTGAAGGCGCCGAAGGGCTGGGCGGTGCTGCCCCGCGACAGGAATGGGAATATGGTCCCGGAGGACCGCAATGTGAGACGGGGCAGCCTGTCTCTGGTCATGAGGGGCGTGCTTTCAAGCTGGGGGTGGAGCCTGGATCGGTTGCTCGGGTCAGGCTGGAGCATCATCGTGGGCGTGGTCATCGCAGGCCTCTTGACGGCGGTTTTCGCATTCAAGCGCTCGGCTCTTCCGGCGTTGGTTCTGGGAGGTGCCATCGTGCTGGTACTGGGGAGTGGGCTTGTCGCGGCGGCGGCCCCGAGCTTCGGAAGGACTTTTGCCGCCAGGGAGGACCTGACGACGCTCACCTTCACCCAGACGCTCAGCCTGGACGAAGAATCTCCCCTGGCGATATCCGCCTCGGTCGTGCCCGCCTGGCGCCAGTGCGCCGGCATCGGAAGCCTGCTGATCGTGCCCGGGCTCGCACTGATAGCGCTCTCGCTCGCACTGATAGCGCTCTTCAGGGCCAAGACCAGACGCCGGGCCAGGGCTCTCGCCGCCGCGCTCGGGGTGATGGGGCTGCTCTACTCCGCGGCGAGGTTCGCCGCGCCCGCCCTGGTGATGGGACACCTCTTTACGTGGGGCCTACCCACGCTGCTTGGGCTGTACTTCCTGGTGCGGTGCTCTTCCCGCACGAAAGCGCTCTCGACCGCAATCGCGTCGGTGCTTCTGGGTTCTCTGCTGATATCGGGCTGCAGCCCGTCGGTCGCGGCCGTCCGGCTCGCCAAGTCCGACGCGCTTGTCCTCGACCGGGTCGAGTGCACTCTCGCGGCGGAGAAGGACAGCATGGAGATCGACCTCCGCCTGAGCGTCAGCGCATCCAAGGCGCTTCGCTTCCCCGTGGCGGACCGGTCCGCGATACTCCTCTCGCCCGAGCAGGTCTCCAGGCAAGTCAAGGTGGTGGAGGCCAACGGGAAATACTACGTCCACATCCTGAGCAAGGGAAAATACGACGTGGCGCTCAAGTTCCTGAGCCCGCTCGCGAAGGCCGGCAAGGACGACCTGCGGCACTTCCGCATGCCTTTGCCCGCGGCGCTGACCAACAGGGTGAGGCTGACGGTCCCCGAGACGGGCATGGAGATTGAAGCCCCCACGGCCGTAAGGCTGAACAAGGAGGAGACCGAGAAGTCAACCGTCGCGCGCGCCATCCTGGGACCGGGGGATCCGGTCTTCTTCATCTGGAAGCCGAGGACGCGCCAGACGAAGCTGGAGAAGACGGCGTTCTTCGCGGACGTGACCAGCCTGTTCCGCTTCAACGCCGGGCTGGCCGAGGGTCGACACCGCCTTCGCTTCCAGATAGCTCAGGGAGAGCTCAAGGTCATCCGCCTGCGCGTCCCCGAGAAGACGGCGGTCACGGCCGTCGAGGGCAAGAATCTGGGGGCGTGGCGCTTCGACCCCGCCAAGAGGGAGTTGGAGGCGCGGCTGACCGTGAGCGTGAGCAACGACTACGAGATGACCGTCGTCACGCAGGTCTCAAGCGAAGGATTGCCGGCCAGCGTATCCGTCGGGACGCTCGAGGTCCTTGATGCCGTCCGCCAGCGGGGGACAATCGGCCTGACAACCAGCCCCTCCGTTTACGTCGCGGTCGAGAAGCATCCCCACAAGATGAGCGTGGACGATTTCGCCCGCGAGTCGGCCGAGCTCATATCAGCAGTGCAGGGCCTGAAGAGCACGGATGTCCGGCACGCATACCGCAGCTCCCGGCCCGGAGAGGTCCTGAAGGTGAAAGTCCACGAGGTCAAGCCGGAGATACGCGTTCATGAAGTGGCCAGCTTCTGGGTTGGCGACGAACGCTTGGTTTACGATACCGGAACGAAGGGAGGTCTGGCCATCTCCGTGGCGAAGGCCGGCGTGTTCTCGGTAAGCATGAGGCTTCCAGAGGGTTACGACATAGACACATTGACGGCCCCGCAGGTGAGTCACTGGGACGAGAACGCGGAGGGGGGCGTGCGCGCCGTTCAGGTTCATTTCAAGCAGAAGCTGCGCGGAACGGTCGTCTTGAAGCTGGCCCTCAGCCGGTCCGTCTCGGAGCTCCCGGGAAAAATAGCCCTGCCCAGGATTCGGGTGGCGAGTTCCCTCAAGCATACCGGCCAGGTCGCGGTCTCGGCTGCCCGGGGCATCAGGCTTTCCGAGGCGGAGCGGAAGGGGGTCAGCGGTATCAACCCGCTCGAGTTCGGCAGGCGCAAGCAGGGGGTGCTGATCTACAAGCTCCTCAAGCCCGAGTGGCAACTCCTCCTCAAGACCGAGGTGGTGGAACCCCGCGTGAACGTCAGCTTCCTCCATGTTGCCAAGGTCACCGAGGGCCTCATACGCCACACCCATTACCTCAGGTACCGCCTGTACAACGCCGGGGCCAAGGTCTTTGAGGTCGACGTGCCGAAGGCGGCCATCGGGCTGCTCATAACCGGCTCGGAGATCGCTCACTCCAGCGAGATCAGTCCCGGACGCTGGCGCGTGGAATTGACCAGGAAGAAGTTCGACCAGCCGTACCTCCTCACTGTGCGGTACGAGACGCGGTTCGACCGTTCCGCGGGCGAAGTGAAGCTCGCACCGGTCAAGGCCGCCGGGGTGGACCTCCAGAGAGGACATATCGTGGTCTACGCAACCGACAGGGTTGAGCTCGCCGAACTCTCAAGGGGAGAGATGCTTCGGGCGGCCGAGGCTCGCAGCGTATCGAGCAAGTTCGGCGCGGGGGACCTTTCGGGCGCGGCCTTCTGCTATGCAAGCACCACGCCCGGCTACGCGCTCTCGCTCCGTGCGAAGCGACACGAGGCGGCCCCCGTCCTTGAAGCCGAGGTGCTCAAGACGACGATCACTACCGTGGTGAGCGAGCACGGGGAGAACATAAACCACGTCCGGATGCAACTGAGGGTCGGCGGCAAGCGGAACCTCGAGACGATCCTTCCGGCCGGGGCCCGCATATGGTCACTCATGGTCAACGGGCGCTCGACCGCCCCGTCCGAGAGAAGCGACGATTCGAACCGGAAGGTGGTGCTGATCCCGCTGCCCCAGACGCCTTCCGGCGAGTTGACCGCGGATGTGGAATTCGTCTACGTCGCATCGAGGCCCGGGAAGCTTGCGGACGGCAGGCGACAGTTCCCAGGTCCGAAGTTCGACCTTCCGCTTAAGAAGCTCAAGTGGAGGTTCTACCTTCCCGAGAACTACGACTACGATGATTTCAGGGGTACGCTGGCGGTGAATGAGGAAGCTCTGCGTCAACGGAACCTGCACCGCTACAACATCCGGCGCTACGAACAGGAGTTCGATGAAGCGAATAGGGCGCAGGAGAAGAAGGTCGACTACTTCCAGGACCAGGGGAAGGTCTTGGCCCAGAAGGGGCGTCAGTACGCGGCGAGGTACGCGCTTGAGAACGCATACAACTACTCCTTCTCCAATCCGGCCCGCAACGAGGATGCCAGGGTACAGCTGCACAACCTCATCCGCGGGCAGGCCGTGGTGGGCCTGGTGGGCCGCAGGGACCACCTCCGGCCGAGGACGGGTGTGGGGGGCGAACTGCCCAAGCAAGCGACGCTCGTCCGGGACCTCGGCGATAGATTCAACCAGGCCGAGGCCGAGCGGCTCAGGAGTTCTCTAAGCAAGGCCGACAGCGATAACCTGGAACGCATCACGAAGAGCATCATCGAAACGCAGGAGGCGGCCGCGGGCTCCGCGGTCCAGATAGCCGTCAGCGTGCCGCTCCGCGGCCAGATCGTCGAGTTCGACAGGCCCCTCCAAGTCAAGCCCAACAGCGATATGCTGGTCTCCTTCGACGCCGATCCCGCTGTGCCCTCAAGTGTGAAGAAGGACTGGACGTGGACGATCGGGCTCTTCGTCTGCCTGTTCTTCGTGCTGCTGGCCCGGCCCGGTGTGGAGAGGAAATGGGGCGAGCTTCGCCGAAGCTTGAAGCGGCGTGAGGCCGAGCTCACCGCGGAGAAAGACGGCGCCCCTGAAACGCCCGGCCCCGAGGAGGACATGGAGGAGGCTTGATTTCGCCCCACGCGGCCGGACACCATGTTCGCTGCGGGCTGCGCGGAATCACGTGCAAGCCGCACCGCAGAAATGAGATGGAGTTCGGGCGGGGCCAGGAAGACGTCCAAGAGGGGGCCACGCCTTACGGGCACGGTTCAAGCGAGTGCCAGTCGCCCCGACCACCCGCTGAGGCAGGCTCTTGACACTTGCCTCCCCGGCGTCTGCCTGCTATGGTGCTGGAATCTGGCCAGGAGACCAGCAGCCAACACAAGGAGAACTCCGGTCTCAATGAAGCCCAAGTTCGACGTCCCCTCCATTCTGGCCCGGGTCAAGCGGCCCTCCCGTATGGTGGTCACCGCGGGCATGCCCTATGCCAACGGCCCCCTCCACCTGGGGCATCTGGCCGGCGCCCATCTGCCCGCGGACATCTACGCCCGGTACATGGGCATGGTGATCGGCCGCGACAAGGTGCTCTACGTCTGCGGCAGTGACGATCACGGCTCCACCAGCGAGCTTGCCGCCATGCGGGCCGGCAAGCCGATCCGCGAATTCATAGATGAAATCCACGACCAGCAGACCCGAACCATGAAGCGCTACAGCATCGGCCTGGACATCTACACGGGCACCAGTCAGCCCGACTGCTTGCCCATCAACACG
Organism: uncultured bacterium; assembly: GCA_965370045.1. GTDB lineage: Bacteria > Planctomycetota > SZUA-567 > JAKLDR01 > JAKLDR01 > CAZONU01. The sequence goes on along the minus strand of CBDUSI010000103.1, from coordinate 4,829 downwards.
GAGGCATGTCAGGACTTCCTGACCAGGCTCCACACGAACGGTCTGCTCCGGAAGCGGGCCAGCCGGCAGTGGTATGACCCCGAGATGGAGCGCTTCCTGCCCGACCGCTACGTCCGCGGCCAGTGCCCCAACCCGAAATGCAGCAACCCCGATGCCTACAGCGACGAGTGCGATGTCTGCGGGCACCAGCACGATCCGTCCGAGTTGATCGGTCCGCGCAGCGGCATCAGCGATGCGGTGCCGGTCATGAAGGAGACCGTGCACTGGTGGCTCGACATGTGGAGCGTGTCCGAGCTCCTGCGCGAGTGGATCCAGGGCAAGCGCTCGACCTGGCGCAAGCCGGTCATCGCCGAGACCCTGGAATGCGTCCTGCCCTCGCTCCACTTCGACAATACTCATGAGGCCGCCTACAAGGAGTTCCGGGAGGAACTGCCCAAGCACAAGATGAAGTACGCCCCGGGCAAGCAGGTGGTCCTCCAGTTCGGGAACAAGGCGGACCTGGACGCGGCCCGCGAGCTGCTCACCGGCAAACAGCTCGCCCACGGCCTGCTGGATGAATGGGCCCACCGCTCCATCACCCGGGATATCGCCTGGGGGATCCCCCTGCCGGAGATCGAGCCCGACCTCGCGGGCAAGACCCTCTACGTCTGGCCGGAGTCGCTGATCGCGCCAATCGCCTTCTCGAGGCTCTGCCTCGACCGGCGGGGCGAGCCCGCCGATCGATACCGCGACTACTGGTGCGACCCGCAGGCGCGGGTCGTCCAGTTCCTGGGCCAGGACAACGTCTTCTTCTATGTGCTCATGCAGGGCGCCATGTGGCTCGGTACCCAGGCCGATCCGCAACGCATGCCCGTCGCGGGCGAATACCAGCTCACCGACATCGTCGGCAACTTCCATCTCATGGTCAGCGGCGAGAAGATGAGCAAGAGCAAGGGAAACTTCCATAGCGGCGACCAGCTGCTCGACGAGATGAACTACACCGCCGACCAGGTCCGCTACTACATGGCGCTGCTGGGTCTGGCCAAGGGTCAGTCCGACTTCGACTTCGACACGCTCAAGGAGCGCAACCGCTTCCTGGCCGGGCCCATGAATGCCGCATTCGAGCGCCCCATCTCGGCGGCCCACTCCAAGTTTGGCGGAAAGGTGCCGCAGGGAAGCTTGATCGGCAAGGTAGAGGAGAAGACTACCCGTGCCGTGTCCCGTTACGTGAAGGCCATGGACCGCGCCGATTACCCTAATCTCTTATTCGAAATTGAAAACTACGCCCGCACCATCAACAGTCTCTTCACCCAGCACAAGCCCCACGACGATCGCCGTCCCGAAGAGGGGCGGCGCAACGCCCTCTATTCGTGCTTCTATGTGCTCAAGTCGCTGATGATCATGCTCTACCCCTTTGTGCCGGAAACCATGGAACGCCTGCGCGGCTCCCTGCGTTTGGGCGAGGACGTGTGGAGCATCGATCAGTTGGGCACACCCATCCCGGCGGGCCACGAGATCGGGCCGAAGCAGACCTACTTCCCCGCGGTAGAAGACGAGACGGCGAGCGCTCACGGACAATAGCGTCAACTGTCCCCGGAAGGGGAGACTTGACAAACTCTCGTCGCGGAGTATCTTCACCACTGGGCTCGGGCCGGCATTCCCGCGCCACGCCTTCGGGAGGCTGCCCGGAGAACTTCGCAAAACAGCCGCTCCTGCAGCCGGGACGGAACTTCTAAGGAGGTCAGCAATGGCCAAGCAGTTCGCCGTCAAGCCCAAGAAAGTCCCAGCTGTTGAGACCAAGTTCCGCAAAGTGTGCACCGACATCCCCGTGCCGGAGTCGGTCCCCCTCCTGGAGAAACTGCGCAAGTACGAGCCGCTGTCCATGACCGGGCAGCCGCCGGTTCTCTGGGATCGCGCCGAGGGCTGCCAGGTCTTCGACCGCTGGGGCAACACCTGGCTGGATTGGTCCAGCGGCGTTCTGGTGGCCTCCGCGGGCCACGGCCGCAAGGAGATCGCCGATGCGATCCGCGAGGTGGCGGCCAAGCCCCTGCTGCACAACTACTGCTTCCCCAGCGAGTACCGCGCGGCGCTCACCGCCAAGATCGTGGAGCTGGCCCCCGAAGGGCTCGATAAGTGCTTCCTCCTGACCACCGGCTCCGAGGCCGTGGAGTGCATCATCAAGATCGCCCGCGCCCGCGCCCAACAGGTAGTTGGCCCCGAGAAGAACATCGTGGTCACCTTCAACGGCGACTTCCACGGCCGGACCATGGCCTCCCAGCTGGCCGGGGGCTCGCCGGCGCTCAAGGAGTGGATCGGCCCCACCCGGGACACCGGCTTCGCGCAGGTCGACTTCCCGGCGAACATACGCACGAAGGACAAGTCCTTCGAGGGCTTCGTGAAGGCCCTGGAGGCCCAGGGGGCCACCGCCGGGAAGATCTGCCTGGTGCTGCCCGAGTCCTACCAGGGCGGCTCGGCGGCCTTCATGGACAAGGACTTCGCCGTCAAGCTCCGCGAGTGGACCGAGAAGAACCAGATCGTCCTGGGCTTCGACGAGGTCCAGGCCGGCTTCGGCCGCTGCGGCACGCTGTGGGGCTTCGAGTACTACGGGGTGACCCCGGACATCTTCTGCCTGGGCAAGGGCATCTCCAGTTCACTGCCGATCAGCGCGGTGGTGGGCAAGAACGAGATAATGGACATCTTCGGCCCTAACTCCATGACCAGCACGCACACCGGCAACCCCATAAGCTGCGCCGCAGCCCTGGCCAACATCGAGCTCATCCGCAAGGAGGGGCTGGTCGAAAAGGCCGCGGCGCGCGGTGAGCGGTTCCACGCCGGGCTCAACCGGGTCAAGGACAAGTTCCCGGAGAACATCGCCGCGGTGCAGGGCCGGGGCATGGTCGCCGGCGTGCACCTGGTCAAACCGGGCACGGACCTGGAGCCCGACGCGGAGAGCGCATTCAACATCGTGGAGCGCTGCGTGGAGAAGGGGCTGCTGATGTTCGCCCCGGTGGGCGTCGGCAGCGGCACCGTCAAGATCAGCCCGCCCATCGTCACCCCCGAGGAGGCCCTCGACGAAGGCCTGGCCGCCTTCGAGGAGGCGGTTACCGAGATACTCGGCGGCTGAGCGCTTTTCCGCCGAAAACCCGAAAGAAACCCGCGCCCCTCCTGAGATAGGCACTCAGGAGGGGCGTTCTAATGCACGCCGAGACCATGCCGGTCCTACTCCTTGCCGCCCTGCTGGCCGGCTGCGGCCGGGGAAACTCGGGCGCGTGGCAAGTCTATGACCCCAACCAGCACGTCCTCTATGGCGGGCGTTATGACGACAAACCAATTCGGGCCCCTCGCAGGTGGGCCCTAATCCAGTTCGCCGACGGTCCCATCGATGGCCCGGAGGTCGATGCCTGGTCCAGGGGCGTGTTGAAGGCGGGACTGCAGCAGGCTGAGGCCGATCTGGACGCCGACGGCCGACAGGAGCTTTTCCTGCGGCAGAACGTCCCGGGGCGAAGTTGGACGGTCCTGGTCTTCACCCGGGTGAGGGGCGGCTACCGCTACATGGGGGACATCAGCGGGGGGGCTTTCCAGGTCCTCCCCCCGGGCCGGGATGGTCGCCCGCGCATCAAAGTCCGTGAAGCATACGGAGGTCATCTTTTCCGCATTGAGACCTACAAGTTTGACGGGGAGCGCTTCCAGTCCGTCGCCAGCGAACACATCACCGCTGGCGACGGAGAGCCGGAGGAGAACAACCGTCGGCTGAACGAGTTCTTCGGGGCCGGGACCGGGATCCTGCGATGGAGGTGAATGCGAATGTGTGTTTCTCGTAGCCGTCCGCATTGGAACATTCGCGGCTGGTGGATGCTCCTGGCCTCCTGCCTCCTGGCCCTGGCCCTGGTCGGGTGCGGGGGGCAGGAACCTGCGCCCGAAGCCGCGGCGCCGCCGACGCCGAAGCCGTCCGTCCGCCGCGAGCCGGAACCTCTCCCGCTGAGCAGACCCGCGGCGCCGGCCGGCCCCCGCCGGCGGCGAGCCAGGCCCTCCCCGGACGGGGTCCGCGGGAAGATCGTCGCCGCCGCCCGGCGGGAGGTCGCCAGGAAGGGCGGCTACGAATCCAAGTACCTGGCCATCAAGTATCCCGGCGGCGACGTGGCCGGCGGGGGGGTCTGCACGGACCTGGTGGTCCGGGCCCTGCGCGGGGCCGGCTACGACCTACAGAAGTTGGTCCACGAAGACATGACCGCCAATTTCTCTCAGTACCCCCAGAACTGGGATCTCTCCGAGCCGGACTCGAATATCGACCACCGCCGCGTGCCAAATCTTACGACCTTCTTCGCGCGCAAGGGAAGCTGGCTGCCCAAGTCCGCCAAGGGCCGGGGGCTGGCCGGCTGGAAGCCCGGCGATGTGGTCTTCTGGAACCTGGGCCGCGCGGGACGCATGCACTGCGGGGTGATATCCGACAGGAAGGCCCCCTCCGGCCGGCCGCTGGTCATCCACAATCTTGCGGGCGCCGCCGAGGAGGACTGCCTGGTCCGCTGGACGATCACCGGCCACGGCCGCTACCCGCAAAAGGCCGCGCTGGACCCCGATTCCGAGCCGGCCAAGGGCTGAGCAGACCTTCCGGCCCGATCTTCCGGCCCGATCTTCCGGCCCGACCTTCCGGCAGTTTCTTCCACAGGGGGAGCGATCCGCCCGGCCGCCTGCCGGGCGGGTTTCGTCTGTTCAAGCAAGAATCATTGATGAAATCGCTGGTTCTGTCCGGCTCCTATGTGTTCGGTTTATCCGTGGACCGCCCGGCTTCGCCGCGTTAGAGCAATTTAAGTATGTGTAACGAATTGCCGATAAAGGAAGTATGCCAGCAC
>CBDUSI010000102.1:0-16656 GCA_965370045.1 uncultured bacterium | reverse complement strand
CGTTCTGCGTCCCGTTCTCAAACGATGTCTTTTGCCCTCCCTGGCAAATCGTGAGGTTCCGCCCTCCTGGCGTAGTTCTGGCAAGAGAAGCGCCTCCCGTCGGGGGCACAAGGCCCCGCTCCGGGCGTCGCCAGTGCATATGCCTTCGATGCACCAGCAGCGTCCGCGCCGCGCGGGCGGCGAGGTTTCGGTCGGGGTCGAACGCGAGGTCGGCGAGCTTCCTGATTGCGCGGGCCGCGTAGAAGCGGGCGGTTTCGAGACGCGCGGTGCGCCAGTGCCGGTCCCAGGCTTTGGCGTACAGGAACGGCCAGCGCTCGACTTCCTCGTGATGGTAGCCGATCTCCGCGGCTGTCGAGAGCAGGTCTTCGCCCCCCGCGCGGCAGCAGGCCAGTTGGATGATCTTCACCCTTAGTTCTTCGGGAGTTTCTTTCTCACCACCAAGACACCAAGGCACCAAGTTGGAGCCCGGGTCGCGGGAAAGCGCGCTGGCTTCGCGAGCGGCTTCCGCCGCGTTGGAGCCCTCAAGGTTCTTGGTGTCTTTGTGTCTTGGTGGTTGATAACGCCGTCTCTCGATGTGGCGGCGATGCATCAACAATTCTCTTGCGGCCTTCTCGGCGGCGCCGACGTTCTCGCCTTCCAGGAGCACGTTGAGCGCCTTGAACATCTCGCCTTCGGCTTCCTGAAGGGCGAGCTTTTCCGCGCGCTCGTACAGCGGCTCCCAGATTTCCGGGTGGTCAAAGGGCAGCCGGGCGAGCTCGGCCGCGGTGTGCGGCGTCCGCGCGGCGATTGTCCCCCACGAAAGGCCCCGGGCGCGCATGCGGGCGGCATGGATGAGCAGGTCGCGGGGAAAGGGCAACTCATTATCAACCACCAAGGCACCAAGGCCCGGAGAACCTTGGGGGGTGGCCCGCGGCGGGGCCGTCCTGGTTTTCAAGGCATCACTTTCCGCGATCAAGGTCAATAGCCCCTCTTGGTGCCTTGGTGGTTAAAAACAGTACCCCCTCATAAGTACTATGAGCACCTGTTCACGAAGCCGCGTGGCGCGGTCCGTAAGTCGCGCATTCTCGGGCCGTGAAATTCTCATTTTTCCCGACTTTGGCCAAGTAGGGAAACTCCTCCCGACTCAGAACGTTGACACTGTCCATAATAACGGGGGGTCTTAGCCCCCGGATGGCCGCATTCGCCGCCCGTAAGAAGTCTAACCCGCGCGGTTTCAGTGAGAAGATTTCCGGGGATTTTCGGGGGGTGGCTAGAAAAGCGAGTCCTTGACTTCCGTGCCTCGGCGGGTTATGTTACCAAAGAGGCAATGGAGACAGGTGGGGGCGGTTCAACCCCTTGTGACCACGGGGCTTGCTGGGCTATAATACTACTGGGCTAAAAGGTTGGAGATAGGTCATGATTCGGAAGAATATGCGCGGCTTCGGCTTCCTTGCGGCAGTCCTTCTTCTCGGGGGCATGGCGGGCTGTAGGGAGAAGCAAGCGGGAAGGCAGCAGCAGCCACCCGCACAGCCTGTGACGACGATCCCCGCCAAGAACGTCCGCTTTCACCTCGTCAAGCCTGACAAGGAGAAGCGCAGCGGGTTGTATGCCATGGGCCAAGCACAGACCCCCGAAATCCCTGAACTCTTCGCACTCCTGGCCAATGGCAAAGTGGGGAAGCCGACCGAGGGAAAGACCGTAGTGCTCGTTGGCAAGTTGCCGGATGTCATCAAGGTCGCTGGCAAGCCCGCAGCATGCACGACATACGACTTCTTCCAGTCCGAGGACGGAACCATCAGGGGCAACGAGATCACCATCCCGGTCAAGTTCGTGCGATGGATGGGGGAGATTGAGAAGGTGCCTGGCCCGCGTGCGGTCTACTTCACGGTCACGCTACCCGCGCTGCCGGTCGGCAAGTACCGGGCCGAAGTGACGTTCGAGGAGCACATCTGCACAGGTGACAGGAGCGATATCGTCGGGTCGCTTACCTCAGCGGAACGCTTTGCACCTCTCACCTGCAAGTTCGAGGTGAAGCAGAAACGCTTCCGCGGCCGGGTAGAGATGATGGGCCGGTGTCCAGACCGCTTCGACTACCTTTACGACGCTGCTCGTGCCCACTGCTATGCGGCCGGCGATGCAGCCGCTGAACACAAGACTGAAGCGTTGCGCAAAGCACAGGAGTACCATCAGGGGTGGAAGAACTACCACAGTCCGAAAGGTCGCCGCAGGGATTTCTACACTCGTTTCCCGGATTCGGCGGGATACATGGTTCAGAAGTACCGGGCAGTGCTCAAAGCATATCCGAAGCATCCGCTGAAGAAGGATCTCCTGGTGGCGATTGGGGAACTGGAGAAGGTCCACGCCAAGAAGAAGCAGGCCAAGCCGGAGAAGTAGGCGTTTCCGGGGGCAGTGTTCTTCAATAGTTCCGGCCCCAACCCCTCAACTCCCATCCCCTCTTGACCCCGCCCGGCGGGCCCTCCGCGGTGAAGCGTTCCGCCGTCCCGCGCGCGCTACTCGGGCACGATCTGGATTTCGAAGGAGTCGCCGGCCAGCTTGTGGAGCAGGTCGGCTATGTTCTGTCCGGTGGCCAGGACCATGTGCTGGCCGGACTTCTTGGCCTGCTCGGCGGAGTTGATCAAAACGCCGATATACACGCTGCTTACGGAGTGCAGCCCCGCCGCGTCGATAACCAGCTCCTTCTGGCCGGTGCCCCGCAGTCGGTCGCAGGCCGCCTGGAAGTCGGGGACGTCCTTGCGGGAAAGCCGCTCGACGCGCAGCTTCATGATCGCCCTGCCCTGGTCGGCCAGGAGCGTGATGGAAAACTTCTCGTCAGACATATGGGGACCTCCGGCTGCGCTCCCCCCCCCTCCGGGCGAAATATAGCGACGCGCGGCCGGCGCGTCAAGACCCCCCTCGGGCCCCGATAATCCGGTCACAAACGCGCTTTCAGGGCGTCCTAATATGTAGAGGGGGTAGTCCGTCCGTAAAGAGGTGCGTCATGCGGGCCGTTGACAGCGGCCACCGCGGCGGCTAGAATCGGTCTCTCTCGGGAGCAAGTGCATGACTGGCAAAGAGATAGACCCGCTGACCTTCCCCGGCTACCGGCTCATCGTCGAGCTGGGCGCGGGGCGCAACGGCCGGGTCTACCGCGCCCGCGAGCTCGAAACCCAGCGCCTGGTGGCCCTCAAGGCCTACCGCCCGGAGGTCCTGGGCCGCGCCGGGTTCGTCTCCGGGCTGGACAGCGCGGCGCTGGCCGCGCGGCGCTTCAAGCACCCCGCGGCCTCGCGGGTCTACGGACTGATCGAGGCCCGCAAGGGCGGGCGCCTGGCCCTGGCCATGGAGCTGGTCGGCGGCGAGGTGCTGGCCCGCGCGCTGCAGCGCAACGTGCGCTTCTCGGTGGTCCGCGCCCTGCGCCTGGCCAAGGACCTCGCCGCCGCGCTGGCCGACGCGCACGAGGCCGGGCTGGTCGCCGGGGTGCTGCACCCCGGTCACGTAGTAGTCTACGGCGAGAGCGCCAAGCTGCTGGGCCTGGGCTGGAGCGCGGTGGAGGGTCTGCCCGCCGAGTACGAGCACACGCCCGACGAGGGCCGCTTCGCGCCGGCGGCCTACGCCGCGCCCGAGGTGCTCTCAGGCTCGCGCTTCGACCAGCGCTCGGACGTTTTCGCGCTGGGCGCGGTGCTCTACCACATGCTCACCGGGCTGGTGCCCTTCCGCGCGCGCGACATGGCCGGCCTCAAGCTGGAACGCACCGAGGGCCTGCGCTGGCCGCGGGGGGCCGACAGTCTGATCCCCCCGGAGGTCATCGGACTGGTGGGCCGCGCGCTGGAGCTGGACGCGGCGCTCCGGCCCACCGCCTCGGAGTTCGCCGCCTCCGCCGGGCGGATTCTCTCCGGCAGGAGCTCGAGCCGCCGCGGGGCGCCGGAAGCCTCCGCCGCGCCGGCCGGGCCGCAGATAACCGCCACCGCCGAGCTGCCTCCCAGCGAGCCGGCGGCGGCATTGCCAGCGCGGGCGCCGGGCGCCACGCGGCGCGTGGGGGACATGATCCTCGGCGCGCTGGCCGCGGCGGTGCTGATCGGCGCGGGGCTAGGCGCCGGCAAGCTGGTCTGGGGCGGTCCGCGGGAGACGGCGAAGACCGGCTCGGAGCGCGTCGTCGAGGGACCGGAGGAAATCCGTCCGAAGGGCGGGACCGCGGCGCCCGGGGCCGACGCCGCCCGGCGCGAGTGGCAGGCCATCCTGGCCGCGCTCGAAGAGAAGCCGGTGGACACCGCCGCCGTCAAGGAGCGCCTGCGCAAGCTCGCCGAAAAGCACCCCGAGTCGCAGTACGGCATCAACGCCAGGCTCAAGCTGGCCGCGATCATCGACGCCGGGAGCCGCGCGCGGCTGGCGCTCTACAAGAAGCTGTCCGCCGAGGCCGCGAGCCTGGAGAAGCGCGGCCGGTTCGGCGCTGCGCTGGCGCTTCTGGACAAGCCTCCGGCGGAACTCGCCGGCACCGAGCTGGCCGCCCGCGCGCTCCGCGAGGCGACCGCGCTGCGGGGGCGGGCCGCCGCGAGTTACAAGGCGACTGGCGCGCGCGCGGAGCGCTCGGTGGCCGACGACGACCTGGGCTCGGCCATCGCCGACTACCAGGGGGTGATCGACAAGTTCGGCATCCCCGAGTTCGTGGCCAAGGCCCGCAGGCGCGCCGACCAGCTGGGCAGCATGCAGGAGGCCATCGCCGCACGCAGCGCCCGCGAGAAGGAGGAGATCCGCAGGGCCAAGGCCGCGAGGGCATTGAAGGCCGGGCTGGCCAGGGCCCGCGCCAACGTCAACGCCTTCAAGTACGCCGCGGCGGTCGTCGGGCTTCAGGGGCTGGCCACCGACGCCGGGCAGCCCGAGGACGTCCGCAAGCTGATAGGCCTCTACGTCAAACTGATCCTCGATGAGAAGAAGCTCTTCGAGCGCGCCGCCAGGCGGGTCAAGGACGACGTCAAGGAGCTGACTATTTCTGTGGGCGGCTCGGAGGTGCTCACCGTCAAGAAGCTCGACGAGCAGGGACTGACCGCCGAGGGCCGCACGGTGAGCAACGTCTTCTTCAAGTGGAGCCGGGTGCCGGCCGCCCAGGTCTACCGCGCGATCAAGCTGACCATCGACGTGACCAGCGCCGAAGAGCACCTGGCCCTGGCCACCTTCGCCTGGCACCGCGGGCAGAGGATGGAGATGGAAAACGGCCTGAAGCTGGCCGCGGAGCTGGAGAAGAAGCTGGCCGCGGAGGCCCGGGCGCAGGCAGAGGTGTACAAGGCCATCGACGCGGTCCTGGCGCCCCGCCGCGCCGGCGGCACGGGCCCGGGCGAAGACCCGCCGCCGAGGAGGAAAGCGGAGTGAGTTCGGTCGAGGGCCGTGAGCTGGCCGCCGAGCTCGCGCAGCTGGCCGAGAGGCGCAACGCGGTTCTCGACGAGATCGCCAAGGCGGTGGTCGGCCAGGAGGAAGTCCTGGAGCTGATGCTCGCGGCCATGCTGGCCCGCGGGCACTGCCTGCTGGTCGGCGTGCCCGGGCTGGCCAAGACGCAGATGGCCAAGGCCCTGGCCGGCAGCCTGGACCTCTCCTTCAAGCGCATTCAGTTCACGCCGGACCTGATGCCCTCGGACATCACCGGGACCAACGTGATCTACGACCTGCCCGAGGGCGGCCGGGAGTTCCGCTTCGTGCGCGGCCCGGTATTCGCCAACATCGTGCTGGCCGACGAGATCAACCGCACCCCGCCGAAGACCCAGGCGGCCATGCTGGAGGCCATGCAGGAGCACCAGGTGTCGGTGGCCCAGGAGACCTACAAGCTGGAGCCGCCTTTCTTCGTCATTGCCACGCAGAACCCCATCGAGCAGGAGGGCACCTACGAGCTGCCCGAGGCGCAGTTGGACCGCTTCATGTTCGACGTGCACGTCGAGTATCCCCCGCTGGCCGAGGAGGAGGAGATCCTGGCCACCACCAGCGCCCAGGATGAGCCGCCGACCACCAGCCCGGTGCTGGGCCGTGAGGAGGTGGTCGAGGCCCAGAAGCTGGTCCGGCGGACGGCGGCCTCCAACTACATGATCAGCTACGTGGCGCGCATCATCCGCAGCACCCGGCCCGGCGACGAGCTGGCCCCGAGCTTCGTCAAGGAGTTCGTGGAGTGGGGCGTGGGTCCGCGCGGGGGGCAGCTGCTGATACTCGGCGCCAAGGCCCTGGCGGCCATGGCCGGGCGTCCGGCGGTCTCCGCCGCGGACATCCGCCGCGCGGCGGTGCCCGCCCTGCGCCACCGGGTGGCCACCAACTTCCAGGCCCAGGCCGAGGGCATCGACTCGGTGGCCATCGTCCGGCGGCTCCTGGAGAGCATCCCCGAGCCCAAGATCCCCAAGTACGGCTAGGAATTCCATGACCAGCCCGGTTGCCAAGCGCCTGCGCGCGGCCATGCTGGCCGCGGCGCTGCTGATTCTGGCGGGTTCGAACGCCGGCCTGGCCACCTGCCGCTGCGGCTCGGGCTCGCTGGAGGTGGTGCTGGTGCTGGACACCACCAGCTCGATGGGCGCGATGATCGGCACGGTCAAGGAGCAGCTCTACCGCCTGGTGGCCGCGCTGGAGGGCGGCGCCGAGAAGCTGCGCGTCGGCGCGGTGATCTACCGCACCCGGGAAGGTCCGGGGTACGTCACCCGCAAGTTCGGGCTCTCCGAGGACCGCAAGGCGCTGGTCGCCTGGATTCGCAAGGCCCGCGCCCGCGGCGGCGGTTACGAGGCGGTGGAGAAGGGCCTGGAGGTGGCCGTCACCGGGATGGAGTGGACCAAGGGCGCCCGCAAGGTGATCATCCTGATCGGCGACGAGGGCCCGCACCCCCAAAAGCGCGAGCGCTGCCTGAAGTTCGCCCGGCTGGCGAAGTCTCGTGGTATTTCGGTCAGCGCCATCACCTGCTCGGACACCGCCTGGCGCTACTGGCAGCTGGTCAACTCCGAGAAGTGGAAGAAGCGCCTGCGCACGCTGGGTCCGGCGGCCAAGACAGATTTCCAGCTGCCGATCTTCCAGCAGATCGCGGCCAGCGGCGGGGGCAAGGCCGTGCCCGCCTTCAAGACGAAGGAAATGCTCAAGTGGCTGCTGGCCATCGCCTCGGGCGCGGGTGAGATAAAGGACGAAGAGGTCGAGAAGTTCATGACCTGGGACCCGACGAAAAGGGACCGGGCCGCCGGGCGCAGGCCGATGCTCGCCCAGCTGCGCTACCGCGGCGGGTGGGAAACCGCCCGGAACTTCGAGGGGCTGCGCGCGGCGCTGGGCCAGAAGGTGGACCTGGACTTCGACTCCCCGCGCGAGGTAGTCGCGGCCGACGGGTCACTCGCCGAGCGCCCGCTCGTCTACCTCACCGGCCACGGGAAGATAGGCTTCTCGTCCAAGGAGAAGGCCGCGCTCAAAGCGTACCTGGCCGGCGGGGGGCTGCTGTGGGCCGATGCCTGCTGCGGGCGAAAGCAGTTCGACGCGAGCCTGCGCGCGCTCCTCGCCGGGCTCTTTCCCGCCGGGAAGCTGGCCCCGCTGGACGCGGGGCACCCCGTCTACGGGGCGGGCTACGTCATCAAGAGCATCAGCTACGCGGACACGCCTCGCAGGCGCGGGACCGCGTTCACGAAGCGGCCCCCGCGGCTGGAGGGCCTTTACGTCAGGAAGCGCCTGGCGGTGATATATTCCCGCGACTCGCTGGGCTGCGGCTGGGCCAGCTATCCCCTGGGGACCGCCTGCCAGGTGGCCGACCCCGACGCGCTCAAGCTTTCAATCAATATTCTGCTCTACGCGCTGACCGCGCCCCGCCGCGCGCCGGCCGGCCGGCCCTCTCGGCCCGCAAGTCGATAAGCCCCTCGCGGCGAGGGTTTCTCCGCACCGCGGCAGTTCCTCTTCCGGCCCCGCCTTTCCGGTTAAGGCGGATAATAGCTTGTGAACAGGGGAGGGACGGAGACAATCCCCCCCCGAAGGGAGCCGCTGAAGCGGCTCGGGACAAGCTAACCAGGAAGTCCCGGCGAGGGTGGGAACAGCGCGTCAAGCCAAGCCGGGAGATACAGCGGAAGTCCACTGCACAGCTGAAGGAGGATGAGTTATGGAGGGGCGTGATTTTCGAAACCAGGGGGACGGATTTTCCGACGGAGGGCAACCCCCGGTGGACTTCAAGGCGCTGCAGAAGTTCCTGGGGAGCGCCTGGGCCTGGGTCGCCCTGGCCGCCCTGGTCCTGGCCGTCTTCCTGTTCAGCTCTATAAGGATAGGGCGGGTCAGCGGAGAACAGGTCGGCCTCCTGCTCAACAAGCTCAACGGCAAGATAACCGTGATAGAGCAGTCCGGCGTCCAGATATACAACGGCATCACCAGCGAATTCTACGTTCTGGACCGGACCCTGCAGACCCTGGAAATGATCGGCGAGGACAGCCTGAAGATCAAGACCGTCGACGGCAGCGACGTCTACGTCGATCTCAAGGTCCAGTACAAGATCAGTCCCGACCTGGCCGACACGGTGATAACCACCTCCGGCCCCGGCGACCAGTACAAGAAGAAGTGGACCTACGACTACGTCAGGTCGCTGTGCCGGAACCACTTGGGCGAGCTGACCACCGAGGAGTTCTACGACTCGTCCATGCGCAACGTCAAGGTGCTGGGCGCCCAGCAGGAGGCCGGCGCACGGCTCAGCCGCTTCGGGATCCTCATCGACAGCATCGTCATCCCCCAGAAGCCCAGGTTCTACAAAGAGTACGAGGCCATGATCAAGAAGAAGAAGCTGGCCGACCAGGCGGTGCTCGAGGAGCGCTCCAAGGCCCTGGCCGCCAAGCAGCGCCAGATCAAGCTCGAGGTTGAAAAGACCAACGAGAAGAACGTGATCATCAAGAAGTTCGAGGGCGATATGCGGCGCAAGATAATCGAGGCCGAGGCCGCCGGCGAAAAGGCCCGCAAGCAGGCCGACGCCCAGTACGACAAGCTCACCATCGGCGCCGAGGCCGCGCTCTACAAGATGCAGAAAGACGCCGAGGGCATCCTGGCCAGGAAGACGGCCGAGGCCCAGGGCATCCTGGCCCTCAAGAAGGCCCTGGAGGGCGAGGGCGGCCGGAACATGGTCATGCTGGAGTACGCCAGGAGGCTCAAGAACATCACCTTCATCGGACAGCCCTTCACCATCCAGGGCCACACCGAGCGGTTCGAGCACCTCACCCCCGCGGCCGCCGGTCGCGGGGCCGGTCGGAAGAAGTAGGAGCGCTGATCATGAAGACCATAAAGGTGATATCCCTGGTCATCGTCCTGCTGCTGGTGGGCGGCTTTGCGGTGCTCAAGCTGTTTACCGTCTATGTCCCGGTCGGCACGGTGGCCGTGCGCACCCAGCAGTACGCGGTCCTGGGCAGCAAGGGCGTGGTAGGCGAGGACTTCGGTCCCGGCTGGCACCGGGACCTGGGGCCCATCGACTCCTGGGTGTTCTTCGACGGCACCGTGCAGACTCTGGAGATGACCCGCGACCCCCGCCGGGGCAGCAAGAGCGGACGGGACGACGTGCAGGTGCAGTCCGCCGACGGCTACGCGGTCTCCGTGGACGTGACCGTCAAGTACCGGATAGCGGCCGGCAAGGCCCACAAGCTCTTCCAGGACACCGGCTCGGGCACCAAGTACAAGACCATCGTCCGCAACGAGGCGCAGAAGGCCTGCATGGGCCTCTTCGGCCAGATGAAGACCGAGGACTTCTACAACCCCCAGCAGCGCCGCAAGCGCGCCAGCCAGGTCAAGGACCTGCTGGTCGCATCCCTGGCGGACAACTTCGTCGAGATCATCGACGTCCTCATCCGCAACGTGCAGTTCGACCCCGAGTACGAGATGAAGATTCGCAGAAAGAAGCTCGCCGACCAGGACGTGGAGGTCAACAAGTCAGAGGCCGAAGCCGCCAGGACGAGGGGCAAGACCCAGGTCATCGAGGCCGACACCATCAAGCTGGTCAGCATCATCGGCGAGGAGCAGAAAGCCGAGGTAGTTCGCATGCAGGCCGATACCGACCGCAGGATTGCCAGGATCGAGGCCGACTACGAGAAATACGCCACCGAGAAGGTGGCCGACGCCGAGCTGATCGAGGCCCAGAAGGAGGCCCGGGGGCGGCTCCTGATGAAAAAGGCCGAGGCCGAGGGCGAGAGCTTGCGCAACCAGGCCATGATGGGCGCGGGCGGCAGGGTCCTGGTGGCCCTGGAGGCGGCCAGGAACCTCAACTTCAAGAACGTGACCATCTCCACCGTCGACACCGACCTGCTGGACATAGGCAAGATGGCCGAGAAGCTGGGCGTTCCGGAAGAAACGAGAAAATAATAAGGAACCGGGCGTTCCATGTCCCTCGGCTCATCGTCCCGGAGCTTCCCGGGCGCGGGGCCGGCGCCCGCGTTCCGCCGGCCGCGCGCAATCTCCGTTGACGCCCCCAGCCGGCGGACCGTCATCCTCCCTGTCCTGCTCCACGCGCTGAGCGCGCTGAGCGCGCTGAGGGAAACTAGCGCCCGGGCCGGTCCGAAGCCGCCGCCTTGATCGCCCTGGTCAGCTTGCGCATCAGCCACCGCTGGATGTCGTCCGGGATTCCGGTCCCGAACTTGACGCGTCCCTCCGGGCCGGTGATTCGTATCCGGTAGAACGAAACCGGGGGGCCATGGCGGCGCCGGTACATGTTGTAGACCACGCGCCTGTCGACCTTCAGGCCCGGGCCGCTCAGCCACTTCTCCTTGCGTCCCAGGGCGCTGTGGGCGTGGAACTCCACCCGGTCGCCGCGGACCTCCACCGTCTGGATCAGGGTGCGCTGGCGCACGGCGAAGAGCAGGACGCCGATGAGCATCAGCCAGAAGAACCCCAGCACGGGCAGAATGATGTGCAGTGGGAGGGGGTCGCTGCCCTCGGGATTGCCCAGCAGCAAGCCGCCGGTGAGCGCCAGCGTGAGGCCCGCAAACGCGGCACCCACGTAGGGTAGCGCGCTAGCCTGACCGCGGGCAATGCGCACGGCGAAACGAGCGGGAGCCTCCTCCAGGATCTCGATGCCCGTTTCCTCAGCTGCCGCCCGCAGTTCCTCTTCGCTCCGCTCGGCCTGGCGGCGTCGGCGCGACATACGCGGCCCTCCCCCCGTAATGTAGCCCGGCCTCCCGGGCGGCGCAATTACAATCCGCCGGGTATTATGGAACCTCCCGCGCGCGCCCGGCTTGACTGTCCCCCGCGCGCGGCTTATCATCGGGCCGCGAAGAAGGAGGCGGTCATGGACGTTTACGAGGCCATCAGGGCGCGGCGCTCGGTGCGCGCTTACAAGGACAAACCCATACCCGACGACGTGCTGGCGCGCGTGCTGGAGGCCGCGCGGCTGGCGCCCAGCGCCTGCAACCGCCAGGAGTGGCGCTTCATCGTCGTGAAAGACAGGATCAAGATAGGCGAACTGGCTGAGGCCGCCAACGGCCAGAGCTTCGTCGCCGAGGCGCCGGTTTACCTGGCCTTCTGCGCCACGGCGAGCCGGGTGATGAGCTGCGGGGTGGACGCGGGCATCGTCGATACCTCGATACCCCTGGCCTACGTGACCCTGGCCGCCGTCGCCGAGGGGCTGGGCACCTGCTGGCTGGGGGCCTTCGACCAGGGGAAGACCAGGAAGATACTGGGCGTCCCCGAAGACGCGCTGGTCGTCGGGGTGACCCCCCTGGGCTACCCCGCGGAGGTGCCCGCGGCCAGGAGCCGCAAGAAGCTCGAGGACATAGTCAGCTTCGAGAGCTGGTAAGCGCGGCCGCGCGCCGAATTCCGGGAAGCTCTTCATCGAATAAGGAGACCGCCATGATCAGAGCCGGTATGTATGTCTGCGGAATCATGCTGTTGTTCGCCGCCGTTCCGGCGCTCGCGGGTGAGAAGGGACCGCCCGAAGAACGCGTCAAGAAGCTGGAGCGGGAGGTGGTGGAGCTCAGGAAACGCCTTCGCAAGCTGGAGGCCGGCGCCAAGAAGGCCACGGTCCCGCTCAAGGACTCCGCGGTCAGCCTTCAGTCGTTGATCGACCAGGCCAAGGACGGAGACACCGTAAAGGTCCCGCGGGCGCGCTACGTCTCGAAGAAGAGCGTCAAGATCGACGGTCGCAAGGACCTCACTCTGGCTTGCGAGAAGGGCACCCAGATACTGTGCGTGGACACCAGCGCGGACGTGATCTCGATCACGAACTCCGCCAACATCCGCATCTCGAACGCCCTCCTCCGGCACAAGAAGCCCCTGACCGAGTATCAGTGCCACGGCAGCGTCCTGCGCCTGAAGAAGAGCACGGGGGTCACAATCGTCGAGTCCGAACTGAACGGCTGTGGCGCGATCGGTCTGCACGCGCAGGAGTCCAAGGGGATCAGCGTACAGAAGTGCCTGATCAGGAAGAACTCCTGGTGCGCGTTCTATCTGCGGGACTGCGCGGGAGTCAAGATTCGCGATAACGTCATCGAGGACAACGGCGAGGGCATGAACTTCTACAAAGTGGACGCCCTGGAGATGGCCAATAACGTCATGCGCCGCAATCGCGGATACACTGGCAGAGTGCCGGTCGAGCCGGGCCCTTCGAAGCCGGCGGCCAGGTAGCCGCGGGTTGGCCTCGTCGGGCGCATGAAGCAGCCGCAGCGCGTCTCACATCTCTACGCCATCCTGGCGCTGGTTGCCGCCTGCGTGCTGTGGGCCACCAGCTTCGCCAGCGTGAAGATATGCGGCCGGATACTCTCGATCGGGGCGGGCCTGGAGCGCGACGCGCCCTTCGGCTGCCTGCTGCTCACCGCGGTGCGCTTCAGCGCCGCGCTGCCCCTGGTGATGATCTTCTGGAAACCGGCGCGGCGCTTCCTGCCGCGGCGCGGCGAGTACGGGGCGCTCCTCAGGGTGGCGGTGCCCATGGCCATTGGCTTCCTGGTGCAGGCCGCCGGGTTGGCCTCGGTGCCGGCCACGCTCTCCGGGTTCGTGACCGGGTTGTGCGTGTGCTTCACTCCGGCCTTCGAGTGGATCCTGCTGGGCCGGCGGCCGACCTGGCGCCTGAGCCTGGGCGTTGCCCTGGCGCTGGGCGGCGCCGCGCTGATGACCCTCACCGGCGAGGGCGAGGAGTGGGGCTTGAGCTGGGGGGTGGTGCTGACCTTCCTGTGCGTGCTGGCCTACACCGTGCAGATCGTCTACACCGGACTGAGCTCCGAGCGGCTGGGTCCCGCGCGGCTGACCACCGGCAGCTTCGCCATCACCGCGCTGTGCGGCTGGGCCGTCGCCCTGGTCATGTCTCCGGCCTCGATCCCCGGAGCGCTGCGGGCCGCCGCAATCGGCGAAGAGTGCGGCCGGTTCTGGCTTTACTTCTCGATCCTGGTGGTCTGCGCGACCATCGGGGCCATGATCATAATGAACGTCTTCCAGCGCTACGTGCGGCCCAGCGAGGCCGCGGTGGTCTACACCAGCGTGCCGGTTTTCACGGGGGTCTTCGCGGTCGCGGTGCTGGGCTGGGGGGAGTTCCCGGGGAGCTGGGGCCTGGCCGGCGCGGGGCTGATGCTCGCCGCTAACCTGTTAGTAGCCCTCAAGAAGCGCCGGAGGTCCGGGGCCGCCCCGGGCACGCCGGTCGTTCCCGACGTACGGGAAGAGGAGGAAGCGCCGCCCGCTTCCCGCGAGAAGCGCTAGGCGCCCGCGCCCTCTCTATCTCTTGAAGCGCGCCGCGGCCTTGAGCACCTCGTCGAGCTTGGGCACGTGGCGCCTCAGCAGCGCCTTGCGGTCGGCGGGCTCACGGTAGTCCTGGTCGAAGATGTCCACGGTGCTGATCCGGTAGTACTCGAAGGGGAAGGCCAGCCGGTAACCGTCCCCGGTGATGATTCCCGCCCGGCTGTAGCTGGTCGCCACCACGTAGGAGCGCTGATTCTCGCCGAGGAGGTCCAGCCCCTGGCAGTAGTCGCCGGGGGGGCTCTTCACGCCCAGCAGGCGCAGGGTGGTGGGCGCCAGGTCGAGGTGGCTGGTGAGCTTCTTGATCCTCCCGGGCTTGACCCCGGGGTAGTAGAAGATGAGCGGGGTCTTTACCTGGTAGTCGTCGAAGCTCCCGTTGTGGCCGAAGAAGCCGTTCTCGCCGAACTCCTCGCCATGGTCCCCGGTGATCATTACGATAGTCTTTTCCAGTAGCCCGCGCTTCTCCAGATCTTCCAGGGCCCCGCCGAGCATGAAGTCGACGTAGGCCACGGAGTTCTTGTAGCGGACGAAAGCCTGCCGGCGCTCGCGCTGGTCGCCGGCCAGCTTCTCGTGGCGCACGCCCTCATCGTAGCCTGCGAAGGGCGGCTTGAAGCCGGGCAGCTCCTTGAACTTGTAGGGCGAGTGCGTCGCGTCAAGGAACATGAAGCAGAAGAAGGGCTTTTCCGCGTCGCGCTTCTTGAGGAACTCGCCGAAGCGCTCCACCATGGCCAGGTCGCGCAGGTAGTTCTTGCCCCGGAAGAGCTGCTTGCCGTGGATCACCTGCTTCTCGTCCAGGTCCTGGAAACAGGTTCGCAGGAACTCGGGGTTGTTGAAGTTGGCCGAACCCATCATCAGGAAGTCGTAGTCCATCTGCTTCAAGAGCTTGACCATCACCGGCCCCTGGTGCTCTGCCAGGAAGCTCTGCCAGTAGAAGCCGTCCAGACCGTAGAACAGGCCGAATATCCCGAAGCGGGTGCAGTTGCCGCTGCTGTAGTGGCGCTCGCCGACCAGGCAGCGCTCCGAGAACTTGCTGAGCCGCGGGGAGACCTCAGGGCTCAGCGCGTCGAACCGCCAGCCGTCGATGACCATCCACAGCACGTTGTAGCCGGCCGGCTTCTCCGGGACGCTCACTGGATTAAGCGGGTACTTGAGCGCCAGGCTGGTGCTGAACCCGTGCTGGCGGTCGACCTTCACGCCTAACTTGCGGAAGAAGTGCTTGGCGGTGGCCGGCAGGTAGAAGGGAATGACCCGGGCGTTGACCAGCACGTCGCGCCGGCTGGTCGCGTCGGACCAGGCATACAGCCCCTTCTCGAACAGGGTGACGGCCACCACGGCGGCGGCGGTTACGAGCGCGTAGCGCGGAAACCGGGCGGCCAGCGCGCGCTTCCTGGTCACCAGCCGCCAGAGGCCCAGGGCCGCGCCCACCTCCAGCCCGGCGAGCAGCAGAATCAGTCCCGCGACCTTGAGGAAGTCCCTGCCGGCGAAATCGAAGAGGTCGCCGGCCCCGGGGGTGGTCATCATTTTGAGGATGGTCCCGTTGAAGTGCGTGCGGTAGTTGGTGAAGACCACCCCATCGATGAAGAGAAGCAGGTGCAGCCCCGGCATGACCAGCGCGTAGAAGACCGCCAGCGCCCAGCGGCGCGGGCAGGCGGCCAGCAGGGCGGCCGCGATGCCGTAGACGACCAGGTGCAGCAGCGCGAAGTGCGCGAGGTAGGCCAGCGGGAAGTGCAGCCAGCCCAGGGCGGAGAAGTCGTCCGCGGCGACGGTGTAGCGCAGGTAGCCGAGACACAGCAGCCAGGAGACCAGGCAGTTGGCAACGAAGAGCCAGAAGGCGGCGGAGAGTACCTTGCGACGCTGGCTGACGACCGGCTCGGCGGCCGGTTCGGTCTTCGTCGTTTGAGGGGAAGGCTTCTGTTCTTCAGTCAACCTGGCTTAACCTCGGCCGGCGCGGTTCGCTTTCAGCAGTCCGGAGTTTGCGGTTCAGATAGTAGCCGTGTTCCATGGGTAATCAAGACGGAATGTCAGTTTGCGTCCCCTTCGCGCCTCACCCCAGACGGATCAATTATAGACACTGGCAAGTTTCTTGGCGTTGAACGTAAGGCACGCGAACAGGGGTGTTACGCATATAGATAGAAAGAATCTTTGCAGCAGGGCTGTTCTGGAAGGCTTGTGCCGCGGCGCCGGGAGCATAGTGCGAGATTTTCCAAGTTACTGTATATGCGCGTGATAGGCGGCCTTTTCAGCTTCCGGGAGTTTCTTCCGGCGGGCTGGCGCGCTGCTTGCATGTGAATACTCGGTCGAGAATAGCCCGCGGCTCCAGCGGCTCCAGCGGCTGCGGGACAGGCGTCGGAGTGCGAGGAGTATGGGGGACGAGAAAGTGCGCAGCAGGTTGAAAAGGGGCGGCGAGACCATTCGCTTTCATCGCGTGGCTGACGGCGAGATAGTCGTGGCCGACGGTTCCTGCGTCCTGGAGATGTTCCTGGGCGGATCGGTGGGCATGATCATCTACGACCGCGGCCGGCGGCTGGCGGCGGCCTCCAAGCTGGCCCTGGCGCCCGGCGGGGGGGCGCTGCGCAGCATCGAGGAGCGCACCTCGGCGGCATGCCTGGCGCTGCTCACTCGCCTGGCGCGGCGGGGCTGCGACCCCGAGGCGCTGGAGATATTCGCCCTGGGCGCGCAGGCCGGTGACGGCTGGCCGGCCAGGCTGGCGGTACGCGGCGCGAGCCGCATCTCCCTGGCGGTGGACTCCTGGGGCAGGGAGGCGACCCGCCGCGTGGAGTTCGACGTCGGGCTGGGCCGGATCGTGATCGAGCAGGGAGCTTGCTAGGGCGGATCATGGACGCGGAGAATCAGCGCAAGAGAGTGCTGGTTGTCGACGACAGCGAGGAGCTGCGGGTCTTCATGCGGCTGCTGCTCGTCGAGCACGGCTACGACGTGGTCGTCGCCTCCACCGGCGCCTAGCAGGCCGTTGAAAAATGGGGCGTCGTGACGACAGGCGCTCCCGAGCGATGC
>CBDUSI010000101.1:0-16657 GCA_965370045.1 uncultured bacterium | reverse complement strand
CTCAGGCCTCGCATCGCTCGCAAGCGCCTGCCGTCACGACGCTCCATTTTTCAACGGACTGCTAGGACCAGACGGCCTCCGATTCGCATATGCCGCCTAATACAGTATCTTAGGATTAACGACGGGACATGAGATTTCGCAAGTATTCCCACCGACAAACAAGTGTCCGCAGTGTAGTCAGACAGAGGAGACAGATGGCGTGACTCTGCGTACTGCAAACGAGACGGGCGGCCAAGCTTCCCATTTGATCCTGCGGGAGGCGCTGCTGCGGGAGGTCCGGCAGGCCGGGGTGCGTCGCGGGCGGTCGCTGCCCTCTATCCGGGACATCTCTCGACGGCACGGGGTGAGCAAGGCGGTCGCGGAGCGCGCGGTGCGCTCGCTGATCGACGACGGAATCTGCTACGCCGAGCAGGGACGCGGGGTGTTCCTGGCCGTGGGGAGCCGCGAGGAGTTGGGCGAACTCTTGAGGGCGTCCAGGACCGTCGCGGTGGTCTTCGGCTTTATGGAGTATCCGCGCACCGGGCACCTGTTCTACCGCCAGGTCTACGAGGGCACTCAGGAGTGGATTGCCGCCGAGCGCTACAACGTGCTGAAGCTCTACAACTGGCGTTCCAAGGCGACCGCGCACAAGGACCGCGAGCTGGCGCGCTTCACCGGCGGCGTCGACGGCTTCATCGCCCTGGGCATCTACTCCGACGAGGATTGCGTGCGGCTGCGCAACACCGGGGTTCCGCTGGTGGTCCTGGACTACGACACCGAGTCGCTGGGCGTGGACTGCGTGGTGATGGACAACGCCGCGACTATGTACCGCCTGGCCGGGCGGGTAATGGCGGAGGACCCCGGAGAACTCTTCCTGCTGTGCGTCGAGCGGCTGAGCGGGGACGACCCCGCCCACGTCGAGCGGCGCGCGTCGGTGGAACGAGCGGCGGCGGAGCGTGAGCGGGAGCTTCGACCAGAGGGGGTCATTGCCCTGCACGTTGACGAGGAGGGCGGCGACCGGGAGCGGCTGGGCGGAATCCGGGAGGCGCTGCGCAAGGGTGGCCGGCGCCCGGCGGTAGTGCTCGACGACGAGCACCTGGTCGAGCGCGCGGTGAGAACGCTGGCCGCCTGGGGCTTCGAGCCCGGCCGCGATTACCTGTTGGCCTACGTGGGGCCGGCGGAGCCTCTTCCGGAGGTCGGGGCCCACCCCGCGCTGGTGGGTGCCTACGACTACCGCAAGCTTGGCGGGGCCGGCGGGGAGCTTCTCGGCAAGCGGATGGAGAGCGGCGCGGGCCGCCCCGTCAAGGTGACGGTGACCGGGGAGGTGCGCGAACGCGCCCCCGTGAGAGCAAAGTAACTGGCCGAGGAGAACCGCCATGCGCCTTCTGGTACTGTCAGTGATTGGGTGTCTGGCCACTGTGGTCGCGGCCGCGGGTGAGAAGCAGGAGAAGCTGCTGCTCGGCTTCGAGAAGAAGGAGATGCCCGCCGAAGGACTGCTCTGGAAGGGGCTCAGCAAGGGGCTGACCGGGGAGCAGGCGAGCCAGGGCAAGACCGCCTACGCCGCAAAGCACCGCGACCGCTACAAGTTCCTCAACGCGGGCAAGAAGAAGCCGAGCTTCTACATGACCTGGCGCTCCGGGCGCGTCTTCCGGACGCTGGGCTGGTTTCACAAGGTGTTCCCGGCCGACTGGTCCGGCTACGACCTCCTGCGCATGGATTACCGAACCGACGGGCCCGCGGTCAAGGTCCGCCTGGAGGCCGAGGACATGTTCTGCTCCTTCCCGGCGGCGCAGGTGTTCGAGGTCCCCGGCGGCAAGTGGGTGACCATCGAGATGGACCTCGGCAAAGCCGCCGCCGAGCGCCGCATGGACCTCAAGAGAATGACGCACTTGCTGCTCATGGTCGTGGCGCGCCTGGACGGGGAGGGGGAGTTCACCTCCTACCTCGACAACATCCGCCTGGCAAAGCGAGGCGCGAAGTGCAAGCTCCCGGTAGCGAAGGGGGGGGCGTTCCTCCCGGCCGACGCCTTCGGGATGTCCAAGCGCTCCGAGCTGGGGGCCGTTGACGTTTCCAGGACCAACAAGGCCACGGGCAAGGTCTATAGCCCGATCAGCCGCAAGAAGCCGGGCGGTTACCCGCTTCTCTACGTCAACGAGCGCTGCATCGGAGGCTTCGGCGAAGGCGGCATCATCCTGGCGCCGGGCTCCAGTCCGATGCTCTCGCTGGACGCCGGCAAGACCTGGACGGGCCTCGATGGAAAGGGCAAGGGCTCGCGGATCACCCCCGACCATCGCGGCCAGCACCGGTCGCAGACGATGGTCGCGGGCACCGACGTATTCATGGCCTACTGCACGGCGCGCTGCGGCGGCGGCGGCGCCCGGGTAACCGCCAAGTTCACCAAGGCAGTGCGTCGCGACGGCAAATGGGTAACCGGTCCGGAGAGCATCGTGGACCAGACCGCGCGCTACTGCCACGACCGCTTCGCGCTGGCCCGCGCCAAGAGCGGCCGGCTGTGGTGCGCCTGGAGCCACCTCAATCGCCTGCACAAGAAAGACATTCGCGCCAAGTGGAGCCAGGACTCCGGGGAGAGTTGGCTGCAGGCCGGCGAGAACGCGCGCGTGGGCAAGCGCGGGGTCTTCCACTACCCGGGAACACCCGGCAACTACGAGGGCCCTTACCTGACGCGGTTCGGAAACGAGGTAGCCTGCTTCTGGCGGCGGATTCCCGAGGGCGACGTGGTCTGGTCGCGGGCGGTGGCTCTGCAGGTGAAAGTGAAGCAGGCGGAGGACGGGAAGGTCGTGCTGCCTGTCGGGTCCAAGCAGGGCGTCAAGATCGACGGCAACGTCGTCCTCGAGAAGGCCGGCAAGACCATCGCCGCCTTGACCGTGGTCAAGCTGGAGGAAGAAAGCTGCGTCGCGATAGAGAAGCCCGGCCCGGCCGGGAAGGTCCGGCCCGGCGACGAGGTCACGGTCATGACCTGGACGCCCGCTGAAATCATCAGCAAGGCCGTCAAGCGCCAGCGCACCCACAACCCGCGGCCGCACTCGGCGGCCACCGACGCGGCGGGCACGGTCTACCTGGGGCTGAGCGCCGGCCGCAAGGGCACGCCCGGGCCCAAGGTGCTGCGCTATGACGCGGCGGCGAAGAAGTGGGCCGAGGATTCGCCCCCCGAGCTCAAGGGCAATCCCATGCTGTCCGCCTGGGGCGGGAGGATGGCCTGCCTGTGGTTCAGCGAGGGGGCGATCCGCCTCAGCCTCAAGCCCGCCGGCGGCAAGTGGAGCGCGGCCCGCAAGATCGCTGAGGAGCAGGAGGGGATCAACACCCTGGCCGTTCCCCAGGTGTCACCGGAGAAGTTCCTGCCGGTGGCCTGGGGCACCAAGAGCCGCAAATCCATCAAGGTCGTGGCCGTGCCCGCGGGTAAGAAATAAACGGCAGCCGGCGGCCGGGCCGGTCAATTCTTCTCGGTCGCTTCCAGGTCAGCCTGCGCTCCTCAGCCGCGCGGCGCGCTGGGAGAGCGTTTTCCTGAAGCGCTCTGTGGTCAGGAGCTCCAGGTTCTCTTCTATGGCCTCGGCGGCCTCTTCTCCGCGCCCGCCGCGCTCGAAGGCGTCGGCCAGCAGCGAGAGCAGCCTGACGCGCTCCTCCTCGGCCAGCCCCGTCCTGGTGGCGCGGATCTCCGCGTCGGCTGCCAGCGCCCGCCGGCAGAGCGCGGCGGCGCGGTCGAAGTTCTCGCGGCGGAGCTCGATGTCAGCCAGGAAGCGCAATGCGTCGATGCTTTCGGGATGCCCGGCCAGGAACTCCCCTGCGAGCGCGGCCGCGCCTTCGAGGTCGCCGCGGTGGACCAGGGCCCGGGCCCGGTCGAGCTCGGGAATCTCCGTGCCGGGCAGCGGCGTGTTCGGCGCGTAGACGCTCCTGCCCAGGAATCCCCCGAATACGGCCACGTAGTAGTAGACCGCCATCAGGATCGGGAGGCCCAGGACGAATATGACGAACAGGATAATCAGGCTGAAGGCGAATCTCCCGCCGGTGATGTTGTGGACCGCCGGCGCGCTGAACAGCAGCAGGGCTGTCTGAGCCAACAGCACCTGGGCGCCGCGCTTGGCCGAGTCGAAGCCGAAAGTGTTCCCCCCGCCGCTGATTCGCATTCCTACGCAGCCCAGCAGCACGCAAGTGGCGATGAAGAGAATCAGACAGACGCAGGAGGCGGCAATTACAATCACGTTCTCAGCGTCCGAAGGGCGGCAGGTCTATCCCGTCGGAGGGAGCCGGCGCCCCGCCCGGGCGGGGCGTGCTCTCGTCGAGCAGCTCGCGGGCCTCGTCGGTGTCCGGGCCGGCGGCCAGCTGCTGGGGCAGCTTCACCGGCAGAACGATGCTGAAGGTGCTGCCCTTGCCCGGCTCGCTCTCGGCGCGCAGCTTGCCGCCGTGGTCCTCGACTATCTTGCGGCTGACCGCCAGGCCCAGCCCGGTGCCGTCCGGCTTGGTGGTGAAGAACGGGCTGAATATCTTGGTGAGCACCTTGGCGGTCATGCCCTGCCCGGTGTCGGTGATCGCGATCTGCACATGGCCGTCGAGATGATGCAGGGCGATGCGCACCGCCCCGCCGTCGGGCAAGGCGTCAGCGGCGTTCCTGAGCAGGTTGATTATCACCTGCTTGATCTTCTCCCCGTCGAGCTGCACGGTGGGCACGCCTTCGTCAATATCCAGATCGACCGCGGCGCCCCTGCGGGCCAGCTCGCCGTGCTGCTCGCGGACGATCTTCTTGAGGAAATCGGGCAGGTAGCAGGGCAGGAACTCCGGCTTGGCCGGGCGGGTGAAGTCCATGATGTTGGAGAGGATCTTCTCCAGGCGCTCGACCTCCTCGCAGATGACCTGGGCGCTGCTCGCGGAGCGTTCGGCCTTTTCGGGGTGCTTGAGGATCGAGCGGGCGAAGCCCCCCACGGTGGTCAGGGGGTTCCTGATCTCGTGGGCCACGTGGGCGGCCATGCGCCCGATGGTGGCCAGGTTCTCGGCGTGGACCAGTTGGGCGTGGGCCGAGCGCAGGCGGACCATCTTGTCGCGGAGCTCGGCGTAGGCCTCGGCGTTCTCGATGGCCAGGCCCGCCTGGTTGGCGAACATGCCGAGTATCTCGGTGTGCTCCTCGGTGATCGGCCGGCCGCTGTAGATGTTGTCGGCCATGACCACCCCGACCACCTCGTTCATGGCCACCAGGGGAACAACCACGAAGGCCCTGGCGCCCATGCGCTCCCGGAACTCGGCGGTCACTCGTGGGTCGCTCGCCGCGTCGCTGACGGTCTGGACCTGCTTCTCGATCGCCGCGCGGACCAGTATCTCGTCGATGTGCGACTCGCTCAGCGGGGAAGAGAGCCCCTTGATCAGCCCGAAGAGCGGCTGTTCCTCCGCGGGGAGCAGCCGCTCGGCGTCGGCGAAAACGCTCTCGGTGTCCTGCTGGCGGGCGGCGAGCTCGCCCCAGATGCGGAAGGCCTCCTCCCGGCTGGTGGGGCCCACCGCCTGCCTGGCCTCCAGGGTGTTGGACGCGCGCTCGCGCATGAACAGGAACGCCCGGTTGAAACCCAATGCGTGACCGGCGGTCATGCAGGTCAGGGTCAGGTTGAGCACGCGGTCCAGCTCCAACGTGCCGCTCATGGCCGCGCTGAGCCTACGTAACAAGTTAAGCTGCTCGATCTTGCTCTGGCGCGCGGTCACGTCCTGGGTCAGTACCAGGAACTGGAATATCTCGCCGTGCTCGTCGCGGATGGGCGTAATGGTGTTCTGGAAGTGCCGGCGGGTGCCCCCGGCGGTGTAGGTGCTCCAGTTCTCGGTGGTGCTGCTGCCAGACATCACCGCTTTCTTGAGGAAGCAATCCCCGCAGGGGTTCTCCGCGCAGCGAAACACCTGGTAGCAGGTGCGCCCCGCGGGGTCGCCGAACCAACCCACGAAGACCCGATTGGCCCAGGTCACCCGCCGCTCGCGGTCCACCAGGCTCAGCCCCGCGCCGGTGGCCTGGACCATGTCGTTGAGCTTGCGCTTCTCGCGGATGACCTCCTCCTGGGCGTGCCAGTGTTCGGTTACCTCGTCGATAATCAGCAGGGAGCATCCGGGGCTGCCCGCCAGAGGGGACACCCGGGCGTCGATTATCCGCTCGCCGGGCGCGCTGGCCCCGCTGGCCTCGGCCAGGCTCAGTCCCGAGAGGCGGGCCTCGCCGCCCTCCTTGGCGGCCCCGACCAGCGCGACGCGCAGTGCCTCGATCGCCGGGACGTTGGCCTCCAGCCCCCCGCCAAGCAGATCACAGACGCTCGTCCCCACGAAGTCGGTCCGGTCCCGACCGTGCGCCCGGCAGAAGCTGTCATTGGCGTAGAGCACGCGGAGTTCGTCGTCGAGCAGCACCACCCAGCTGTCCAGCGCGTTCAGGGCCGCTTCGTAGATCGCGCGGAGCTCGGCGGGCTCTGATTGGGGCTGGGAATCGCTCAATTCGAACCTCCGCGCGGCCGGCGGGGCCAATTGTCACTGACTTGAGATTGTATGTGCGCTCTCTTCGGATGCAAGATGCGCCCCGGGGCGGCGAC
The DNA here is from genome assembly GCA_965370045.1 of uncultured bacterium. GTDB lineage: Bacteria > Planctomycetota > SZUA-567 > JAKLDR01 > JAKLDR01 > CAZONU01. Next base: position 10,118 of record CBDUSI010000101.1, on the reverse strand, counting down.
TTGCACTGGAAGCGCATTCGGTCCTATCTATAATACTCCCCCCGGCCGATTGCCGGCGCCAGGGCCTTGTCCCCAAACAGGTAAGGGGGAAATCGTGAGTTCTGAACTCCTCAAGAAGCTTACCGACATCGACTCCCGCGCAGCGGCGAAAGTCTCCGCGGCCGAGGTCGAGGCCGAGAAGATCGCCGCCGCCTTCGCCGCCGGGGCCGAGAAGCTGGAGAAGGCCGCCGAAGAGAAGCTGGCTGCCGAGGTCGAGAAGCGCGCAGCGGAACTCGCCGCCGGGCGCGAGAAGGAGCTGGCCGCCATCGAGGCGGACAAGCGGAGTCAGATGAAGTGCATAACGGCGGTTCCCGCCGAGAGAATCGCCGATGGCGCGGCGGCCGTGGCCGCGCGCCTGACGGAGGAGTAGGCATCCACCTTGGCTATTGAGCGCGTCCAGCGCCTGGAGCTGATCTTCCCCACCGCTCGACGGGACGAAGTGCTCGCCGAGTTGCACGCCGCCTCGTCCGTGCACATCGACGAGCCCGGCGAGGAGGTCCTGAGCGCCGGGGCCGAGCGGGCCAGCGTCTCCACGGACGACCTCGACGCCAAGGTCGCCGCGCTGTCTACGGCCCTGGAGGTCATCGACCAGCACACCAAGCTCAAGAAGACGCTGGTCGAGAGCTTCTTCGGCGTGGCGCCGGCGGCCAGCCGCGCGGAGGTGGCCACGGCCGGCGGGCGGGTCGACGTCGAGATGCTGGGCCGCACCGCCGGCCGGCTGCGCGATCACTGGCGGGGGCTCGCCAAGCAGGAGGCCGACGCCCAGTCGGAGCTGGCCGCCCTGCGGCCCTTCGTGGGATTGAGCTTCACCGGACGAGACCTGGAGCTCCTGAAACGGGCGAAGGCCATCTTCGGCGGCTGCGACGCGGAGAAGTTCAACGCGCTGCGCCTGGACCCCGGGGCGGAGATGATCGCCTGGGAGGAAGTCCGCCGCGACGGGAAGCAGGTGTGGCTGCTGGCCGCCTTCCGGCCGGCCGATGCCGAAGCCGCCCGGGCCAAGCTCCGCGAGCACGGTTTTGACGAGACCGCCGTCCCGCGCGTGTCCGGCAGCGTCGCCGAGCGCATCACCGAACTCAATAAGGAACTCGAGAGGGTAAACCAGGGGCGCGACGAGGTCCGCCGGGAGGCCGCGAAACTGGCCGCCGGCCGCCGCGACATCGAGTTGGCTCTGGCCCACTGGGAGGACCGCCGCGAGCTCCGCGCCGCGGCGACCAGGACCGCCGGGCTGGGGCGCGTCTCTCTCCTGACCGGCTGGGTCCTGGAGCGCGAGGCGGGGGCGTTCAAGAAGGTGCTGGCCGAGCGATTGCCCTGCTGCTCCGCGAGCTTCAGCGAGCCGACGAGCGAGGACGATCCGCCGGTTTCAATCAAACTGCCTAAGCTGCTCAAGCCCATGCAGCTGCTGGTCAACATGTTCGGCCTGCCCGAGTACGGGTCCCTGGACCCCACGCCGTACTTGAGCCTCAGCTTCCTGATCTTTTTCGGAGCCTGCTTCGGGGATGTAGTATACGGCGTCCTGCTCATGGCCGTTTCCGGCTACGTGATGATCCGCTACAAGCACAGCTGGGTGAAGAACTTCTTCCAGATGTTCCTCTACGCCGGCATCTTCTCGACCTTCTTTGGGCTCATCACCGTCACCTGGATGGGCGACCTGGTGAGCAAAGAGTATCTGAGCGAGGGCAACTTCCTCCTGCGGTTCGCCGAGAGCTGCAGGATCCACCCGTACGCCGATCCCATGAGCAAGCCGCTCATAGCGCTGTCCTTCGCCCTGATACTGGGAGTACTGAACCAGCTCTTCGGCATCTGCCTCAAGATGGGGATGGAGCTGCGCAGGAAGCGCTACGCCGCCGCGTTCCTGGACGCGGGCCTCTGGCTGGTAATGCTGCCGGGGATCCTGCTGCTGATCGCCCCGATGTTCGTGGAGGTGCCGGACGGGGTGTTCACCGCGGGCTGCTGGCTTGCCGGCATCGGCGCCGCCGGCCTGGTGCTGACCCAGGGGCGGAACGAGGAGGGCATCGTCGCCAAGGCGGTGACCGGGGTGGTCAGCCTCTACGGCATCCTGGGCAGCTACGGGACGACCAGTTTCATAGGCGACATGCTCAGCTACTCGCGTCTTCTGGCCCTGGGCCTGACCACCACCATCATCGGCATGAGCTTCAACATCATCGCCGAGCTCTGCAGGACGGAGTTCGGCGGTGGCGCCGCCGCCTTCGTCTTCGTTCTGCTGGTCGGGCACTCCATTAACTTCGTAATGAGCATACTCGGCGCGTTCGTGCATCCCGCGCGCCTGATTCTTCTGGAGTTCTTCGGGCGCTTCTACGAGTCCGGAGGACGCGAGTTCCGGCCGCTGGCGCTCAGAAGCGACAGAGTGGAGCTGGTCGAGCGCAGTGTTTGATGCTTGGTGAAGGAGAACCTCGATGGACAATTTGATCGCAGAGTACTTCCTCAACACGGGCCTGGGCTGGGCCATGCTCGGCGCCGCCGGCGCCATGATGCTGGGCTGTATGGGCTCGGCGCGGGGCATCCGCATCGCCGCCGGGCAGGCCGCCGGGGTGATGAGCGAGAAGCCGGACCTCTTCGGCAAGCTCCTGGTGCTCATGGCCCTGCCGGGCACCCAGGGCTTTTACGGCTTCATTGTGACCATCATGGTGGTCCGCACCTGCGGGCTGATTGACAACGCCGTCGCGGTGACCCCCATAGCGGGGTTCGGGATGATGGCCATCGGCATCGGGGCGGGCGTGGCCATGATGAAGAGCGCGGTCTACCAGGGCGAGACCTCCGCGGCCGCCATCAACCTGACCGCGCGTCGCCCGGAGCAGAGCGGCAAGGCGATTCTCATGCCCGCGCTGGTCGAGACCTACGCGGTGGTGGCGCTGCTGGCGGCCATCCTGAGCATCCTGTGGCTGGCTCCCAAGGAGGGCCTGAAGTACCACCCGGACAAGAACAAGACCTCGGTCGCCGAAGTTGAAGTTAAAGAGTAAGAGCTTCGCTCATGGGTCTTGAGAATGTAGAGAAGGCCGTCCTGGCCGAGGCCGAGAAGGAGGCCGCGGTCATCGTCGGCGAGGCGCACGGCCGGCTTGAGGACAAGCTCGCCGCCGAGGAGCGCGAGGTCGCCGAGCGCTTCGAGGCCCACCGCAAGCGCGAGCTGGCCCGCCTGGAGGCCGAGCACAACCGCGAGCTCTCCCGCGCGCGCACCGAGGCGCGGCTGGCGGTGCTCACCGAGAAGAACCGGCTCATCGAGCAGGCCTTCGCCGGCGCGCTGGAAGGGCTGGCCGAACTGAGCGAAGAGAAGTTCCTGAGTCTGGCCGAAGCTTGGCTGGCCGAGGTGCCCTCGGAACTCGTCGGGCGGATCGCGGTCGGCGAGCGCGAGCGCGGTCTGCTCTCCGGCGCCTTCCTCGAGAAGATCAACGCCGGACGCCAGGGCAAGCTCGAATTGTCCGACGAGCCCGGCCCGGCCGGCGGCGGTCTGGTGGTCCGCGCCGAGCGCTTCGAGTTCGACTTCAGCTGGGCGGGCCGCCTGGCCGACCGCAAGGGGGCGCTTTCCCCCGAGGTCGCCGCGATTCTCTTCGGCGAAGGGGGCGGGCAGGGAACATGAGCGCTCCCGCCGTCGCTTCCGCACGGGCCGAGGCCTGGACCTACGCCTCCGGGCGCGTCGCCGCGCTGGAGGGGCTGCTCCTGGGCTTTGAGGCCCTGGAGCGCCTGGCCGAGGCGGACTCGCCGGCGGCCGCCGCGGGCGCCCTGGCCGAGAGCCCGCTGCGCGGCCTGGTGGCCGGGGCGCGCACCCCGGCCGAGGTCGCCGAGACGGTGGCCGGCTACTACTCCGGGGCGCTGGAATCGCTGGAACGCGACTGCCCCTCCCCGGCGATGTTCGAGCTTACCGCCCTGGCGCGGCGCTTCGGGGCGTTGAAGGAGCGGGTCCGCGCCAAGCTGGCCGAGGCCGGGGGCGCGGAGGTGGCCCCCGACGAGGTCCGCGAGCTTCTTGCGGATTTTGACGACGGGAGCGAGGCCGCCCGGGGGCTGGAGTTGCTGCTCGCGGCGCTGACCGAGGTGGACGCCCCGGAGCCGAGCCTGGTGCTGGACCTGGCCCTGGATTCCGCGAGGCTCCTGGAGTCGCTGCGCCTGGCCGGGGCGCTGGGCGACGCCGCGGTGCTGGGTCACGTGCGCGACGAGGTCAAAGTGCGCTTGGCGCTCCTGGTCTGGCGTGGCAAGCTGGTTTCCGGCGGGGACGAGGGCGCGGCCTTGAGCGCCTGGCTGCCGCGGCTTCTCTTGCGCGGGGAGCTCGGGAAGGGGCTCGCCGCCCGGCTGTGGGGCGCGGAGCTGGCCGCCTGGCCCGACGCCCTGGCGGAGGGATTGACTCCGGGGCTGGCCGGCGAGGTGTTCGGCGGCGGCGAGGAGCGCAACCTCAACCGCTGGGAGAAGGCCGCCTTCGACTGGCTGACCGTGCGCGCCAGGGAGCTGCGCGGCGAGGCCTTCGGGGCGGGCCGGGTCTACGCCTACGCCTGGGCCCTGGCCGTGGAGGAGAGAAACGTGCGCCTGGCCCTGGTGGGCCGCCTGCGCGGCGTGGAGCCCGCGGCTGTCAAGGCGCTTCTGTGGGAGAGCTGCGGCTGATGGCCCGGATGATTGCGCTGGGACCGGCCGAAGAGGCCCTTCCCTACCTGGCGATGGGCGCGGAGCTTCGCGAGACCGCCGGCACCAGGGAGCTCGGCGAGGCCCTGGCCGCGCTTTCCCGCGATCCGTCGGTGGGCGTGGTCCTGGTGCCCGAGAACCAGGCGGAACTCGCCGCCGAGGCGGTCAAGGATTTCCGCGAGCGCTCCGGCGCGGCGCTCCTGGTGCTGCCGGTCTCGACCGGCTCGCGGGGGCTGGCCCTGGCCGAGATGAAGACTTTCCTGGAACACGCCATCGGCGTGGACCTGATAACCAAGGGGTAGGCTAATGGCTGAGAAGCAGGTTACCGGCACTGTGATCAAGGTTTCGGGTCCCCTGGTGGTGGCCCGGGGGCTGGCCGGCGCGCAGATGTACGGCATGGCCCGGGTCGGGAAGTTGGGCCTCTTCGGCGAGATTATCGAGGTCCGCGGCGACCGGTACTCCATCCAGGTGTACGAGGAGACCGAGGGCCTGGCGCCCGGCGAGCCGGTGGTGACCACCGGCGAGGCCCTCAGCGTGGAGCTGGGCCCGGGAGTCATGCAGTCCATCTACGACGGCGTGCAGCGGCCGCTGGACGTCCTCAAGGAGCTGCACGGCGAGTACATCACCCGCGGCGCGTCCGCGCCGGCGCTGGACCGCGAGAAGAAGTGGCACTTCAAGCCCACCGCGCGCTCCGGCGACGAGGTGGCCGTCGGGGACGTCCTGGGCACCGTGCAGGAGACTTCCCTGGTGGTCCACAAGGTGATGGTGCCGCCGGGGGTGAAGGGCAAGCTCGCCGAGGTCGGCTCCGGGGAAATGACCGTCGAGGACGTCTGCGCGCGGATCGAGACCTCCGAGGGGCCAGTGGAGGTCAAGCTGGCCCAGCGCTGGCCGGTGCGCAGCGGGCGCCCGGTGGCCAAGAAGCTGCCCCAGGTCGAGCCGCTGATCACCGGGCAGCGCGTCCTGGACATGTTCTTCCCGCTGACCAAGGGCGGCACCGCCTGCGTGCCCGGCCCCTTCGGCAGCGGCAAGACCGTGGTCCAGCACCAGTTGGCCAAGTGGGCCGACGCGGAGATCATCGTCTACGTGGGCTGCGGTGAGCGCGGCAACGAGATGACCGACGTGCTCCAGGAGTTCCCGCACCTGGTAGACCCCCGCAGCGGGCGCCCGCTCATGGAGCGCACCGTGATGGTGGCCAACACCTCCAACATGCCGGTGGCCGCCCGCGAGGCGTCGGTGTTCACCGGCATCACCATGGCCGAGTACTATCGGGACATGGGCTACTCGGTGGCGCTGATGGCCGACTCCACCAGTCGCTGGGCCGAGGCCATGCGCGAGATCTCCGGACGCCTGGAGGAGATGCCCGGCGAGGAGGGCTACCCCGCGTACCTGGCCAGCCGCATCGCCAGCTTCTACGAGAGAAGTGGCCTGGTGACCTGCCTGGGGTCGGAAGGGCGCAAGGGATCGCTGAGCATCATCGGCGCGGTGAGCCCCCCGGGCGGGGACATGTCCGAGCCGGTGGTCCAGGCCACCCTGCGCGTGGTCAAGGTCTTCTGGGGGCTGGACGACCGCCTGGCCTTCGCCCGGCACTTCCCGGCCATCAACTGGCTGTCGAGCTATTCGCTCTACCAGGACGTGATCGACGAGCACATGGGCCAGAACGTGGACCCCGAGTGGCGTAACAACCGCCGCGCGGCCATGGTCCTGCTGCAGCGCGAGAGCGAGCTCGAGGAGCTGGTCCGCCTGGTGGGCATGGACGCCCTGGCGCCCGCCGAGCGCCTGCTGCTGGAGGCCTCCAAGCTGATCCGCGAGGACTTCCTGCACCAGAACGCCTTTGACGAGCTGGATACCTACACCCACGTGACGCTCCAGTTCAAGCTGCTGGACATCATCCTGTACTACTACGGGGCCGCCCGCAAGACGCTCGACGAGGGCGGGGTGCTCGACGAAATCCTGAACATCCCCGCGAAGGAAGATATCGCCCGCGGCAAGCTGATCGACGAGAAGGAAATCAGCAGGTTTGACGAGATTAAGAAGAAGATCGACGAGCAGCTCGCGGCGGTGACCAGGGAGCAGGCCGAGGTGACGAAATGAGCAAGGAATACCGCACCATCAAGGACATCGTCGGCCCGCTGATGCTGGTCGAGGAGGTCAGCGGGGTCGCTTACGGGGAGCTGGTCGAGGTCAAGCTGTCCGGTGGCGAGGTCCGCCGCGGCCGGGTGCTGGAGATCCAGGAGGATCGCGCCCTCATCCAGATATTCGAGGGCACCCGCGGCATCAGCCCCAGGGACGCCAGCATCAAGTTCCTGGGCCGCGGCCTGGAGATCGGCGTCTCCACCGAGATGCTCGGCCGGGTCTTCAGCGGCTTCGGCACGCCCATCGACGAGGGCCCGCCGATCATCCCCGAGAAGCGCCTGTCCATCTACGGCAACCCGCTCAACCCCTACGCCCGCGACTACCCCAACGAGTTCATCCAGACGGGCATGAGCACCATCGACGGGCTGAACACCCTGGTGCGCGGCCAGAAGCTGCCCATCTTCTCGGGCTCGGGTCTGCCCCACGCGCAACTCGCCGCCCAGATCGCCCGCCAGGCCACGGTCAGGAAGGGCGGCGAGAAGTTCGCGGTGGTCTTCGCGGCCATGGGCATCACCTTCGAGGAGGCCAACTACTTCATAAGCGACTTCCGGCGCACCGGCGCGCTGGAGCGCGCGGTGCTCTTCATGAACCTGGCCGACGACCCGCCCATTGAGCGCATCGCCGTCCCGCGCATGGCCCTGACCACCGCCGAGTACCTGGCCTTCGAGCAGGGCATGCACGTCCTGGTCATCCTCACGGACATGACCAACTACTGCGAGGCCCTGCGGGAAATCAGCGCCGCGGCCAAGGAGGTCCCCGGCAGGCGTGGCTACCCCGGCTACCTGTACACCGACCTCTCCACCATCTACGAGCGCGCCGGGCGGGTGCAGGGCAAGCCGGGCTCCATCACCCAGATCCCGGTGCTGACCATGCCCGAGGACGACAAGACCCACCCCATCCCCGACCTCACCGGATACATCACCGAGGGGCAGATAATCCTCTCGCGGGTGCTGCATACCCAGGGCGTCTACCCGCCGGTGGACGTGCTGCCCTCGCTCTCGCGCTTGAAAGACAAGGGCATCGGTCCGGGGAAGACCCGCGAGGACCACGCCAACAGCATGAACCAGCTGTACGCCGCCTACGCCCGCGGCAAGACCGCCAAGGAGCTGGCGGAGGTTCTCGGCGAGAGCGCGCTCACCGAGGTCGACCTCAAGTTCGTCAACTACTCCGACCGCTTCGAGGACGAGTACATCCGCCAGGGCCAGGACGAAAACCGCACGATCGAAGAAACTCTGGACCTGGGCTGGAAGCTGCTGGGCCTGCTGCCCCGCGCCGAGCTCAAGCGCGTCAAGGACGAGTTCATCGACAAGTACTGGAGTTCCGCCGACGGGCCGGAAGCCGGCGCCGCCGGCGGAGAGATTGACGAGCGCGAGGCGACCCGGGCAGGAGGGGCCGCGAACTAGCCATGCGTCTGCGCGTCAACCCCACCCGAATGGAGCTGCTCAAGATCCGGCGGCGGCTGGCCGTCGCCCTGCGCGGCCACAAGCTGCTCAAGGACAAGCTCGAGGGGTTGATGCAGGAGTTCATGGAGCGGGTGGCCGCCTACCGCGACCTCCGGCGCGAGGTCGACGAGGAGCTGCCGGCGGTGCTGGGCCGCTTCGCGCTGGCCGAGGCCCTGGCCGGCGCGCCCGCGCTGCGCGCCGCGCTGACCGGCTCCCGCCCGAAGGCGGTGGTTGCCTTTCACCTCCGCAAGCTGATGGGCGTGCCCGTGCCGCACATCGAATACAAGCTCGGCCCGCGCCGGCCCTACAGCTTCCTGGACACGCCCGCCGAGCTCGACGGCGCGGTGACCGCCATGCGTGGCTACTCCGAGAAACTCATGGAGCTGGCCCGCCGGGAGGAGACCGTCCGCCGCCTGGCCAAAGAGGTGAAAAAGACCCGCCGGCGGGTCAACGCTCTGGAGTACGTGCTGATTCCTAACCTGCAAGAAACTCGCAAGTACATCGCCGACAAGCTCGATGAGAACGAGCGCGGCAATATCTCCCGCCTGATGAAGATCAAGGATATCATCCGCGGCGAGACCGCCGCGCACTGAAGTAGTTGCCAGCGGAACCCTTGGCCGGAGGACAGGCGTATGAATGAGTGCTGCGTGTGGCCTTTGCTCCACTTCAAAGCGCGCAATCAGGGTGAAAACCATAACGATGACTGGCCCAGCCCTGCGGAGTTTCCCCTGGGCCTTCAAGTTATTGAAGTCGAGGAGAACACTTTCAACCTCCAAGGGTGCTCTGCGTTATGGTGTATCGCACTCCCTCGCTGGCCCCTTCCCAAGGAATCCCGAGACAGCAGGGAGGCTTTCTGCAGACTCGTACCGAAAACCCTAGTCAACGACTTCGTAACCTGCCTCTACATTGTGAAGCCAACGCTGGCATGTACTCCTGTCGGAGGATGTGCGGGCTGGTTGGGCGATGGCGGTGTTACTGTTGCTGTTACCGCGGAAGAAGAGGGGTTTGACGATCCTCCGAAACCAACTACGGAGGCGGTGGAAGCGGAGGACAAAGGACTATGCTTCTGCGTGGGCATCGACAGTACCGAGGCTTTGTTGGATGGGGAACTATGGCCGGAGAGCCCGGAGACCAGCGAACGTTTTGACTCTGGAGACTTGGCTGTGGTCAAGTCCGTTTGGAACAGTTTATGCTGGCTCCGTGGATTTGAAGGTCGGCTGATAGCGGCGAGTGATCAATTCGCGGAACGAGTTGCGCGATTCGAGGAGTCTCGCCTGGGGAGAGCGATTCATATCTTCCGGGAAGCGCGCAATCTTGATGAGGTCCATTTCGTGCAAGACATGTGGCGAACCCTGGAAGCTTTGTACGGTGACCCAGGTCAGTGCTATGGAGGTGGGCTGTCAAAGAGGTTGGCATGCAGGGCAGCAAAGACATTGGAAAAGGATACTCGGGCGAGCAAGAATCTGGCCTCTGACATCCGGAGTCTTTACTCCAAGGTGCGCAGTGAGATTTCGCATGGGGATGAGATCTCTCTGAAAAAAATCGAGGATCGAGTGAAGAACCGCGAATGCTTGAAGGACACGACTGTCCTGAAGTTCGTCGCGCAACTCGCCCGCGATTCCCTACAACGACTCATGCAGAATGAGAACCTGTCCCGCATATTTGCCGACCCTCACGGAGACGAGAGAGTGGCCGAGTACTTTCGGGATCTCGGTGCTTGAGTTATCCCTTTGCATATCTCTTACTAATCGGTCCAGTTCAAATTTTGAACAGGTAGTCCAATGCTCCCTTGGACCGCCAATGTGCGGATTCTGGCAATCTAACTTGTCCGCTAGAGCATTTTAGCATTGAGTAACTCCGTAGCCGGAGTTTTGTAACCAG
>CBDUSI010000100.1:0-16925 GCA_965370045.1 uncultured bacterium | reverse complement strand
GGCTGGACGAACTCTTGCCCGAGGCGCCGCCCACCGCGCTGCGCGCCGCCGAGGGCATCCTGCGCCATTACAGGTACTGGCACTGGTCCAACGCGGTCATCACGGGGCGGGGGAGGGCCGCCAAAGAGAGAAAGCCCAAGGGCCCCGACTGGAAGGCGATCCTACCCTGGCAGGAGGACGACGCGCCGCCACCGCCTGACAGAATTTCCATCCATGAGAACGGGGCGCTGATCGGCCAAGAGGGCAGAGTAGTAGAGTTCGCGCGGCCCGGCGTCTCCAGCGCGTCATGGGAGAAGACCGGCGCGGAGGCCGACGAGTACATTCGCGAGCTTGCTCACGGAGAAAAGCCCGGCGTGGAGTTCATGTGGTACGGGCACTGGCGCACGACGCACTTTGAGCGCATCGCCGGCCGCGACAATATTCCCTGGCCGCCGCCCGAGGAGATGGTCTCCGGCCGCTGGTACGCCGTCTGGGACGAAGAATTGCGCGATATCAGAGTGAAGCCGCTGCCGGACACCTGGCAAACCGGCGACCCCGAACCACCCGACGGCTGGGGTCCGAATTCCCGCGCGAGCCCTAACTGATTAGCCGCAGATGGACGCAGATAGCGCAGATTGTTAACCACCAAGACACCAAGACCCGAAGAAGAGCTGTTGCCGCTCGGAGCGGCGCCTTCAGGTGCCCGACGAGAGGCAAGTCACTTGCCAGAACCACGCCAGGGAGGGCGGAACCTCGACGGCTTGACAGGATGTCAAGAGACATCGTTTGGGAACGCGGCGGAAGGCGAAGTTTCCGGGAGAGGGCAGTTCCGCGAGGGAAGCTCCAACTTGGTGCCTTTGTGTCTTGGTGGTGAAGAGGGTCTGTGCCTCTGTGGTGAAGAAAGCTCTTGGCGTCTTGGCGGTTCCAATAGCGGTTCGCAGCTTACGAAAGTCGGGTTGGATTGTAATTGACGGGGTATTACAAGTGAGGTAATCTGAAGCTGATGAGCAATCTGGTCCTAGCCGTCGCTGTCGAAGAAGGCACGTCCCTGGCCGATTACGTTTGGCCGGACGTGATATCTGGCCCCTGGGCCCCCTGGGTCCGGCTGCTGGCCGCCGCGGCCGTGGTGGTCATGGCGGGGATAAAGCTCAGCAAGTACGGGGACCTGCTCTCTACCCGCCTGAAACTCGGGCAGGCGGTCGTCGGCATGATCTTCGTGGCCTTCGCCACCAGCCTGCCCGAGATAGTGACCTGCGTCAGCGCGGTGGCCATCCAGGAGGCGCCGGGGCTGGCGGTCGGCAACGGCTTCGGGAGCATCGCCTTCAACCTGGCCATTATTTTCGTGGTGGACGTCATGGCCGGGAAGAAGTCGTTTTTTCGCTACGTCTCGCGGAGCGCGGCGCGGCCCGGGTGGCTGAGCCTGATCATAATCGCCGTCTTCGGCGGCGCCCTGGCCCTGGAGCGCTTCGTCCCCCAGGTGCCGATGGTCCCCGGGTTGAGGGTCGGCGCGGGCTCACTGCTGGTCCTGGCCGCCTACTTCGCCGGGATGTGGTGGCTGGCCCGGCGCGCGCGCAGCGAGGGGGCCGCCGCCGAGCCGGAAGGCGAGAAGAAGAACGGGGCGGGCGCGGGGATATCCCTCGCCGGCATCTTCGTCAGGTACGCGATCGTGGCCCTGGCGATCCTCTGGGCGGGGCTGAACCTGTCGGCGGCCGGCGACCAGATCGCCGAGCAGCACGGGCTGGGGGCCACCTTCGTGGGCGTGGTATTCCTGGCGGTGGCCACCAGCCTGCCGGAGCTGACCGTGGCGGTGACCGCGGCGCGCGCGGGGTTGTATGAGATGATCCTGGGCAACATCTTCGGGGCCAACATGTTCAACGTGGTGGTCCTCGCCGTCTCGGACTTCTTCTACCGCAGGGGCACGCTGGCCGGCGCGACGGTGAACGGGACTGAGCGCCTGCCGGGGGGCATCTCGGTGGCCTTCGCCGCGGCGATCACCTGCGTGGCGGTCTTCGGGGTGCGGGCCCAGGTCAAGGCGCGCGTCTGGCGGGCGACGCTGCCCAGCATCGTTATCCTGGCGCTGTATCTGGGGATGACCTATTGGCTCTATTCGCTGAGGTAGGCTGACCGCGAGGAAGAAAAAGGCCGCGGCGCGAGGAGTGCTCCCCGCACCGCGGCCAGTGGTCGGCTGTGTGTGCCGCTACTTCTTCTTTTTCTCGAAGTAGCCCTCTTTGAGCTTCTTCTCCCAGGCGGCCTGGACCGTCTTGCGGATCTTGATGGTGGTGCCCTCGACGAAGGCGTAGGGCGGCTCTCCCTTTCTCTTTCTCTCTTCCTCGTCCATCTCGCTGAGCGCGTTGAGCGCCGCGGTGGCCATGCCCAGATCCTCGTCGTCCAGCAGGGCGACCAGCACGCTGGCGGAGGCCGGGTCGGCGATGTGCCCCAGCGCGGTGACGGCCGCCAGGCGCACGTCGCGATTGCCCTCGTCCTTCAAGCGGGTCATCAGGAAGGGCACGGCCATCACGTCGGTCAAGCTGTTGAGCGTGTTGGCGGCCTGGACCTTCTCCTGCGGCGTGCCGTTGATCAGCGCGTGCAGCAGCTTTCCAATGCGCTCCTTGCGCTCGAGGGCGATGCTGTCGCAGACCCCCTTGGCGGTCTTCGTCCGCTCGTCTTTGTTCTGGGGCACGAACGCGAAGCTCACCGACGGGGTCGACGTACTCTTGGGGTGCCGCACCCGGGTCCTGGGCTTGCTGGAACCGCTGGTTTTCTTGGCCCGTTTGCAGCCGGTCACGAGCAGCACGCTCATAGCCGCCAGGGCGAACGCCGTGGAAATCCTCATTGCCAAACTCCTCCTTCTTTCAGTTAGCGCCTCGCGGGCGCGCATTATAACCGGAAGGGTGCTCCGAATGCCAGCGCCAAGCGGTGGAAATTATCTCCCGCAGATCGCGCTCCGGACGCCACCCCAACTCCTTGCCAGCCAGAGCGTTGGAGGCCACCAGCCATGGCGGATCGCCCGCCCGGCGCCCGACCTCCTCGGCGGGAATTTTCAGGCCGGTTACCTCCCGGGCGGCCTCCAGGACCTCCCGAACCGAGCTGCCCCGGCCGGTGCCCAGGTTGTAGGCGCGCGAGTGCGCCCCCTCGGCCAGCTTGCCGAGCGCCAGAACGTGGGCGCGGGCCAGGTCCTCGACGTGGACGTAGTCGCGGACCGCGGTGCCGTCCGGGGTGGGATAGTCGCTGCCGAAGATCTTGAGCTGGCCGCCGCCGGTCAGGGCGGCCCTCAGCACGTTGGGCACCAGGTGGGTTTCGACCGGGTGGTCCTCGCCGATGGCGCCCGAGGAATGCGCCCCGGCGGCGTTGAAGTAGCGCAGCGCGGCGAAGCGCAGCTGGCCGGCGGCGGCCAGTTCGGTCAGGGCCTGCTCAAAGACGAGCTTGGTCCGGCCGTATGGGTTGCATGGCGCGGTCGGCGCGGTTTCCTCTATGACCTCGACGTCCGGCTGGCCGTAGACCGCGGCGCTCGAGGAGAAAACCAGTATCCCGGCGTCCGCCCGGGCCATGGCCTCGGCGATCTCCAGCGAGCCGGCCACGTTGACCCGCCAGTAGAGCCCGGGCTTCTCGACGGACTCGCCGACCAGGCACCTGGCGGCCATGTGCACGACGGCCTCCGCGCGAGTCTCCCCCAGTGCCCGGTCCAGGTCGCCGGCGCTGAGGATGTCGCCCCTTACGAGCGGCAGTCCCAGGGCCTCGACGGCTTGCACGTGGCCCTCGGACAGGTCGTCGAACACGGCGACGTCGTGGCCGTCCTCGGCCAGCGCGGCGCACACGTGGCTGCCCACGTAGCCCGCTCCCCCGGTGACCAGCACCCTCACGCCATCGGCCTCCGATCAAGTATCCCCTGCGGACGGAATATGATAGCGGCGCGCCTTCCGTCTGCAACTGCGGAGGGCGGAGGGCGAAGGGCGGGCGCTCCTAACATATCCGTCATCCCTGACTCAGGTCGTAGTCGCCATCCCTGGCGACGGCTCGCTTAAAGTCGCTCGCCGCTCCGGGCCGGCCCGCGCCCATAGGCGCGGTGCGTCCCTCCGCCTCCGTGTACTCCATCTCCTCCGTGGTTGGTCCCCGGCTCCTGTTCCGGGGACACGAAGTCGGCCACTCCGCGGCCTTGGTTCATGTCCCCGCGGAGCCGTCCCCGCCGCGATCTAAGTCCTTAATCTGTGCTATCTGCGTCCATCTGCGGCTAATTAGTTGGGGCTTGCCCGCGAGTTCGGGCCCCAGCCGTCGGGGGGTTCGGGATCGCCGGTTTGCCAGGAGTCCGGCAGCGGTTTCACTCTGAGGTCGCGCTTCTCCTCGTCCCAGACGGCGTACCAGCGGCCGGAGATCATCTCTTCGGGTGGGGGCCAGGGAATATTGTCGCGGCCGGCGATGCGCTCAAAGTGCGTCCCGCGCCAGTGCCCGTACCACATGAACTCGACGCCGGGCTTCTCACCGCCGACGAGTTCGCGAATATACTCGTCGGCCGCCGCGCCGGTCTTCTCCCAGGACGCGTCGGGGTACCCGGGCCGCGCGAACTCGACTATCCTGCCCTCCTGACCGATCAGCTTCCCGTTTTCGTGGATAGAGATTCTGTCGGGGGGCGGCGGCGCGTCCTCCTCCTGCCAGGGCAGGATGGCCTTCCAGTCGGGGCCCTTGGGCGCTCTCTCACGGGGGACGCGCGGATGCGTCACGCGCCACCACCAGCGGTATTGCACCAGGATGCTCTGCGCGGAGCGGAGTTGGTTACGGCTCTCGGGGTCGTGAAGCAGCTCGCTCAGCTTCTCCATGGCCTCCACGGCGATCTCGGCGACTCGCTGCAAATCAACCACCGAGGCACAACTACAATCCACAGATTGCACAGATGCCACAGAGGTCATAGATTCCTGGCCTTGGCAATTATCTGTGTAATCGGTGTAATCTGTGGATTGATTGCCCGCCGCCCAGCGGGAATGGGTCAGCAGCGTCTTGGCGGCGTCCTTCACGATGTAGGCGTTCGTATCCTGCAACAGGTCTTCAAGCGCCCTCAGCGCCTTGCCGGCCAGGCGCCGGACCATATCGTGCTCGGCCTGGGCGCAGGTCTGCTCCCAAAGCTCCCGGTGCTCCCAAGCGAGGTCCATGAGTTCGTCGGCGGACCAGTCATCAAGGCTCTCCGCCGCTCCCGCCCAGTGAACGCCCTGCAAGCGCAGGCAGGCCACCTGGCGCAGTACCCGCCGAACTCCGTCCTCAACCGCTTCAGGCATGTCAACTCTCTCAAACGACCTCTTTTGCCCTCCCTGGCAAACCATCGGGGTTCCGCCCTCCTGGCGTGGTTTCGACGAACCCCGCTGCAGCGCTTCGGGCTCTCTTCGGGAACCACTCAGCACTACAGTATTGTACACCGAAGTTGCCAGAGTGTCAAGCGGAATTCTGAGAAAATAATGGCGTGGTCGGGCTAGAAGGGCGTAACGGGCTGTATATCAATTGGATACGCGAAACAGTAAAATGCAGAAAACAGCCGCAGGGGCGCGAAGAAGGGGAGGCTTTCGGACTCAAGGGTTCTGACAACTGACAACTGACAACCGGCCACCGGCAACTGAGGTTAGCCTTGACTTCCGCGCCCGGCGGGGCCATACTTGATTAGAGGAGCGAATGGAGCGGGGAATTGATGCCACCGGAAATCGGTAACCGCCCCCGGATTCTCCCGCGCCCCCGGATTCTCCCGCAGGCAGCAATGATGGAGGCCCGGAAGCGCCAGCGCCCACCACCGCCCCTCCTTTGCTCGGAGTGCGCACAGCCGCGCGGAAGGAACAAGCACGGGTTCTGCCAGAAGTGCTGGCTCCGGTCCCAACGCGGCAAGATGAAGTACAATCTTGTCGGCCGGCGGGTGGGCAGTCTCACCGTGATCGCGCCGGTCTGGTCGGAGAAGATAAAGAGAAGCGTCTGGCTGTGTCTCTGCGACTGTGGGCGCAGTCGGGAGGTCAAAGGCCAGGTCTTGCGGAAACGGCAGGTCAAGAACTGTGGCCAGTGCGGCCACCCCGGGGGCCTCGGCAGCAGGTGACGCGGCGAATCAAGAAAGCCATTCGTGAACGTGTAAGCCCCTAGATAGATGTTGTATCACCCTACCTGTTGACAAGAATACCAGCTTGGCTCATAATAGCATTCATGGACAAGGAACATATCCTCAACGAAATCCGGCGCCTCGCGGAAGCCAATGGAGGAAAGGCTCCCGGCCGTCTGCGATTCGAGAATGAGACTGGGATTAGCTATCACGGTTGGTGCGGCAGGCATTGGGCTCGGTGGAGTGACGCTGTTCGTGAAGCCGGACTACAGCCGAATCGTATGTGCAAGGCTTACGATGACGAGTTCCTACTGAAGACACTGGCCCAGCTCACAAGAAATCTGAATCATGCACCTACTCACGCAGACCTGAGACTTGAGGCGCAGACGAACCCCTCGTTTCCCTCCACCAAACCCTTCCGCCGTCTTGGGAACAAATCACGGAAGGCTTCTCGCATTGTTGCGTTCTGTGAAGCCAATTCCGGTTACGAGGACGTGGCCGACTTGTGGAGAGAGTACGCCCGCTCAGAAGCCCCACAAGACGCCGAGGAAACTGACACCACCACTTCCTCTTGTGGTTACGTCTACATGCTCAAGCACGGCTCTCGGAGGGAGTACAAAATCGGCCGCACCAACAACATCCTGCGACGGGAGGGAGAAGTCGGGATTGAACTGCCCGAAGAAGTGAAACCCCTGCACCATATCAAGACGGATGACCCTGCCGGTGTCGAGGCCTATTGGCACAAGCGGTTCGCCAGTAGACGTAAGAAGGGCGAATGGTTTGAACTAACGCCTGCTGATGTTCGCGCCTTCAAGAGGTGGAAGAAGATTTTCTGATCGGCCACATAGTCTAGGGACCATTCCGCGCCTCCGCAATCCGGGCGCAATCCGGGGCGCAATCCGGGGGCGGTTACCGATAAAATGCTGACCGGGCTGTTCCGGTGCCCCCCACCTTAATTGTCCAGGCCCATCTCTCTTGACGGCGGCGGCGCGCTACTCGGGATCGGTGTAGCCGACGTCCAGAATTTCGGGGCCGACCACCGTGCGGAAGAGGTCTCCCAGCCGCTCGCCGGCCAGCACCGTGAAGCGCCGCCCCGCGTCGCGGACCTCGCCGTTGGCCTCCAGGACTATATCCAGGTAGATGCTCAGCAGGCTGCGCAGCCCGCGCAGGTCGACGTATAGGTGGTCCTGGCCGGTCTCCAGCAGCTGGCGACAGCCGTCCCGGAACTCCTGCTGCTCGCCCATATCCAGTGTGTCGCGATTAACGCTCAGGATCGCCCGGCCCTTCTCGGGTTCGGCAGTCAGGCGGCAGATTTCCTTGGGCATAACTATTTCTCCCTGGCAGGCCGTTGAAGGCCGGTCCTGTGTATATTATATCGTCCGGAGGTCGGAATTTCTCAACTTATCGGGCGGGGGAGCTTGATTATTCGTCCGTTGCGGCGAGACTTGGCGAATCATGGCTTCCGAACGGCTCCAGAAGATACTGGCCCGGGCGGGCTTCGGCTCGCGCCGCGCCTGCGAGGAGTTCATCCTCCAGGGCCGCGTGGAGGTCGACGGCAAGGCCGTCACCGAGCTGGGCAGCAAGGCCGACGCCCTGACCCAGGAGATATGCCTGGACGGCGAGCCGGTCCTCGCCCAGCGGTCCGCCTATTATCTATTGTACAAGCCCTCGGGATACATCTGCTCGCTGCGCGCCGAGCGCGGCAGGCGGCGCGCGGTGGACCTCATCAACGACCCCCGCAGGCTCTACACCGTGGGGCGCCTCGACGAGGACAGCGAGGGGCTCATCGTGGTCACCAACGACGGCGAGCTCACCCAGAAGCTGACCCACCCGCGCTACGCGGTGCCCAAGGAGTACCTGGTGGCGATTGACGGCCGGATGCCTCCCGCGGTCCTGGCCAAGCTGCGCGCCGGGGTGTACCTCGCCGAGGGGCGCACCGCCCCGGCGGAGGTCACCCCTCCCCGCAAGGGGCGCCGGGCGGAACTGACCGTGAAGATCACCGAGGGCCTCAACCGCCAGGTGCGGCGCATGCTCTCCGCGGTGGGGCTCAAGGTCCGGCGCCTGGTCCGCAGGCGCATCGGCCCGCTGGAGGTGGGCAAGCTCAAGCCCGGAGGCTATCGCCGCCTTTCGAGCACCGAGGTCCGGGCGCTGCTGGCCGCGGCCGACGGCGGCGCGAAAAAGAAACCGCCGAAGCGCACGCCCCGCCCGGCCGCCAGCCGCAAGGCGCCGCCCAAGGAGAGCAAGTCAAAGAAGAATCAGAAGAAGCGCGGGAAACGCGACGAGGGCCGAGCCGAAAGCCGCGGCGAGAGCCGTGGCGCAAAGCGCGGAGAGAAGCGCGGCGGGAAGCGCGGAGAGAGCCGTGGCGGGAAGCGCGGAGAGAGCCGTGGCGGGAAGCGCGGCGAGAGCCGTGGCGCGAAGCGCGGCGAGAGCCGTGGCGGGAAGCGCGGAGAGAGCCGTGGCGCGAAGCGCGGCGAGAGCCGTGGCGCGAAGCGCGGAGAGAACCGTGGCCCAAAGCGCGGAGAGAAGCGCGGCGCAAAGCGCGGCGGGAAGCGCCGGTAGCGGCCGGGCTGGACTCCCGCGCGAGCACGTTCGTTAAGGAGTCCGCCATGACCTTCCGCAACATGAGTGCCCAGGAGATGTTCCACAAGCTGGCCCTGGAGCACCGCCCGGAATGCGCCTTCCGCGGCAGGAACAAGCGCGATTTCAGCGCGTGGAAGAGGAAGGCGCTGCCGCGCGTCCTGGCCACCCTCGGCGATTTCCCGAAGAAGGTCCCGCTCCGGCCCCAGCTGCTGGCCGAGTGGCAACACGACGGCCTCCGCAAGCAGCGCTGGCTCATCGACGTCGGCAAGTACGTCTCCGCCGTCTGCCAGGTGAACTACCCCGGGGACATGAAGCGCGGCGAGCGACGCCCGGCGATCCAGTGCTGGCACGGCCACGGCGAGTTCGGCAAGGAGTCGGTGATGGGCAACGACTCCACCCCGGAGCTGCGCGCCAGCATCGCCGGCGCCAACTACAACTACGGCCACCAGATGGCCCAGGCGGGCTTCGTCACCTACGCCATCGACTGGATAGGCAAGGGCGAGCGCGACGAGAGCCGCAAGCCCAATTACCGGATGCCCGAGCAGCGCGACTGGTGCAACCTCTACTACCTACACGCCACCATGCTGGGCATGACTTCCGTTTCCATAAACGTGGCCCACGGGATGGCCGCCACCGACTTCGTGGGCCGCCTGCCCGGCGTGGACGCCAAACGGCTGGGGGTCATGGGGCTCTCCGGCGGCGGGACCATGACCCTGTGGAGCGCGCTCTGCGACAAGCGCTTCAAGGCCGCGGAGATCATCTGCTACAGCGACCTCTGGGCTTACTTCGGGATGCGCGACATCAACTATTGTGGGATGCAGGTGGCCCCCGGGCTGTACAAGCTGGTGGACCTGCCCGATCTGCAGGGGCTGCTGGCCCCCAAGCCGCTGCTTATCGACATCGGTGCTTATGATGCCTGCTTCAAGGTGGACACCGCCATGCTCTGCTACAAGAAGCTGAAGAAGATATACCGGGCCGCGGGCGCGCCCGACCGCCTGGAGCTCGACTACTTCCCCGCCAAGCACTCCTGGGGCGGCAACAAGTCCGTCGAGTTCTTCACGGAGCACCTGGGCTGAGCCGATGGGCGCGGCCGGCGCGCCTTTCTTCTGCTCCTGGAGCGGGGGCAAGGACTCCTGCCTGGCGCTTTACCGCGCGGCGCGCGCCGGCGGCGAAGTGCGCTGGCTGCTCAACATGTGCACCGAGAGCGGGGAGCGTTCGCGCTCGCACGGCCTTTCGGTGGACGTGCTTCGCGCCCAGGCGGCGGCGGTGGGCATTCCCATCGTCTTCCGGGCCGCGTCATGGGACGACTACGAGCGCGTTTTCCTGGAAGCTCTGGCCGAGTTCAAGGAGAAGGGAGCGGTCGCCGGCGTATTCGGGGACATCGACCTCGATCCGCACCGCGAGTGGGTGGAGCGCGTTTGTGCTTCGGCCGGCGTCGAGGCCCACGAGCCGCTCTGGAAGGGTCTCCGGCGCGAGCTCCTGGACGAGTTCCTGGGCGCGGGCTTCGAGGCCCGCCTGGTTGCGCTCAAAGACTCAGCGCTGTCTTCCGACCTCCTGGGCCGCCGGCTGGACGGCGAACTCATTGCCGAGATCGAGTCCGCCGGCGCCGACGCCTGCGGGGAGAACGGCGAGTATCACACCGTGGTGGTAAACGGCCCGCTCTTCTCCCGCCCGCTGGAACTCGTCGCCGGCCGGCGCGTTCTCCGCGACGGCTACTGGTTCCTGGACCTGGAGTTGCCCGGGTAGTTCTCCGCTTGCGGGGCCCCGGGAGCGCGCTAGAATCCCGCTCGTTGACAATTCAATAGTATCTGGCCGGTTCCCTCGCGGGAACTTGCAGGCAAGGCGGTGAGAATCCGCCGCGGTGGGCCCACTGTGACCGGGACGTCGAGCCCGGAAGTCAGTAGCCCTGCGCCGGCCGGGGGACGCAGTTCCCAGCACCGGGGAGACTGCGGCCGGGGCCGAACGCGCCTTTCGCCCGGACCGCCTTCCCGGTCCGGGTTTTTCTTTTCCGGACCGGATGGCGCCACGGGTTGCCCGGGAGTCCCGGGCGGCGCGGACGGACCGGGGATTCATCGGATGCGGAAGGAGTCGTTCACGAGATGCGCAGCAGATTCACCCTGACAGCAGTGCTTGTCGCTTCACTGGGTCTGGCCTGGGGCGGAGAGCCCGTCGAGGGCCCCAAGCCCAAACCCAAACCTGAACCCCAGCCGGTAAAACCCGTCCCTGAGAAATCCCGGGAGATAGTAGTCACCGCCAGCCGCCTGCCCACCGAGGCCGAGAAGGTGGGCTCCTCGGTGTCGGTGGTGCGCGGCGAGGAGTTCCGGCTGAGCCGGCCCTTCGATACATGGGAGCAGCTGCGCTTCACGCCTGGAGTGACCTTCGTGCGCTCGGGCGCGCAGGGCACCAAGACCAGCCTGTTCATGCGCGGCGGGGAGAGTGACCACACCGTGCTGCTGCTCGACGGCTTCAAGGTCAACGACGACGGCGGCGGGTTCGCGTGGGAGACCCTGCACCCCGCGGGAATCGGCCGCGTGGAGATACTCCGCGGGGCGGGCACGCCGCTCTTCGGGGCCGACGCCCTGACCGGCGTGGTCCAGGTGATCACCGGGAAGGGTTCCGGGGACCCGCGCGCGGAGTTCTCCTTCGAGGCCGGCACCTGGAGCACCACCCGCGAGGCGGTCCGGCTGGTCGGCACCGACGGCCCGGTGGCCTACAACCTGGCGCTCTCGCGCTTCGACATGACCGACGGCCGCATCGCGAACAGCGACTACCGCTCGACGACCTTCGCGGGGCGCATCGACTTCGACCTGCCCAGCGGCCTGCACGCCAAGCTGGTGACCCACGTGATGGGCGACGAGTCCGGCAACTACACCCAGGACGCGACCCCCGACCCCAACTCCCGCGTGGAGCACAGTCAGGAGCTGATCGGCCTGGAGTTATCCGGGCGCATCGCCGACCTGGTGGACAGCCGCCTCAAGCTGGGCCGGGTCGCTAACGATTACCTCTTCGAGGACAGCATAGACGCCAATGACACTTCCAACTTCCGCAACGCCCGCCAGATGGAGCGCCTCACCGTCGACTGGCAGAACGACGCGAAGGTTTACGAGTGGGGCCCGGCGGTGGGCACGCTTACCGTGGGAGTGGCCTGGGAGGAGGAGTCCGGCCGCATCGACGCCCGGGGTACCGGCGCGGTGGACTCCGAGAACCACGTAGACCGCTCGCGTTCGTCGCGCTCGCTCTACCTGCACAAGCGCCTGGAGCTCTGGGAGGCGCTGACCATCGACGGCGGCGTGCGCGTCGAGGACCATACTACTTACGGCACGAAGGCCTCCTCGCGGGTGTCCGCGGCGCTGTGGATCGAGCGCACCGGCACGCGCCTGCACGGCTCCTGGGGCCAGGGCATCAAGAATCCTACGTTTAACGAGAACTTCGATGCCTCCATCTATGACATAGGCGGCTTCGTCACCTTCACTCAGGGCAGCATCGACCTGGACCCCGAGCGGATCACCAGCGTCGACCTGGGCGTCGAGCAGCGCCTCTTCGACGAGCGGCTGGTCCTGGGGGTCACCGTCTTCCGCAACGAGTTCCGCGACTTCATCAACTTCGAGTTCGCCATGCCCACCAGCACCTACGTCAACGCCGGTAAGGCCAAGGCCCAGGGCGCCGAGTTCGAACTCTTCGCCAAGCCCGTCGACTGGGCCAGCCTCAAGGGCTCGCTCACCGTGCTGCACTCCGAGGCCATAACCGACAACTCCCAGCCCAACTTCGCCGACGGCAAGCCGCTGCTCCGCCGGCCGGAGATGACCTACGGCCTGCAGTTCCAGGCCCAGCCCTTCAAGCCCGTCGCCGACGCGCCGGCCTGGACCAGGAAACTCACCCTCTTCACCGAGGTCTTTTACGAGTCCGGCGGCAAGGACGTGGACTGGGACGCCTTCGCGCGCGTCAAGCTGGCCAGCTTCACGATCGTCAACGCCGGCCTCAACTGGGAAGTGCTGGACGGGCTGCGGCTCTTCGCGCGGGTGGATAACGTCTTCGGCGAGGAGTACGAGCAGGTGGTCGGCCTGAGGGGCGGCCGCAACAGCGTTCGGGCCGGGATCGGCTACACTGTAAGGTTCTGAAGGGGAGGCGCTCGCGGGTGGCGATAAGGATAGTCATGGTCCGGCACGGGGCCACCGACTACACGCAGCAGTCGCGCTACTGCGGCTGGCGCGATCCGCCGCTTAATGATACGGGCCGCAGGCAGGCCGAGCGGCTCAGGGAGTGCCTGGCCGCCAGGGAGTTTCAGGGCGCGTGGTCGAGCGACCTGGCCCGCGCGGCCGGTACCGCGGAGGCGATTCTCTCCGGACGCCTGAAAGAGTTCGCGCGTGACGAACGCCTGCGGGAGCTGAACTTTGGCGATTGGGACGGCCTGACCTACGACGAGATCTGCGCGCGCGACGGCGAACGCTACCGCGCGTGGATAGACGACCCCCTGCCTTCCGTTCCCGGCGGCGAGGGGCTCGGCGATCTGGAAAAGCGGGTGACGTCGTTCCTGGATGAGATCGCGGTGAACACAGAGGAAAAGAAACGCTGCTTCCTGCTGGTCACGCACGCAGGGCCCATCGCCGTGGCGCTCTGCCGCGCGGCGGGCCGGCCGCTCTCCGAGTTCTGGGGCGCCGTGCCGCCGCCGGCATCGGTGAGCGAGATTGTCTTGAACGTTCGTGGCAGCGAGATCCTGACCGCCGGCGACGTGGAGCACCTGGAGCACCTGAATGGGTAAGCTGATACTCCTGACCGGCGGGGCGCGCAGCGGCAAGAGCACCATGGCCGTCCGCCTGGCCGACGAGCGCGGCGGGCGGGTGGCCTTCGTGGCTACGATGGTCTCCCGCGACGAGGAAATGACAGAGCGGATCAAGCTCCACCGGGAAAGCCGCCCTCCCGAGTGGGAAACGCACGTCGCCGAGCAGGAGGTCGCCCCCTTGCTCAAGAGGCTGGCGGGGCAGGCCGACGTGGTCATCGTCGACTGCATCACCCTGCTGGTCTCCAACTGCCTGCTGGCCGGGTTGGCGGAGGACGAAGTCCTGGAGCGCGTCGAGGCCCTGGCCGACGCGGCCGACGCGGGCGACTTCCTGGTAATCGCCGTGACCAATGAAGTAGGCATGGGCGTGGTTCCGACCAGCGCCCTGGGCCGCAAGTTCCGGGACGTCGCCGGCCGGGCCAACCAGATTCTGGCGCGCCGGGCCGCGGAGGTCCACATGTTGGTCTCCGGCCTTCCCGTGAAGCTGAAGGGAGAGGATTGAAAGATGCATCCCGAAGTGCGTGACATCTTCGGCGAGGTCCGCGAGCTCGACGCCGAACTCATGGACAAGGCCCAGGCGCGCCTGGACAACCTGACCAAGCCGCAGGGCAGCCTCGGCCGGCTCGAGGAGCTGGCCCGGCACGTCGCGGGCGCGAGCCGCAAGTGGCCGCCGGACGTTTCCCGGAAGAGCATCGTGGTCATGGCCGGCGACCACGGCGTGGCCGTTGAGGGCGTCAGCGCATTCCCCCAGGAGGTCACCGCCCAGATGGTCTGCAACTTTCTGCGCGGCGGCGCGGGCATCAACGTGCTGGCCGAGGCGGTCGGCGCGCGCGTAACGGTGGTGGACATGGGCGTGGCCGCCGACCTCGGCGAGCACCCCGGGCTGCTCTCGAAGAAGATCGCGCCGGGCACCGGGAACATCGCCGCCGGCCCGGCCATGAGCCGGGAGCAGGCTCTGGAATGCCTGCGCGCCGGGGCGGAGGTTATCGGGAGTCTGGCCGACGATGGCCTGGACCTGGTGGGCATCGGGGACATGGGCATCGCCAACACCACTCCCAGCAGCGCGATCACCGCGGTGATCACCGGCCGGGAGCCGGCGGAGGTCACCGGCCGGGGCACGGGCATCGACGAGGCCACCTTCGCCGCCAAGGTCCGGGTCATCGAGCGGGCCATCGAGGTCAACAAGCCCGACCCGGACGACGCCCTGGACGTCCTGGCCAAGGTCGGCGGCTTCGAGATCGGCGGGCTGGCCGGTGTCGTCCTGGCCGCCGCGGCGCGGGGCGTGCCGGTGGTCATTGACGGCTTCATATCGACGGCGGCGGCGCTCCTGGCCGCGGGCCTGGAGCCGCGCGCGCGGGACTACATGATCGCCGCGCACCGCTCCGTGGAGCAGGGGCACCGCGCCGCGCTGGAGAAGCTGGGCCTCCGGCCGCTCCTGGACCTGGAACTGCGTCTGGGCGAGGGCACCGGGGGCGCGCTGGCCATGGGGCTGGTCGAGGCCGGCGTGAGGATAATCAACCGCATGGCCACTTTCGGAGAAGCCGGCGTCGCCGGGAAGAGCGAGTAGGCTGGAGAAGAAGAGTTGAAGCGTCTGCTGGTCGCCCTGCAGTTCCTGACCCGCGTGCCGATCCCCGTTCCCGGGGAGGTCGAGACGCGTGACCTGGGGCGGTCGATGCTCTGCTTTCCGCTGGCCGGGGCGATCCTGGGACTGGTCCTGGCCGGGGCCTACCTGTTACTTGGCGCGGTCCTGCCTCCCCTCGCGACCAGCGTAGTCGTCGTGCTGCTGCTCTCGGCCCTGACCGGCGGCCTGCACCTCGACGGCCTGGCCGACACCTTTGACGGGTTCTACGCGGGCCGGACCAGGGAGCGGGTCCTGGAAATCATGAAGGACAGCCACGTGGGCGTGATGGGCGCGGCGGCCATCGCCGGGGACCTCTTGCTCAAGTCCGCGCTGCTGGCCGGGATTCCCCGGGAGGCGGCTCCCTGGGTGCTGGTCGCCGCGCCGGCGCTGAGCCGCTGGACCCTGGTGCTCGGCGCGCACGGCGCGGGCTCGGCCCGCGGGAGCGGGCTGGGCCGCGACTTCATCGCCGGGTTGGGGCGGGCGGAGCTTTTCGGGGCCACAATCGTGGCAGTGATACTGGGCGGCGGGGCCCTCTTGTGGATAGATATCAGGCTGTGCCTGACCGCCTGCCTGGCCGCCGCTGTCCTGGCATACCTCTGGGCCAAGTTCGTCGAGCGCAGGATCGGGGGCATGACCGGCGACACCCTCGGGGCGCTCAATGAAATGGCCGAGGTGGCGGTGCTGTTCGCGGCCTGCGCGCTGCTCGCCGGGGGCTGAAGCGACGTCGGTCTCGATCACGTCGGGGGGGGGGGGGGGGGGGACGCAATGCGGGTGTTCTTCAATCGCGGCGGCCCGGTCATGTGGCCGCTCCTGGCCGCCAGCCTGGTGGCGCTGACCTTTCTCCTCTACAAAGCGACGTTCTGGCTGCGGGTCTCCGCGGGGCGCGACCGGGAGTTGGCCGAGCGCTTTTTGCGCTTGGCCGAGGAGGGCAAGTACTCGGAGGCCGCCGAGCGCGCCCACAACTCGCGGGACTTCGTGGTCCAACTGCTGCACTGCGGGCTGGTCCACCGCAACTACTCGGCGGCCGAGGCCCTCAGGATGGCCGCGGCCGACACCCTCAACCGCATGCGCCGCTACCTGACGGTGCTGGACACGGTGGTGACGATTGCGCCGCTCCTGGGCATCCTGGGCACGGTGATCGGCATCATCGGCAGCTTCAACCTGTTAGGAGACGCCGGGGGCACCGACCCGCGGGCGGCCACCCAGGGCGTGGCCCAGGCGCTGGTGACCACCGCGCTGGGGCTGGGCATCGCCATCCCCACGCTGATCTTCTCGAACTACTTCGGGCGCCTGGCCGAGCACGCCGCCATCGATATGGAAACCATGGGCACCTGCCTGGAAATCTGCCTGGCCCGCAACCAGGCCCACGAGGTCGGCGAGGCCGCCGGAGATCGGGACGCGGAAGGCCCCGCCCCGGTGCGCCGTCCCGGGGAGGCTGGTCCGTGAAGATCGCCAGGGACGCCGTCCGGCGGCGGGGCCTTGACCTTCTCCCGCTCATCGACCTCATCTTCCTGCTGCTGGCCGCATTCATCTACGCCGCGCAGTCCATGACCGTCCACCGCGCCCTGCCGGTGGAGTTGCCCGGCGCCAGGACCGGAGGAGTAGAGCACCGCGAGTACGTGACGGTCACGGTCACCCGGGGCGGAGCCATCTACCTGCGGGGCGAGAGCGTTTCCGCGGAAGGACTCACCACGCGAGTGCGCGCGCTCCTGGCCTCGGACCCGGCGGCGCGGATATCCCTGGACGCCGACCGGGGGGCCGACTACGGACGGGCGATTCGCGCGCTCGACGCGCTGCGCGCCGCGGGCGCCAGGGGAGTCAGGTTGTCGGTGAAGCGGCCGGCCGGCGAATAGGCCTAGGCCCTGTCTGACAATCGCCTGAAGTATAGGCGGATCATGGCCAGCTTG
>CBDUSI010000099.1:0-17054 GCA_965370045.1 uncultured bacterium | reverse complement strand
GAGGACGTCTGGTTCGTCCCGGGGCGGTCGGCGGCGCAGGAGGCGGCCGGCGCCTCTTTCGCGGTCCGGGCACTCCAACGGGGACGGCGCCGCGAGACGGTAACCATCGAGGTCGCCGAGGAAGGGAAGGGCGCCAGCAAGGTGGTCATAGAGCGCGGCCGGCCGCTGAGCCGCGGGGGCTACTCGGTCCACCTGACCGGAGTGAAGACCACCGGCCAGCGCGACGGAAAGGTCTTCGGGCTGGTCAGCTTCACGGTCGACCGCACGCCCGGCCTGTGGGTCATCTACCTGGGAATGGTCCTGGTGGCGCTGGGCGCCCCCTGGCTGCTCTGGAGCCGCTTCCGGCGCGTGCCCGACCCGGTGAACGAGGAAGGCTGAAATGGACTGGCGCGGGTGGGCGATCCTGACAGGCGCGGCGCTCCTGGCGTTGGGCGGTCTTCTGGCGCTGCCGGCGATGATTCCGCGCCGGGCCTTCTGGCGGCGGGCCTCGCGCTTCTCGGCGATGGCCGGCGCCCTGATCTGCCTGGCCGCCGCGGTTGCCGGCTGGGTGCGCATGGGCCGGCCGCCGGTGGGCAGCACCTACGAAATGCTGCTCTTCCTGGGCCCAGCGCTGGCCCTGGCTTACTTCGCCTCCGAGGGGCTGGCCAAGAGCCGCGAGGCGGGGCTGCCCCTGCTGCTGGTCGCCGCCGGGCTGGTCCTGGCCGGCTGGCGCGGCTCGCCCGACCCGACCATCGCCGGAAGGCTGCCCATGCCGATGCACAGCCGCTGGATGGGCTTCTGCGTGGCCGCCGACGTCGTGGCATACGGGTTCCTCTTCGCCGCCGGCGTGCAGGCGGTCGTCCTCCTGATCGTCCGCGAGCTCTGGCCGCGGCGCGCCGAGCGGGCCGGGCGGGCGGTTTACTGGTCGGTGTGCCTGGGCTTCCCATTCCTGCTGTGGTCGATGCTGATGACCGCGGTCTGGGCCCAGGGCATGCGCGGCAGCTACTGGAACTGGACGGGCAGAGAGGTCTGTACGCTGGTCTACTGTCTGGCGCTCCTGGCCTACCTCAACCTGCACCTCATAACCGGCTGGCGCGAGCGCCGCGCGGCCTGGTTCCTGGTGGTGGTCACCCTCGCGGGGCTGGTCTCCTTCGCGCGCCTGCGCGAGTTCCCCACCTCCCGCCGGGACCGCAGCATGGAATCGTTCACCGGCCCCGGGGAACGCCGCGGCCCCCGATCCCGCCCGGGCGTGGTCTCGCGTCCCGGACACGAGAAAGGCTAGCAGCCCGCCGGCCCCATGGAAGAAGATCCCCTGCCGCCGGACGTCGGTCGCTCCGACCGGAGTTCATGGATCACCCAGGGAAACCTGCCCCGCGCGGTCTGGCGCCTGGCGCTGCCCATGACCGCCACCATGCTCTTCCACAGCCTCTTCTCGCTGGTCGACATGTTCTTCGTCGGCAAGCTGGGGGAACATGCCCTGGCCGCGGTGGCCTTCAGCGGCACCATGATGGGCATCATCCACATGCTCTTCCTGGGCATAACCACGGGATGCACCGCCTTCGTGGCCCACGCGGTGGGCAGCGGCGACCACGCCCGGGCCCGGCGGGTCGCCGCCCAGAGCCTGGTGCTGGCTCTGGGATTGTCAGTGCTGGTCGCCGCGCTGGGGATGCCCCTGGCCGGCGCCCTGCTGCGCGCGCTGGGGGCCGAGGGCGCCGTGGTCGAGGCGGGCCGGCCCTACTTGCAGGTAATGACCGGCGGCGCGGCGGCCATGGGGCTGGCCTTCACCTTCGGATCGGCGTTGCGCGGCGCCGGCGACGCCAAGACCCCGCTGATCGTGGTCGCCGGCGCCAACATTCTAAACATCGCGCTGGACCCCATACTCATTTTCGGACTGCTGGGCGCGCCGCGCCTGGGTGTGGCCGGCTCGGCCTGGGCCACGGTAATCTCCCGGGCGGCGGCCACCGCCATTCTGGCCTGGATATTCTTCGCCCGCGGCCACCAGCACTTTCACCTGCGCATTCGGGATCTCAAGCCGGACTTCGGGATCATCAGTCAGCTTCTCAGGATCGGCGTTCCGGCATCCGCGCAGATGCTGATCCGCAACATCTCCGCCCTGGTGCTGGTCTGGATCATCGCGCCGTTCGGCACGGCCTCAGTGGCGGCCTACGGCGTGGGCATGCGCCTGTGGTTCATGGTGCTGATGCCCGGGATGGGCTTCGGCAACGCGGCGGCAACGCTGGTCGGCCAGAACGTGGCCGCCGGGCGTCCCGACCGCGGCGCGCGGGCCGCCTGGATGTCGGCGGGAATGTACGCGGCCATCTCGACGCTGGTGGCAATCGGCTACTGGGTCTTCGCGTCCGGGCTGATCAGGGTCTTCAACGACGATCCGGAGGTGATCGCCACCGGAGCGCAGTTCCTGCGCTGGCTGGCGCCGACCTTCATCTTCCTGGCGATGTCCATAACGCTGGGCCGGGCCATGAACGGCGCGGGGGACACGCTGATGCCCCTGATCGTCACCTTCCTGGCGGTGATGGTCGTGCGCATTCCGCTGGCGCTGGGCTTGGCCGCCCATCGGGAAAACGTGGACGGCGTTTGGATAGCCCTGGCGGCCAGCACCGTGATCCAGGGACTGCTGCACATGGGCGCCTTCAAGTGGGGCCGCTGGAAGCGGGCGGGGGTCGACGGGATGCTGAAACGCGATGCGGAATTGCCTGACCCTCAACGCCCTCGCAGCTGATAGAGATCCCTTCTTCTGTCAGTTAAGAGCTTGCGCGTCGCGGCGGCGGGGTTTATCTCGGCAACTAATTCAACGGCGCGGCCAGCCGGGGCGGAAACGATGTCCAGCCCGTTGGGGTCGACTATGCGCGAGCGCATCATCATCAACCGGTGGCAGCGGTTGGCGGCCAGGGCGAACACACCGTTCTCCGCGGCGCGACTTCGGACGTGGCTTTCCATGGCCGGCTTCTTCCAGGGGTCGGCCAGCGCGGCGGCCAGCGAGTAGGCAATCAGCTGCGCGCCGGACTCGGCGGCCAGGCGCGCCGGCTCCGGGAAGCGCAGGTCGTAGCATATCTGCATGGCCACTCTGATGCCGGCAAGCTTGAAGACCCGCGCGCGGCGCTTGCCCGCCGAAAAGAGCGGCCGGTCCCAGGCGAAGAAGTGATTCTTCCTGTAGCGACTGACGATGCGTCCGCGCTTATCGACGGCGAGAGCGGCGTTGAAAGGCTTCTTCCGGCCGTTCCTCTCGGCGGTCCCGAAGATGATCGCCATGCGTCGCACGCGGGCCAACTCCCGAACCGCCGCCACGCCCGCACTGATGATCTTCCAGTCGCGGTCCTCAGGCGTGACTACGTAGCCGGACAAGCAGCACTCCGGGAAGACGGCCAGGTCCACTTTGCGCCGCGCCAAACGTTTAACAGCGGCGGTCATGGCCGCCAGGTTTCTCTCGACATTGGGCCCGAAGCGCATCTGCACGGCGGCGATCTTCACTTTGCGCGGCATTAGTTGTTCCTTCCGGTCTTGTCCTTCTGCGGCTCACCGCGGATCCACTTGAGTGCCCCGGCGGCGGCCTGGCGGACGGAATCATCAGGGTCGTCCAGCGCGCTTTTCAAAGCAGGGACGGCGGCCTGGGCGGCGGGGCCGATCTCGCACAACGCCTCGGCGGCGGCAATGCGCATCAAAGCCTCGGGGTGTTCAAGCCTGCTAACGAGAACTGGCACCGCCCGCCGACCGCAGTAGCCGAGCAGTATCACAGCGTTGGACTTCTCGGGAGCCAGGAAGTCCGGCATCCTCAGGTAAGCCTGCAACCTGGGCAACGCGCGGTCGGGCCCGCCAAGACGAGCAAGCCCTCCTTCCCAGTCGTTGGCTTCGCTAGGCGTCTGGTCGCTGGTGCAGTACAGCACCGCCGAGCGCGTCTGCCACACCGGCACGGCCACCGTCCCGATCAACCAGGCCAGGAGCAATGCGAGCAGTATCCCCGCGCTCCAGAGGATTATCCCGCGCATGGTCGGCTTGCGCGCCTTCCCGTTCACTTTCTCGGCTGACACATCTTGCGGTTCGGTCATAGTCCTCCCCGCGACTCCCGCCCGCTACCCCTGTAGCAGGCTCTTCCCTTCCATCTCCGGTGAGGGCTCCAGGCCCAGCAGCTCTATGAGCGTGGGGGCCACGTCGGCCAGGCGGCCGCCCTCGCGGAGGCTTTTCGTCTTGAGGCGCTCGGAAACCAGGATGCAGGGAACGGGATTGGTGGTATGCGCGGTGTGCGGCTGGTCGTGCTCGGCGTCCCACATCTCCTCGCAGTTGCCGTGGTCGGCGGTGATGAGCGCCTCGCCGCCCGTCTCCTGAACGGCGGCGATCACTTTGCCAACGCCCTCGTCCACCGCGCGGACCGCCTTCACCGCCGCCTCCAGAATGCCGGTGTGGCCGACCATGTCGCAGTTGGCGAAGTTCATGACCAGCGCGTCGAACTTGCCGCTTTTGACGTGTTTCACGGCCTGCTCAGTGACTTGCGGCGCGCTCATCTCCGGCTGCAGGTCGTAGGTGGCCACCTTGGGACTGGGCACCAGCACGCGCTCCTCGCCGGGCCAGGGCTTCTCCACGCCGCCGTTAAAGAAGAAAGTGACGTGCGCGTATTTCTCAGTCTCCGCCGTGCGGAAATGCTTCTTGCCGGCGCCGGCCAGGACGTCGGCGTAAAGCCCGGACATGCTGGTCTTGGCGAAGGCCGCGATCGTGTCCAGGCCCTTCTGGTACTCGGTCAGGCCGGTAACGGTCACGCGCGGGAACTTCTCGCGCTTGAAGTCCGCGAAGTCCTCGTCGACCAGCGCGTGGCAGATCTCCCGGGCGCGGTCGGAGCGGTAGTTGAAGAAGATCACCTCATCACCATCGGCCAGCAGCCCCAGGGGCTCTCCGCCGGCGCCGGTCATCTTGACCGGCAGCACGAACTCGTCGGTCTCGTCCCGCGCGTAGGACTCCCCGATGGCCGCCACCGCGTCGGCCGAGCGGCCGCCCTCGCCCAGGGTGATGGCCCGGTGGAACTTCTCCACGCGGTCCCAGCGCTTGTCGCGGTCCATGGCCCAGTAGCGGCCGGAGACGGTGACCACCCGGCCGACTCCTATCTCCTCCATCCAGCCCTGGACGGTCTCGACGTAACCCGCTCCGCTCCGCGGCGGGGTGTCGCGCCCGTCAAGTATGGCGTGAAAGCAAACCTTCTCGGGGGCCAGGCCCTCCCGCTTGGCGAGCTCCAGCAGCGCCTTGTAATGCCGGTCGGCGCTGTGCACGCAGCCGTCGGAGGTCAGGCCCATGAGGTGCAGCTGCGCGCCTTTCTGCCCCGCGCGCCGCGCCGCCCCGACCAGCGCGTCGTTCTCGAAGAAGTCCCCCTCGCGGACGGCCCGGTCGATGCGGGTCAGGTCCTGCCAGACGACGCGCCCGGCACCGAGGTTGAGGTGCCCGACCTCGCTGTTGCCCATCACCCCCGCGGGCAGGCCCACCTCCTCGCCCGAAGCGACGATCTGCGTGGAGGGATAGCGCGCGGCCAGCTCCTCGACGTTGGGCGCGCCGGCCAGGAGCACCGCGTTGTTCTCTTTCTCGCGACGCAGCCCCCAACCGTCCATGATGATGAGGGCCACCGGTCCCTTTGCTGCCATGCTCTCTCCCAGAAACTAGCAGTCCGTTGAAAAATGGAGCGTCGTGACGGCGGGCGCTCCCGAGCGATGCGAGGCCCGAGGGTGAGTGCGATGCCTCTGGCATCGTGCGAATCCCGAGAACGAAGCAGCGCGACGGGACCGCCTGCCGCCCTTCGGGTTGGGCCATAACGGCCCGTCTTCTTCGTCGGGAACCCGAAGACGATGCTCGGGCATCGACTTCGGAACCCCTCTCCGAACCATTCTGCCTCCAATCACGGCTGCTCCATTTTTCAACGGCCTGCTAGCGCTTCCTGGAGCGGCGCCAGGCGGCGATGGTGTCCTGAATCTTCTTGCCGCGGCCGCGCTTGAGGCAGAAGGCGAAGAGCTTGTCGTACTCCCGGCGGCCCAGCGGCAGCTTGACGGTCTCGCCCTTGAAGGCCGAAAGGGTGATGGCGTTGGCCAGCTCCAGGCTGCGGCGGCCGTCCTCGCCGGAGATCATCGGCTTCTTGCGCTTCCCGAGAACCGTCAGGCAGAAGTCGCGCATGCAGGCGTGATGGGAGACGTCCTCCCCGCGCCGAGGCTTGAGGCTGACCTCCTTGCAGGCCGTCTTGGGGGAAGCCCAGACCTCCCGGCAGGTCTTCAGGAACTGGGGC
Source organism: uncultured bacterium (assembly GCA_965370045.1). GTDB lineage: Bacteria > Planctomycetota > SZUA-567 > JAKLDR01 > JAKLDR01 > CAZONU01. Next base: position 10,807 of record CBDUSI010000099.1, on the reverse strand, counting down.
AGGGGCTGCTCCATGGTCCAGAGCCGCACTTTGCCGGCATCGTCGTCAATCAGCACCCGGCCCCTGTCGCCGGTGATCTCCAGCTGGTTGACACCGGGATGCTCGGCGGTGGTCATCAGGAAATGACCGGTGGCGCCGTTGGGGTATTCCAGGAGGGCCTCGGCGTGGTCCTCGGTCTCAATGGGGTGGCCGACGGTCATGCACCGGGCGGTCACCGCACTGGGCATGCCCGCCAGGAAGATGGCCCGGTCGATGGTGTGCGGGCTCTGGTTGAGCAGCACCCCGCCGCCCTCGCCGGCCCAGGTGCCCCGCCAGGGCCGCGAGCGGTAATACTCGTTGGTGCGCAGGCCCACGTGGACCATGTTGACGCGGACGAGCTTGCCGATGGTGCCCTTCTCGATGATCTCCCGGACGCGGCGCGTGGGGACCGTGGCCCGGAACTGGAACATCTCGGCCAGCACCAGCCGGCGCTTCCTGGCGGCGGCGATCATCCGGTCGGCTTCCGAAGTCAGCGAGCACAGCGGCTTCTCGGTGAAGACGTGCAGCCCGCGCCGGAAGCAGTCCAGGGCGTTGCGCAAGTGAACCGGGTGCGGCGAGGCGATGCAGACCGCCTCGGGGCGGGCCTCCCTGACCAGCTCGGCCACGCTGCTGAAGCCGGGCACCCCCCACTCCGAGCTGACCTTCTCGACCAGCTCGGGATTGACGTCCGCCAGCCCGACCACCCGGGCCTCCTTGATCTTCGCCAGGACACCCAGGTGAACCTGGCCCATGCCGCCCACTCCGACCACCGCGATGCGAACTTTGCGACCAGTCATGTCTCGTCTCACTCCTCGCTGCAAAAGGGAAGCTGGCACGGGGACCAGGACTCGAACCTGGATTGAGAGAACCAAAATCTCCCGGCCTACCGTTAGCCGATCCCCGTGCTCTTGGCAGTGCTGGCGGCGATTCTAACCCGGCAGGTGCGCGGCGCAAGCCGCTTGTCCGTAAATCCGCTCCTCGGGAGTTGCCGCCAGCTTTCCGGGAATCAGCCCCCCCGCCGGAAGAGAGCCGCCAGGCGCAAGAGCCAGCCGGGGCGCAGCGCCACGGCGTCGTGCGGGCAGACCTCCCCGCAGCAGAAGCAGCGGATGCACCTGGCACGGTCGATCTCCGGCTTCCGGCCCGCGGCGGCGTCCATGTCGATGGCCCCCGGCGGGCAGATATCCGCGCAGTTGGCGCACAGCTTGCAGACCTCGGCGCGGATCTCCGGCCGGCTGGTCAGCGCGCCCTTGAAGAGCGGCGCCAGGAAGGCGGGCAGGCCGATGCCCAAAGAGCCTTCAGGGACCGCGGCGCGTTCGAAATCGTGAACCGCGACGTCCTCGATGCGCTCGCCGAGCACCTCTATGTTTTCGAGGTCGGTCTGGCCCACGCCCATCCGCGCGGCTTCCTCCATTGTGGGCACGTGCTCCCGGCGGAAGCCGACTATCTCGCAAATGACCGCGTCGACGGCGGCGGGGTCGTCCCCGGCGATGACAATGCCCAGCTCGCGCGGCCGGCCGTTCGACGGCCCGCGGCCGTCCATGGCGATGATCCCGTCGACCACCGACAGCGCCGGCCGCAGCGCGTAACATATCTCGACAACCAGTCGCGCGAAGAGCTTGCTGTTCTCCCCGGCGCGCAGGTGCCACTGGGCCTTGCGCGCGCCGAGGACCGCGCCGAAGAGGTTCTTGACCGCCAGGGTCAGGCCCATGTAGGCGTGGGTCTTGAGCTTGGGGATGTTGACCAGCGCGCCGGCGTCCAGCGCCGCGGCGGCCAGCTGGAGGTCTTTGTGGCTGGCCGTGGGGCGCACGCGGCCCTCCGAGAAGTTCACGCGCTCGACCCACTCGGGCAAGATGTCGCCGTAACCCGCGCGGCGCATGACGAACTTGGCGCTGCCCACCGCGGGGCTGTCGCCCACGGAGATGCTTTCCGCGCCCGCCTCTCGAAAGAGCTCGGCGACGGCGCGGACCACTTCGGGGTCGGTGGTCGTCCGGCGCTCGCGGGCCAGGGGGGCGAGCAGGTTGGGTTTCAAGAGCACGCCGCCGGTCTCGGGCAGAAAGCGCGCCGCACCGCCGACCAGCTCAAGCGCGCGGGCGACGGCCTCTTTGACCTCGCAACGGTCGTAGCTCGAACAGCGGACGATACTGACCCGGGCGCGGGTCACGCTTCGGCACCCGGTTTCTTCAGTTCGGCGGCCACCGCCTCGGCCGCGCGCCGGCTGGCGCCGCGCACGCCCAGCTTCTCACGGAGAGCCACCAGGGCCTCGCGCATGCGCGCGCGGGCCGGCTCGTCCTCCAGCAGCGCCAGCGCGGAGTCGGCCACCCGCGCGGGGTTGACCTCCGACTGCCAGAGCTCCGGCACGGTGGGCCGTCCGGCGACCACGTTGGCCAGGGAGATGCAGGGCACGGTAACCAGCAGCCGGGCCACCGCGTAGTTGAACCAGCCGGTGCGGTAGCAGACCAGCATGGGGCAGCCCAGGAGGGCGGTCTCCAGCGTGGCCGTGCCGGAAACCACAATGGCCAGCTCGGCGGCGGCCAGCACCTCGCGCGTCCGGCCGGCCAGCACCGGAATATCGAAGCCGGCCGCCAGGCGGGCCCGCACGGCGATGCTTTCCGCGTCGGCCTCTCTTGTGACCGCGAACACCGGCCGGACGGCTCCGCGCGCCTCGCGCACCCGCGCGGCGGCGGCGGCGAAGACCTCCAGGTGACGCTCCAGCTCCATCGGCCGGCTGCCCGGCAAGAGGGCCAGGATCTCTTCTTCGTCCCCCAGGCCCAGCTCGGCGCGGAGCGCCGCCGCCCTCGCGGGGTAATCGCCGGGCAGCTCGTCGGCCAATGGATGGCCCACGAACTCGCAGGGCAGCCCCAGACCCCTGTAGAGCTTCTCTTCAAAGGGAAAGAGCACCAGCATCTTGTCGACGAGCCGGGCTATCCGCCGCGCGCGCCCGGGGGCCCAGGCCCACACTTGGGGACTCACGTAGTATATGACCCTGACGCCCTTCTCCTTGAGCCGCGCGGCCAGGCGCAGGTTGAACCCGGGATAGTCGCAGAGCAGCGCCGCGTCGGCCGCCTCGCGCTCGGCGACGGCGACCAGCTTCCTCATCGCCGCGGTGAACTCCGGCAGCCGGCGGAGCGGCTCGGCGAAACCCATCACGTCGAGATCGGAGCTGTCCACCTCGATGCGGCAGCCGGCCTCGCGGAGCGCCCGCGCGCCCATGCCAAATACCTCGACGTCGGGGACCAGTTCGCGAAGCATGTTGACCAGCGCCGCGGCGCGCTGGTCGCCGGAACTCTCTCCCGCGCTGATCAGCAGTTTGGCCATGGCCCTACTGGACGGTCATCCCGCCGAGAATCATCTCCGCGGCGCGCAGCGCGGCCAGGCCCTGGCGGCCGGAGACCGGCGGCTGGGTGCCCTCCCTGGCGGCCTGCAGGAAATCCTCCAGCTCGCGGCCGATGGGATTGATCTTGGGCACCTTCAGCTTCTTGAAGCTCACCAGCTTCTTGAGAATGAAGTCCAGGGGGCTGCCGCCGGCCTGGGCGGGGGTGAGCTTGGCCGGGTCGATGTCCCCGCGCGCGAGCGCGGCGCTCTTGCGGTAGACCACGCCCTTCTTGGCCAGCAAGTCAATCGAGATGTAGGCGTCGGACTGGAAGATGCGCAGCTTGCGCTCGGCCTTGAGCGCCACCCGGCTGGCAGTCACGTCGGCCACCGCGCCGCCCTCGAAGACCAGGCGCGCGTTGGCGATGTCCTCGCTGGGCGAGAAGACCCGCGCGCCGCAGGCCTCCGCGCTCAGAAGCGGACGGCCGACGAGGTCCAGGATCAGGTCGATGTCGTGGATCATCACGTCCATGGTCACGCCCACGTCGGTGGAGCGGAAGGGGTAGGGGCTGACCCTGCGGCACTCGATGAACTTCACGTCGCGCACCTCGGGCCGCGCCGCGATTATCGCCGGGTTGTAGCGCTCGACGTGCCCCACGGCCAGGGCCAGTCGCTTTCCCTCGGCCAGCGCGACCAGCTCCTCGGCCTCGGCCACGGTCTTGGTGATGGGCTTCTCGACCAGGCAGTGAACGCCGGCGGCCAGCAGCTCGCCGGCGATCTCGCGGTGGAGAGTAGTCGGCGCGGCGACCACCGCGGCCTCGGGCGGCCCCTCGGGCCCGGCGAGCATGGCCCGGTGGTCGGGGAACGTCCGGGCGTCCGAGCCCTTGGCCACCGCGGCCGCGGCGGCCGCGTCCGGGTCGACGACGGCGACCAGCTCGGCCTCGGGCATGCTCTTGAGGAGCTTGCCGTGAATCTTCCCGAGGTGTCCGGCCCCCACCAGGGCCACGCGCATGGCTGCGGCCATTATGAGAGGATACCTCCGTCGACTATTCCCGCGTGGCTTCGCGGGCGCGGCCCAGCTCACCGCGCCTGGCCCGCTCCAGGAACTCCAGCAGGTACTTGATCTCCTCGAACTTGTCGAGGCCCTCGGCGAGTATCTTCTGCCTGGCGGCCTCCTGGGCCAGCGCCGAGTGGTAGAGCCAGCGACAGGCCAGGCGCAGGGCGGAGATGCTCTCGCGGGCCACTCCGGCGCGTTTCAGGCCCACGACATTAGTGCCGCGGACCCGCGCGGGATTGCCGAAGGACACCATGAAAGGCGGGGCGTCGCGAGTGATCTTGCTCATGCCGCCGACGAAGGCCAGCCGCCCCACGGAACCGAAGTGGTGCACGCCGACCATTCCGCTGAGGATGGCGCCGCGCTCGATGAGCACGTGGCCGGCGAGCGTGGCCACGTTGGCCATGGTTACGTTGTCCTCGACGATGCAGTCGTGGGCCACGTGGCTGTAGGCCATCACCAGGCAGTCCGAGCCCACCCGGGTGACGCCGCCGCCGCCGGTGGTGCCCTTGTTGACGGTCACGTACTCGCGGATGATGGTGCGGTCGCCGACGGCCACCTCGGTGTTCTCGCCGGCGTACTTCAGGTCCTGGGGGTCCGAGCCCACCACCGCGCCGGTGTATATCTTGCACCCCGCGCCAATCGTGGTTCGCCCGGCGACGGTCACCCGCTCGCGGATCAGGCAGCCCGGACCGATCTTCACGTCGGGGCCGATCACCGAATAGGCGCCGATGCTCACGTCCTCGCCGATCTCGGCGCCCTCGTGGACGGTGACCGTGGGATGGATGGCCACGGTGAACCTCCTAGCCTTTCTTCCCGCCGGAGACATTGTCCGGCGAGACTACCGCGAAGCGGATTACCGCCTGGGCCGCCAATTTCCCGTCGACGGTGGCCTTGCCGCTCACCTGGCCGAAGCTGCCGCGGAACCTGTCCAGCGTAACCTCCATGACCAGCTGGTCGCCGGGGACCACCGCGCGGCGCAGCTTGGCCTTGTCCACGCTGACCAGAACGGCGATCCTGTCGTCGTCCGGGTCGATCACGCTCTGGAGCAGCAGCCCGCCGACCTGGGCCATGGCCTCGATCTGCAGCACCCCGGGCATCACCGGGACGTCCGGGAAGTGCCCCTGGAAGAAAGGTTCGTTGACGCTGAGGTTCTTGATGCCCACCGCCCGCTTGCCGGGCTCTAACTCCACCACCCTGTCGACCAGCAGAAAAGGATAGCGGTGGGGCAGCAGCTTGCGGATTTCGTTGACGTCCAGCACGCTTTGACCTCCGTTTCTGACCTCGCAGAGCGCGAGTATCTTGGCTAGCAGTTGACGGTTGAGGCAGTGCCCGGAGCGGCTGGCCCGCAGATTGGCGACCAGCTCTCCGCCGGCGAAGGCCAGGTCGCCGACCACGTCCAGCATCTTGTGGCGGACCGGCTCGTCGGCGAATCGCAACTGGTTGTCGCGCACGCCCCCGTCCTCGAGCACCAGAGTGTTGTCGCTGCTGGCCCCCCGGCCCCAGCCCATGGCCAGGAACTTCTCTACTTGCGCGGCGGGACAGAAGGTGCGCGCCGGCGCCAGTTCGGCGACGAAGGACTCAGGCGTGAGCTCCAGCTCCAGAGTGCCCTGGGCCAGCGGCTCTCCGGGGTAGTCCAACAGGTAAGAGATCCGCAGGCCGCCGGCCGACGGCAGGCTGGCCAACGACGCGCCCCCCTCGGCGGCGCTCAGGACGGCCGGCGGGCGAAGCACGGGGCGCTCCTCGTCGGTCTCCTCGATGCCCGCGGCCTGCAGACCCTCGACGTAGGGCAGGGCGCTGCCGTCGAGCGCGGGCGGCTCGATTCCCTCGATTTCCACCAGGGCGTCATCCAGCCCCAGGCCCCAGATCGCGGCGGCCACGTGCTCCACGGTCTGGACGACGACCTCCCCGCGACGCAGGGTGCTGCGACCACCCTCGGAGGCGTCGGCCACCAGGTCCTCCCGGCCCAGCACGGGCCCGTCCGGCAGGTCCGGCAGGTCCGTCCGGCGGAAGCGCAGCCCGCTCCCCGCCGGCGCGGGCAGCACCCGCAAGCGCGACGGCTCGCCGCTGTGAATGCCGCGGCCCTCGAGGAACGAGGTCGGCGCGGCCAGTGCCCGGCGTTTCATGAAAGCGGTCTCACCCCTTGGCGGCGCCCCGGCCGCGCTCGTAGTCGGTGTTGAGCTGCTTGGCGATCGCATCGGTGATGTCCAGGCGGGCCGCGGAGTAGAGCACCGTGCGCGCGGCCACGTTGCGGTAGAAGGTGCTCTTGGTCTTGGGCGTGGTCGAGCGGATCTGCTGCTTGAACACCATGTCCAGGCCGTTGTCCTTGGCGTACTTGGCCGTCGCGGCGACCACGTCGTTCCAGACCTCCATCATCGCCGCGATTTCCTCCTTGGTGCGCTTGGTGATGTACTCCTTCTCGTCACCCCGGAGCTCGGCCACCATGAGCTGCAGCTTCTGCTTCTTCTTGAGGTAGGCGACCTTGTCCGTGCGCGGGTCGGCGGCCAGGCGGCGCTTCTCCTCGTTGATGTACTTGGCCTTCTGGGTGATGCGCGTGGCCAGCGGCTCGAACTTCTTCTTGATCTGCTCGTAGCGATCGTTGCCCTTCTTGTACTCGCGGAGCACCTTGTCGACGTCGACCATGGCGATGCGCAGAGCGCGCCCCTCGCCGGCCGAAGCCGCAGCGCACAGGCAGAACGCCGCGCCCAGCAGCACCCCCGATATCGCAATGCGCCTTTTCATTATTGCTCGCGCCTCCTTCTTCTCCCCCGGCCTCAGAACAGGAAATTGAAGCTCAACTGGAAAACCTCTGTGTCGTCCTCGTCGTCAGGATTGATGGCCTTGCTGAAGTACAGCTTGACGGGCATCTGGCCCATGGCCGCGGGCATCTGGATCTGCAGGCCCAGGCCCACCGAGCGCTTCTGGTCGTGCAGCTCGAACTCGCCCTCCTCCTCCCAGACGCTGCCGGCGTCGAAGTAGAGCAGCCCCCGCAGGGTGTTCCGGTAAAGAGGAAAACTGTACTCGACGCTCTCCGTCAGCCGGAAGTTCCCGCCGACCTCCTGCCCGTTCACCCGCGGGGAGATCGAGCGGTAGTCGTAGCCGCGCACCGTGTTGATGCCGCCGGCGAAGTAGCGCTCGAAGTACTGGACCCGGTCGGACCTGCCGTAGGGATTGGCCCAGTCGGCCCGGCTGTAGAAACGCAGGACGTGCGGGTAGCCCAGGGTGCGGAACAGGGGCACGAAGAAGTGTCCCTGGACCGAGGTCTTGCGCAGGTCCTCGTCCCCGCCGAAGACCCCCCCGAAGACCTCCTCGCTGGCGCGGATCACCATGCCCCGGGTGGGCAGGCGCAGGCTGTCGCGGCTGTCGTAGCGCAGCCCGATCTCCCCCGAGGAGAGCAGCGTGCCGCCCTCGTCCTCGTCGAGTATCTCCCGGGGCAGGTCATCGTCCAGGCCCTGGATGTAGATGCTCTGCACCTGGTACTGCGCGTACACCCGCAGGCGATGGGTGAACAGGCTCCGGCCCAGCTTGAAGGCCGATCCGGAGCGCCGGTCCTCGTAGTCGTTAAAGTCCTTGACCGTGTGGAAGAGCTTCATTCCGAAGCTGTAGCGTTCGGGCGTGTCCCAAATCCAGGGGTTGGTGAAGTCCAGGCTGAGGACCTTGCTGGTGGCGCTGACCGAGGTGTTCAGGCTCAGGCGCTGGGCGCCCCCGCGAAAGGCCCCGCCGCTGATCAGGTCGTCCCAGCTCCGGGGGAAGCGCCGCCAGTCGAAGTTGCGCTCGCTGATGCTGAAGGCCCCGCCCACCGAGCCGTCGTCGGGAGACACGTAACCGCCGAACTGAATCGCGCCGGTCTCGGTCTCCTTGACCTCCAGCTCGATGTCGACGGTATCGGGCTCGTCGCCGGGCAATGGATAAGTGGCCACCCGGGAGAATATTCCCCGGCGGCGTATCCGGCTCCGGGACTTGGCCAGCTTGCGCGAGTCGTAAATCTCCCCGGGGAAGAGCTGCAGCTCCCGGCGGATCACCCGGTCGCGGGTGCGGGAATTGCCCAGGATGCGGATCTCGCCGACGGAGGCCTGGGCGCCCTCGGTCACGTTGAACTCCAGGCCGATCACGCCCGCCTTGCCGGTGCGGACCTGCTTGGCGAAGACCCGCGCGAAGGGCCGGCCGGTCTCGCCCAGCAGGTGCTTGAGGCGGTTCGCGGCGGCCCAGACCTTGTCCTGCGAGAAGGGAGTGCCGCTGAAGGTGTCGGTGCGGGTCACGTCAATGAGGCCGGGGCGGTGCTCGGTGGCCAGCACCTTGGCGACCGCCTTGCGGGCGACATCCTCGGATATGGACCTCAGCCCCTTGAAGGTCAGCGGGCCGTAGGTGTAGAAACGGCCCTCGTGGATGTCGAAGGTGGCGGTCGCCAAGCGCACCCCCCGGCGGCCCTGCGGCGGGGAGAACTGCATGGGCAGCAGCTTGACCCGCGCGTCGGAGTAGCCGCTGTTGCGGTACAGGCTCTCCAGGCGCAACGCGTCCAGGCGCAGGTCGTCCTCTATGAGCCTGCCGCCGCGCCGGTACCACCTCCTCCCGCGGACCTTGACCACCTTGAGAAGCTTCTTGCGGGGCAGCGACTTGCGGCCGCGGAAGATTACCTTCGTCACGTCGACCCTGGCGCCCTCTTTCACCACGAATACCGCGACCACGTGGCCGGGCCGGCCGGGGATGGGCTCGGCCCGGAAGTCGACCTCCGCCAGCGGGTAGCGCACGTCGGAGCAGTAGGCCCTGATGGTCCGGGCCATCTTGTGCGCGGCGAAGATATCGTAGCGCTTGCCCTTTTCGAGCAGGGTCCCCTCGGTTCGCGACCGGCTGATCATGTTGCCGGAACGGATTTTCAGATTGCCGCGGAACTCCAGGCGGTCGATGATCAGGCGCTCGCGACAGGTGACCCGAATGAGCACTCCCTTGGCGGTCACCACCGGATCGTGCATAGAGATGTTGTAGGCGTCGAAGTAGCCCAGGGCGTAGATGCGGTCGAAGTCCTCCCGGTAGGTGGCCGGGTGGAAGGCCAGCCCCTTGCGGGTGGCCATGGCCCCGGTGACCACTGCGGGCTTGATGCTGATGAGCCCCTCGACCTTGACCTCCAGTATCTTCTTGCCCTGGGCCGGGTCACGCGGCGGGGGCGGGGGCTCGCCGGCGGCGGCCGCCCCCGAGAAGAGCAGGAGCGCCAGCAAGGCGGCGGCGGCGAAGCGTAGGCGCATCACTCCGCCAATTGCTCCGGAATGTAGCTCTCGAAGCGGAAGAAGCTGTCCAGGAAGGTCAGCTTGAAATCGCCCACCGGGCCGTTGCGGTTCTTGCCGATGATCATCGAAACCGGCGCCTGGCGGTCGGGCGGATCCTCGTAGAGCCCGGGGCGGTGAATGAGCATCACCAGGTCGGCGTCCTGCTCGATGGCGCCCGACTCGCGCAGGTCGGAGAGCTGCGGGCGCTTGTTGGTGCGCTCCTCAAGGCCGCGGTTGAGCTGGCAGAGGGCCACGATGGGGATGTTCAGCTCGCGGGCCAGGGCCTTCAGGCTGCGGCTGATATAGGCCACCTCCTGCTGGCGGCTCTGGGCGGCGATCTCCTTGGGACCGTGGATGAGCTGCAGGTAGTCGAAGATCAGCAGCGCGACTTTCTGCTTGGCGACCAGGCGGCGCGCCCGGGCGCGAATCTGCACGATGAGCGGCTCTCCCGGGCAGTCGTCGATGAAGATGGGCGCCTCGCGCAGCCGGCCCATGCCCTCGTTGACCAGCCGGCCCCAGTCCTCCTGGCTGAGCGTACCCCGGCGCAGTTTCTGTGAGTCCACCCGGGCGTTCAGGCAGGCCAGGTTCTGGGCGAGCTGCTCCTTGGTCATCTCCAGGCTGAATATCCCGACGGGCATTCCCTGGTCGCAGGCCAGGCGCGTGAGGATGTTCAGGGCGAAGCTGGTCTTGCCGGTCGAGGGCCGCCCGGCGATGATGGTCAGCTCTCCGCGCTGCAGGCCGCTGGTCAGCTCGTCGAGGCTCGAGTAGCCGGTGGGAATGCCGGTGTAGACCCCGCCCTTGCCGTGCGCCTCCTCCAGCCGCTTGTAAACGTCGTGGATGATGTCGCGTATGTCGAAGACCTGGCCGGCGCGCTCGCCGCTCAGCGCGAAGATGCGCTGCTCGGCGGAATCCAGCAACTCGTAGGCCTCGCGGCCCGGTTCGTAGCCGGCGCGGACGATCTCGGTGGCGGTGGCGATCAGCCGTCGGGCCAGGGCCCGGTCCTTGACCAGCGCCGCGTACTGCTCGACGTGGGCGGTGGTGGGCACCGAGCCGACCAGCTCGGCCAGGTAAGCCACCCCGCCGACCTCCTCGAGGAGTTCCCGCTTCCGAAGCTCCTCGCGAAGCAGAGCCTGGTCCAGGGTCTGCTCCCGGTCGTAGAGCTCGG
>CBDUSI010000098.1:0-17224 GCA_965370045.1 uncultured bacterium | reverse complement strand
TTGGCCTCGATCTTCTTCGTGCCGGGCCTGCTGGAACTGATCTCGCGGCGCAAGAAATGAGAGCTTGGCCACGATGAAGGCCCCACCCGTTGACGCTATGTCCCTGGTCCGCCGTGAACTGGCAAAACCGCGCTTGGTGAGTAGACTTTCAGAGAAGGCCCGAACGCGCCTGCCCGGAGTTGACACCTCTGGAGGATATGGCGAGGGGAGACGCTGACCTGGAGCCGAGGGTACTGCGGATGGGGCAAATGGGACGATCCCTCTTGAGCGGCTTCCTCTACGCCTGGCACCAGGCGGGCACCGCCGTCTTGGCCCGGGAGTTTTTCCGTGCTCTTGACGATCCCGGGAAAGCCCAGCAGCGCGCGCTGCGGCGTGTCCTAGCCTCCGCCTCGAAAACCGAGTACGGCCGCCGCTACGGCTTCTCGACGATAAAGAACCCCGACGAGTTCCGCGCGCGCGTCCCGCTGATCGTCTACGAGGACGTCGCCGAGTTGGTCGAGCGCCACCGCAAGGGCGAACCGGACCTGCTGGTCGCCGGCCGGCCGCAGATGTTCGCACGGACCAGCGGCACCACCGGAAGAAGCAAGTACATCCCGGTCACCCGGCAGAGCTACCTGGACTTTCACTTCGCCCAGAGCGTCTGGCGCAACCGGCTGCTCCGCGACCATCGCGACCTCTTGGGCCGGCGCATCCTGACCATCGTCTCCCCCGCCGCCGAGGAGACCACTGCGGCGGGCATCCCCTGCGGGGCGATAACCGGCAAGACATACCTCAGCCAGTCGCCGGCCACCCGGCGCTTCTTCCCGGTGCCCTACGAGGTCATGGAGCTCGACGACTATCGCGCCAAGTACTACCTGATCGCCCGCCTGGCCGCCGGCGCGGACGTGGGCGTCATCGCCACGGCCAACGCCTCGACCCTGCTGGTCCTGGCCGATGAGATGGCCGGCTCCGCCGAAACCCTGGCCAGGGACATCGAGCGCGGCTCGCTGAGCGTCGATACCGGCCTGCCCGGGAAGCTTCTCGACCGGCTCTGGCCGCGGCTGGCCCCCGACGCGCGGACCGCCGCGCGCATCCGCGCGGCCCTCGACGCGGGCCGCCAACTCGCGCCCCGCGACCTCTGGCCGAACGTGGAGGTGATCTCCGTGTGGCTGGGCGGCGCCGCCGGGTTCTTCGTGCCCCGGCTCCGCGAGCTCTACGCCCCGCGCGCGCTGCGCGACCCCGGTTTCAACGCGTCCGAGGGCTTCTTCGCGGTGCCCCTGGCCGACGGCACGCCGGCCGGCGCGCCGGCCCTCAGCCGCGTCTTCATGGAGTTCATCCCCGAGGACCGCAACGACGCCGGGAATCCCGAGACGCTTCTGGCCCACGAGATCGAGGATGGCCAGCGCTACTTCCTGGTGGTGACCACCACCGGCGGGCTCTACAGGTACCGCATGGGCGACCTGGTGGAGGTCGCCGGCCGCGCCGAGGGCAGCCGGGCGCCGGCGCTGCGCTTCCTGAGCAAGGGCGCGCGCATTCTGTCGCTCACCGGCGAAAAGGTCAGCGAGGCCCAGGTCTCGGCCGCCGCCTCCGCCGCCGTGGCGAAGAGCGGCCTGGAACTGGTCGGCTTCACCGCCTCGGTGCGCCTGCCCGACCGCGAGAGGCCCGGCTACGTTGTCGCCGTGGAGGTCGCCGGGCCCGCCGATGAGGAGCGCATGCGGGCCTTCCTGGCGGCCTTCGAGGAGGCGCTCCGCGAGGGGAACATCGAGTACCGCGCCAAGCGCGACTCGCTGCGCCTGTCTGCGCCAGTGCTGCTGGTGCTGCCGGCCGGCAGCTACTCGCGCTGGCGCGCCGAGCGGGTGGCCGGGGGCGCCCACGACGGGCAGATCAAGCCGCCCAACTTGTTGCCCCACGACGAGTTCGAGCGCAGCTTTCAGCCCTCCGACTTCGTCACCCTGCGGGAGGGGGCCGGAGAATGAGCGTGTTCGAGCCGCTGCCGGCGTCAGTAACCGAGAGCCAGGAGCGCCGCGGGGAACTCGGCGGGCGCCTCTGGCGGCGGGAGGGCAACCGCTCGGCGTGTCTCTACGTTCACGGCATCGAGAGTCACTCCGAATGGTTCCGGGGCCCCGCGGGGCTGCTGGCCGCCGGGGGCGTCGACGTCTGGGCCTTCGACCGCCGGGGCTCGGGCCTGAGCGCCGGAAGCCGTCCCTTCGTGGGCTCTTTCGAGACCTACTGGGACGACTACCGCGCGCTGGCCCTGGAGCTTCGCCGCAAGTACGAGCGCCTGCACCTCGTGGCCCTCTCCTGGGGCGGGCGGCTGGGGGTGCTGCTCGCCGGGCGCGACCCGGACTTTTTCGACACGGTGAGTTTCCTGACCCCCGGCTTCAAGCCCAAGGTGGGCTACTCGCTGAAGGACAAGGCGCGCATCCTGCACGCGGCCACTTACGCGCCCGACCGGCTCTTCGACCTGCCCCTCGATCCGGAGATGTTCACCGACAAGCCCCAGGCCCTGGAGTACATCCGGGGCGACGCCCTGCGCACCCGGCGCGTGCCGGCCCGTTTCCTGCGGGAGATGCCGGCCATGGCCCGCCTGGTGAACAAGCTGGCCCCCCGGGTGACCAGCCCCGCGGGGCTGTACCTCGCCGAGAACGAGGAGATCATCAGCGTGCGCGGGGCGCGCAGGGTCATGAAGCGCCTGGGCTCACGCTCCAGGCGCGAGCGCACTTTCCACGCCGCCAGGCACGCGCTGGTCTTCGAGCGCCCCGAGGAGTTGGCCCGGGAGCTCGCCGATCACTTTGCGTCCGCCCCGCGGCGCAAGCTCTCCGTCCTGGCCGTCGGCGCCGGTGGGGTCGGCGGATACATCGCCGGCCGCTTCGCCGAGCGCGGGCACCAGGTGGCCCTCCTGGCCCGCCCGACCCAGGCCGCGGCCATCGCCGAGAAGGGCCTGGTGATCCGCGAGGGCGGGCGCGACCGGGCGATCCGGGACCTGGAGGCCTTCGCCGCACCGCCGCTCTCCCGCCGCTTCGACCTGGTGCTCCTGGCGGTCAAGGGCTTCGACACCGCCGAGGCCGCCGAGGCAATCGCCGGCTGCGTCGACGAGAACACCGTCCTGGCCAGCTTCCAGAACGGCCTGGCCAACGAGGAGCTTCTGGCCGAGCGCTTCCCCAATCGGAGAATAATGGCCGCGGGCATCTGCGCCTATCTCTCCAGTCCCGAGCCGGGCGTAATTGAGCGCATGGGCGCGCGTGGAGGCGTGGCCCTGGCCAGCTTCCGGGGGCTTTCTGCGGCGGAGATAGAAAACTGCGCCGACCTATTCCGGGCCGCGGGCCTGCCAGCGGTCACCGGGGCGGCCGCGTCGGTAAAGTGGTCCAAGCTCCTGCTCAACGTCAGCTTCAACGCCATCAGCGCGGCCAGCGATCTCACCGTCGGGCAGATACTCAACACCTCCGAGCTCTTCGCGCTGGGGGTCCGCGCCTTCCGCGAGACGCTGGCCGCCGCGCGGGCCTCGGGCGCCCAGCCGTTGAACCTGCCCGGCTACAAAGTGCGGCTCTTCTGCAAGGTGATGGGCCTGCCCGTCTGGCTCGGCCGCCGGCTGGCCCTGCTGGCCTTCCGCGGCCCGGAGCGTGAGGGGCGCAGCTCCATGTGGCAGGACCTGGCCCGCGGGCGCGGGCGCACCGAGGTCGCCAACCTCAACGGCGCGGTAGTCCGCGCCGCGGAAAAGGCCGGGCTGCCCTGTCCGGTCAACAAGTACCTGGTGGAGGTCGTCGAGAAGCTGGCCGCCGAGCCCGCCGAGTGGGAGCGCTACAAGGCCGAGCCGCTGCTCCTGGCCCGCGAGGCCCCTGGCATCCCCGCTCCCTCCAAGAAGTCCAAGGGACCCAAGAAGCCCGCCGGAGAGAAGCCATGAGGATCTGCTCGGCGCGCTTCTATCGCTTGACCCTGCCCTTCAAGAGCAGCTACAAGCATCACCTGGCCGAGCGCACCGAGAACGAGACCATCGTGCTCCGCCTGCGCTCGGAGAACGGCCACAAGGGCCTGGGCGAGTGCATCCCCCGGACCTACCTCACCGGCGAGACCGTGGCCGCCGCCGAGAAGGCCTTCACCGGTCCGCTGTTGGACTCCTTCGTGGGCCGGGAGTTCGGCTCCTGGGGGCAGCTGCAGGGCGCGCTGAGCGAGGCCGCCGATCGCGCCGAGGCGCAAGGCAACCTGGCGGCCTTCGCCGCCGTGGACATGGCCCTGGTGGACCTCTGGGCCCGGGAGCAGGGCCAGCCGGTGGCCGCGGTCCTGGGGGGCATCAAGCGCTGGCTTTTCGACTACAGCGGGCCGATTTCGGCTGGCACCCGCTGGAAGACCCGCCGGCGCGCGCTGATGTTCAAGGTCTTCGGGTTCCGCCAGGTGAAGCTCAAGGTCGGCTACGACGGAGACCTGGACAACCTGCGCCTGACCAGGCGGATTCTGGGGCCGCGCGCCGACATCCGCGTCGACGCCAACTGCGCCTGGAGCCCGGAGGAGGCCCTGGAGAAGATCAAGGTCATGGCCGAGAGCCGGATAACCTGTGTCGAGCAGCCGGTGGCCGCCGACGACCTTGAGGGCCTGGGCTGGCTCGCGGAAAGGAGCCCGGTGCCGATCATGGCCGACGAGTCGCTCACCGGCCTGGCCAGCGCCCGGCGCCTGGCCGACCTTGGCGCGCCGGTGATATTCAACGTGCGCCTGGCCAAGTGCGGGGGCTACCTGCGCTCGATGGCCATCGTGGAACTGGCCCGCAAGAGGAAGCTCGGCTGGCAGCTGGGCTGCCTGGTGGGCGAAACAGGTATCCTCGCCATGGCCGGCCGGCACTTCGCGGCCGCCACCGCCGACTACCGCTATCTGGAGGGCTCCTACGGGCCGCACTTCCTGAAGCACGACGTGGTCAAGGGCCGGGTGGGCTTCGGCTGGCGTGGCCGGGCTAAGCTGCTGGAAACGCCCGGCCTGGGACTGGTCCTCCACCGGGGGGCCATCAAGCGCTTCTGCCACCAGACCTCGGAGACCGAAGTGCGCCAGGCTCCCGCAGAAGAAACCGCCGAAAGACCCACTGAAAGTGCTTGACAGTTCCGCGCGGGCAACCTAAAATTTCAGTCCTGCCGCCGTGTGTGCGCGGCTGAGTCTTGAAAGGTCTCTTACACGGGGAGGAAGCCGCTGATGGCCAAGAAAGCTGGTAAGGAAAACTTCGTAGTGGGCAGCAAGGTTCGTGAGTTCGTCAAGGGCAAGAAGTGCTTCGCCTCCGGCGACCTTCTCGAAGGCCTCAACAAGCAGGTCGCCAGCCTGTTGTCCTGCGCCGTGGAGCGGGCCAAGAACAACAAGCGCAAGACCGTTCGCAGCCACGACGTCTAGAAGAGTACCTTCCTGCGTTGAGAAGGGCAGCTCCCTCGGGGGCTGCCCTTTCGCTTTGCGGGCCGCGTCTCGATCCGCGGATTTCAGCTCCCGGCGGCACCGCCCGGCCTTTTCTTCGGCCCATACTTCCTGCGCCAGGGCCTGACGTCGTCGGGGAAGTCCTCGCCGGTCAGCTCGCGCAGGGCCGCGCCGAACTCCGGGTGGGCCTCGCGCAAACGCTCCCTGCCCAGCGCGTCTATCAGCCCCGCCAGCACGCCCTGCCGCAGGCCGACTTCATTTGGAGGCAGTATCTTCACCAGGGCATCCGAAGCGGCGGAGGCCAGCGCGGGCCGGAGCTTCGGCGTTCCCAGCAGTTTCAGCAGGCTGCCGACCGCCTTGCGCCTGCGGTCGGCGATGTCCTGAGCGGTGAGCGGTTCCGCGCCGGCCGGCGGGTCCTTGAGGTATCCGGCAATTGCCTTGGGACTGCTCAGTTCCGCGGCCGCGCGGCAGGCCGCCAGGACCACGGCGGGATCGGCCGCGCCCGCCGAGGCTCGCGCCGCCGCGGCCAGCTCCCGGACCGCCGGCACCCACTTCCTGCGGACCAGGAGCGCGATGGCCAGCAGGCGGGCCTCCGCCGGGGCGGACTTCAGGCCGGTCAGGAATCCGGCCTCGGTCAGGCTCGGCCCCCGCCGGTCCAGCTCGTGGACTGCGGCGACCGCCAGAAAACTCTTCCCGCCCCGGGCCAGGGCGATCAGCTTGACGGTGCTCATCCCGGAGAGCTTTTCCCCGCCAGCGGCCGGCGGCCGGCGGGCGATGATCGCGGCCGCGGAGCGCAAGGCATGGTCGCGTTCGCGGGCGTTGCCGGCTGCCGCGCAGCGGGCCAGCACCGCCAGTTCCCGGGGTGAGCCCAGCTCCTCGAGGGCGGAGACCACCTCCCACTCGAGCAGCCGGCTGGCCTTCGGATCCGCGAGCAGCCCCGCAATCTCGGCCTCCACCCCGCGGGCCTCAGCGGCCCGCAGGCCGGCGACCGCGGCGCGGCGCACGCGGGAGAGCATGGCCCGGTGGGTGGCGGACTTCTCCCGCGGCGCCCAGTCGGCGAGCAGACCCCGGAAGGCCGCGGTCGAGTTCTTCGCGTCGCAGGAGGTCAGGGCCTTGGCGGCCGCGGCCTTGATCCAGCCGTTGGGATCGCCGAGGGCCTTTCGCAGCGCGTCGGAGATGCGCTTCTTGTCCTCCCCGCCGCCGGTACCCAGGTGGCCCAGGGCGCCGGCCGCGGCCATCTTCACCGGGACTTCGCCGTGGCCCAAGGCCGCAATCAGGCCGCCGACCGTCTCCCGGACCTCAATCATCGCCGCCAGCTCAATGAGGGCCATCATGGTGGTGCGGTCGGCGGTGCGGTTGATGCCAACGTGGAGCTTCGGCGGACGGCCCTTGCGTACTTCCTTCCACCATCGCCGCCATTCCTCGGCCTTCACCTGGTCGACGTAGTCGGTCAGGCGCTGCAGCTCCTTCTTGGCCTTCTCCTGGAGGTCGCGGTCCTCGTTGGGACGCATGTAGTGGATCAGGCTGGGGAAGCGATCCAGGGCCCGGGAAATGGTGGCGCCCAGCGCGCGGAGGCGCTTCTTGCGCCGGGCGGCCGCCGCGCGCGACTCGCCCTTGGGGCCGCGGATGCGCCGGCCCAGCGAGCCGTCGAAGTCGGGCACCTCGCGGAAGAGCTTCTTGAGGGCCACCGGGTCGCCGAAGCCGGCGATGGCCCGCGCGGCGTGCCGGCGTACGCTGTAGGTGTCGTCGAACTCAATCAACTCGTGCAGCGCGGGCAGCGCCCGGCCGCTGCCGATGTGCGCCAGGGCCTCGACCGTGGCAATGCGGGCCAGGGGCTCGGTGTGAATGAGGCAACTCTTCACGATGTAGTCCACCGCGTCGTCGCGGCCCTTGGCCATCCTCACCACTTTCTGGACGAATTCCCGGATGGCCACCAGGCCGATCTCCGCGGAGGTGCAGGAGTCGATCTTGTTGTAGATGCTGCCCTTTTCCACGTCGGTCAGCCGCCTCTTCGCGGGCGGCTCGGCCGCCGGCGCCCCCCCGCCCATGATCGCCAGGAGCCCGGCCAGGACGGCGAGGCCCGCGGCGCGGCTCACAGCTTTCTCCCCACCGCCTCGGCCACCGGCGCCAGTTCCTCGGCCAGGATGGCGAAGCTCTCGGTGGACAGGGACTGGTGCCCGTCGAGCAGGGCCGTCGCCGGGTCGGGACAAACCTCCAGGAGCAGCCCGTCGGCGCCGGCGGCCAGGGCCGCCTTGCTCATGGGCCGGACCAGGTCGGCCCGGCCCGTGCCGTGGCTGGGGTCGACGATCACCGGCAGGGGGGTCTCCAGCTTGGCCGCGGCCACCGCCGAGAGCGCCAGGGTGTTGCGGCCGTGCTTCTCGAAAGTACGGATGCCCCGCTCGCAGAGGACCACGTTGGGGTTGCCGCAGCTGAGGATGTACTCGGCGGCCAGCAGCCACTCTTCGACGGTGGCGCTCATGCCCCGCTTGAGGAGCACGGGCTTGCCCTGCCCGCCAAGCTCCTTCAACATGCAGAAATTCTGCATGTTGCGGGTGCCCACCTGGAGCATGTCGGCGTAGCTGGCCACCAGCTCGACGTCCGCGGGGGTCATCACCTCGGTGACCACCGGCAGGCCGGTCTCCTCGCGCGCGGCGGCCAGCAGCTCCAGCCCCACGCGCTCCAGGCCCCCGAAGCTGTATGGGTTGGTCCGCGGCTTGAAGGCCCCCCCGCGCAGCAGTCGGGCCCCGGCGCGCTTGACCGCCCGGGCCGTTGTCATGATCTGCTCGCGGTCCTCCACGGTGCAGGGCCCGGCGATGAGCACCACTTCCGGCCCGCCGATTTCCACGTCGCCGACCATTACGGTCCGCGGGGCCACGGTGCTCGCCCGGCTGGCCAGCTTGTAGGGAGCCAGGACGCGCATGACCTTCTCGACGCCGGGGCAGACCTCGAAGAACTCCGGCTTGAACTTGCGCTCGTCGCCGATGAGCGCCACTACCTGGCGCTCCTCGCCGTATATCGTGTGGGGTTTGAGGCCCGCCTGGCGGACGCGGCCCTCGACGGCCTCCAGCTCTTCGGGAGTCGCGCCCTGCTTCATCACGATGATCATGGCTCGCCTCCCGCTGGTCCCAACCCAAGGACCCGAGTTTAGGCCCACCGCGGGGCGTTATCAACCGAAATCCGCCACCGGCTTTCCACCCAAACTGGTGAAGCAGGAAAGCTTCCCGAGTCGTCTATACGCTGAACTTCACGTTGATAACCTCCCCGTCGCGGACGGGGTAGTCGCGGCCCTCCTCGCGGAGCGCCTTGTTGCCCTTGAGCTTCTTCCAAGGGCCTTCTGCGAGGAACTCCTCCCAGCCGATAACTTCCGCGCGGATGAAGCCCCGCTCCATATCCCTGTGAATCTTGCCGGCCGCCGAGGCCGCCGGTTCTCCGTCGCGAATCAGCCATGCCCGGGCATCGGTGGGGCCCAGGGTGAAGAAGCTGGCCATGCCCGCGGCGCGCAGGGCCTCCTGCATGAACCACTCCGCGGCGGGCTGCTCCACGCCCAACTCGCGGGCGAACTCGGCGCGGTCGGCCTCCTCCAGGTCCAGGAGCTCGGCCTCGGTGTGCGCGGCCACCGCCGCCGCCGGCCGGCCGGAAAGCGCATCGAGGAGCGGCTCCCCGACCTGGCCCTCCCCCACGTTGAGGGCCACCAGGGTGGGCTTGGCGGTCAGGAACTGGAAGGAGCGCAGCTTGAAGAGCTCGTCGTCCGAGAGCGTTAGATCGCGGACCGGCCGGCCCTCCTCCAGCGCGGCCTTGAGACCCTCGATAACCCCGATCTCGGCATGGTCGGCCGCGCGCATTTCCTTGGTGCGGTTCTTGGCGGAGCCCAGCTTGTCGATGCGCCGCTCGGCGATGCCCAGGTCGGCGATCAGCAGCTCCGACTCGATCTCGGCCAGGTCGCGCGCCGGATCCACCGAGCCGAGCGCGTGGGGCACCACATTGCTCTCGAAGGCGCGCACCACCAGCACCAGGAGGTCCAGGGGCCGCGCCTGGCCCAGGAGCTCCGCGCTGGTCTGCCGGGCCGCGCCCTTGCCGGTGACCAGCCCGGTCACGTCGGCGACGTTCACCTGGGCGAAGGTGGTCTTGGCGCTGCCCTCGGCGGCGGAGAGCTTCTGGAGGCGCCCGTCAATCACCCGCGCGGGGAGCGTCTCCATCGACCCGCCCGGCGCGTAGCTGGAGGCCGCCTCCTTCGAGCCGGTCAGCGCGCGCCACAGGCAGGTCTTGCCCGCGGCGGGCAGCCCGATGATTCCGATGTCCATGGCCGCAGTCTAGGACCGCCGGCACATAAATCAAGGAGGCGCGCGTCTTGGCATTTTCTCCTCCCCCCCCAGCCCAGACCCCTTGCGGAAGGACTCTGCACCACGGCTTGCGCAAAGCAGTCACCGGCGGCCGGAACCGCCAGTTTCCTGGGCTCATGAGATCGATGAGGCCTTTCGCTGTACGGTGAGATGTACGCGGCCGAAAAAGTCTGAAGCATGCCGAGCTGACAGCGCAGCAGTGCACACGTGCAACGCCGTATATGGCTGAGGTCGAAGGGGCTCTGAGGTCGCTGTCTGCGCCGGGCCAAAAGTTGTGCAGCTGCTTGTGACCCGAGCGATCCATAAGTGACCTTAGTAGGTGTCATAGGTGGCGAGCGAGCGCCGGGATGTGGCCGCTTCAGACATTGCCCGGACCGTAAAGAGCGCTTTTCTCAATAATAATGTTGATAGGCGAATGGTCCAGGTGTATAATATATATAACTTAGGCGTCTGCACACGTGCAGCACTGGTGCAGGCGCGGGGGCGGCTCAGAAATCGGTCAAGCGTAGTCTGCGACGGAGTTCAGAACGATGATAAGGTTTTGGCTTTACGCCATCCTGTCTGTTTCCATCGCCCTGGGAGTGAAGGGCGCGGCCCCGTCGCGCGGTGAGCCGGGCTGCAAACTCGGTCCCTTACTGCGGACGCTGGCTGACGCGCACAAGGCCAAAGGGAAGGGCCACGCTCTCGGGCTGGCTCGGCTGCGCGGCCTTCGAATCAAGCAGGGGCTGGTCCCCGTCATTCTCGTGCCCAAGGCCGGCATGGGTTCAAAGAGCATCGACCTCATCAAGATCAAGAAGCTCGGCGTCCGCGTGGACGCCACTTCGATGTCCTTCGTCCGGATACTGGTGCCGCCCGGCAGGCTGAAGCGCCTGGAGGGACATCCCGACATCCACCTGGCCCGGGCGCCGACGCCGGCCAAGGCACTGGGCGGCCTAGGCTCGAACATCTCGGAGAGCGTGGCTCTCACCGGCGCCGACCAGGTGCAGACGGCGGGGGTCACCGGCAGCGGCGTCAGGGCCGCCGTGGTCGACCTGGGCTTCATCGGGCTGGCCAACGCCATCGCCCAGGGCGAGCTGCCCGCCGGGACGGTGATCGTCGACCTGCCGGGCAGCAACGATGACAACATCGAAAGCGGCACCGCGCACGGCGTGGGCGTCTCCGAGCACCTGGTGGACATGGCCCCGGGGGTCACCCTCTACTGCATCATGGTGGGTGACGAACTCGACCTCGAGAACGCCGCCGACTACATCCGGGACGAAGGCATCAAGGTCGCCAACCACTCGGTGGGCTGGGTGAACGCCACCGCCCGGCGGTTGTTAGCAACATAGGCGGCCCGGCGGAGCTGGTCGTCGACGGGGAGACAGGCTTGCTCTTCGAGCCGGGCAACGTGGAAGACCTGGCATCCAAACTGATTGCCATCTTGACCGACGCTTCGCGCCGCCGCAGCATGGGACGCGCGGCGCGTCAAGCAGATCTCGCCAAGTACACACCGGACCACAACTACAAGCAATTGATGGACTGTTATCAGCAGGCGACTGAGAATCACAGGCGCTGTAGCCAATAGCGAGGCGCCTGATTCCTGGAGACATGCTGGGCCGGTAGGCGTCTGGCTGAGTCATGGAATCCTGCCGCCTGCCCCCCGGGCTTGACTTAGCTCCGTATATTATGTATATTAACAATAGGGGGTTTGTCCGGTGCTTGTTGGACGGGCGTCAGGAAGTCGGCAGCTCGGCCTTGTGTGGCGTAAGGGGCTATGCCTCAGCTACTTACGAGCTGTCGATTGTGGGGCGGGGCGCTCAAGTGGCAGCGAATACGTCCGACAACACTAGTGGGGAGAAGTGTGTCCGGATGACAGGCAGCTGAGAATGCGCAGTTTCGTGTTAACTTTGCTGGCCGCACTCCTGCCGGCGTTGGCCGTCGGCGGCGAGGGCGACTTGGCCTGGGCCAAGCGCGCCGGAGGCCTGGACGCCGAGCATGGAAAAGCCATCGTCGGTCTGCCGGACGGCTCGTTGGTCGTGGCTGGGGATTTCGGGGGAGTATCCACCTTCGGCCCCGGCGAGGTCGGCGAAACGGAGCTGACCTCCGCGGGGGGCGTCGACGTCTTCGTCGCCAGGTACACGGCCGGGGGCAGCCTGATCTGGGCCAAGAACGCCGGGGGTGTGAGCAACGACTACGCCACGGCCGCCGGGGTCCTGGCCGATGGCACGGTCGTCGTCGCTGGCTATTTTTCCGGAACGGCCACGTTCGGAAAGGGCGAAGCGGGCGAAACGGCCTTGACCTCGGCCGGCAGCTACGATCTGTTTGTGGCCAGGTACAACTCCGACGGCACCCTCGCTTGGGCCAAGCGCGCCGGGGGGCAGTACGCCGACGAGGCGCACGGGATAACTGTCTTCGCGGACAGTTCCCTGGCTATCACCGGCAGCTTCCAGGGAACGGCTGTCTTCGGGAAGGACGAGCCGGGCGAGGCCTCGCTGGTTTCGGCGAGTCTGCGCGACGTGTTCGTCGCCAAGTACAACTCGGACGGCACTTTGGACAGCGCCTGGCGGGCGGGGGGAGCCGACTGGGACTACGGCGTTGCCATCGCCGGCTTCGCCGACGGCTCGACGGCCATCACCGGGAACTTCCAGGGGACGGCCACCTTCGGCAAGGACGAACCCGGCGAGACGGTGCTGACCTCGGCCGGCATTCCCGATGTCTTCGTGGCCAGGTTCAACCCGGACGGGACCCTCGCCTGGGCCAAACGCGCCGGGGGAGACAGGCATGACTACGGGCGCGGCATCGTCGCGCTCTCGGACGGCACGGTGGTGGTCAGCGGCAGCTTTCTCAACACGGCCACCTTCGGGCCCGGCGAGGCCGGCGAAACGCAGCTGACCTCCGTGGGGTTCTCTGACGTCTTCATGGCCCGCTACAACGTGGATGGAACGTTGGCCTGGGCCAAGCGCGCCGGCGGCACCGACTGGGATTACGCGGAAGGCCTCGCCCTGTTGTCCGGTGATGTCGTGGCCGCAACCGGGTACTTCAAAGGCAGTATCAGGTTCGGCTCCGGCGAGCCGGGACGAACTGACTTGGTCTCTGGCGGTAACTACGACGTCTTCGCAGCGCGGTACAACCCTGACGGCACGCTGGCCAGTGCGGTGCGGTCCGGGGGCACGGGGGAGGACCGCGGGTACGGCCTCGCTGTCGGACAGTCTGGCAGTCTTCTGGCGACTGGCTGGTTCGAGGAAACGGCCACCTTCGGTCCGGGTGAGCTCGGAGAAACCCAGTTGACCGCGGCTGGCGGGGCGGACGTCTTCCTGACCGGTTCCTATGGCGGGGCAGGCACGCTGCTCTATGTGGATGCGGACGCTACCGGCGGCAATAACGGTTTGTCCTGGACCGACGCATTTGCCGACTTGCAGGATGCCTTGGCCTTTGCGGAAGATGGCTACGAGATATGGGTGGCTGAGGGAACCTACAATCCGACAGCGGGGGGCGAGCGCACGGCGCGTTTCACATTGAAGAGCGGCGTGCCCCTCTACGGAGGTTTTGACGGCGCGGAAGCGCTCAGGAGTGAGCGTGACCCGATAGCGAACGTGACCATCCTGAGCGGTGACATCGGGACGCCGGGAGACTCCAGCGACAACAGCTACCACGTGGTGCGGGGGACCGACGGCGGGACACTCGACGGTTTCACCGTCACCGAGGGGAACGCCAACGGTGTCAATGGCACCAACAACAACTACGGTGGAGGGATGTACAACAGCGGCGTTTCGCCGACGGTGACGGGTTGCACCTTCAGCAACAACCTGACCTCCTACGGCGGCGGGGGGATGTACAACAGGGGCGGGTCGGCGCCGACGGTGACGGGCTGCAGCTTCACCGGCAACGTGTCCACGTACCACGGCGGGGGGATGTACAACGATGCCTCCTCGCCGCAGGTGGCGAGCTGCACTTTCAGCGGCAACAAATCAGGGGGGAACGGGAACGGTTACAACGGCGGCGGGGTTTACAATGTGAACTCGTCTCCGACGTTCGCGGGCTGCACGTTCAGCGGGAACCAGGCCGGCAAGGGCGCGGGCATGGCCAACGTCAGCGGGTCCTCGGGGACACTGACGGGCTGCGAATTCAGCGGGAACACGGCGGCGGACAAGGGCGGGGGGGTCTACAACAACAGCTCCTCGCCGGGAATCAGTGGCTGCACCTTCAGCGGCAATTCAGGAAAGAGCGGGGGAGGGGTTTACAGTTATTCCTCTTCGCCGCAGCTAACCAGCTGCACCTTCAGCTCGAACACGGTTACGCAGTTCGGCGGGGGGATGTACAACGACAGCTCCTCGGGTCCGGCGGTGTTGCAGTGCGTTTTCAGGGGGAACATTGCGGGCTACTATGGCGGGGGGATGTGCAACAAGGATTCTTCGCCGGCAGTGACCAGCTGCACGTTTTGGGGCAACACCGCGGGCCGAGGCGGGGGCATGGGCAGCTACGGGACGAGCGGCGCGACGGTGAAGAACGGGATTCTTTGGGGCAACACCGCGACGCTAGGAACAGGCAACGGGATATACAACGGCGCGGGTGCGACCACGACGGCAACCTATTCGTGCGTGCAGGATGGATACGCCGGGACAGGGAACATCAACCAGGACCCGCTGTTCGTGGATGCCGCGGGTGGAGACTTCCACCTGAAATCACGGAACGGTCACTGGAGTGAAGCCGGCTGGGTGAAGGACGAAGAGAGCAGTCCCGGTATCGACATGGGCGATGCGGCGTATGACTACTCGAATGAACCCGAAGACAACGGCGACCGTGTAAACATGGGAACATTCGGGAACACTGCGCAGGCTTCGAAGTCGGTCGCGGGACTGGTCATCTATGTGGATGCGGACGCGGCTGGGGCCAACAACGGCCTCTCTTGGGCCGACGCATACACTGATCTACAGAGCGCCCTCTCGGTCGGGATCAACGGGAATGAGATATGGGTGGCTGAGGGAACCTACAATCCGACAGCGGGGGGCGAGCGCACGGCGCGTTTCACATTGAAGAGCGGCGTGCCCCTCTACGGAGGTTTTGACGGCGCGGAAGCGCTCAGGAGTGAGCGTGACCCGATAGCGAACGTGACCATCCTGAGCGGTGACATCGGGACGCCGGGAGACTCCAGCGACAACAGCTACCACGTGGTGCGGGGGACCGACGGCGGGACACTCGACGGTTTCACCGTCACCGAGGGGAACGCCAACGGTGTCAGTGGCACCACCAACAACTACGGTGGAGGGATGTACAACAGCGGCGTTTCGCCGACGGTGACGGGCTGCACCTTCAGCAACAATCTGACGTCCTACGGCGGTGGGGGAATGTACAACAGGGGCGGGTCGGCGCCGACGGTGACGGACTGCAGCTTCACCGGCAACGTGTCCACATACCACGGCGGGGGGATGTACAACGACGCCTCCTCGCCGCAGGTCGCGAACTGCGCTTTCAGCGGCAACAAGTCGGGGGGAAACGGGAGCAGTTACAACGGCGGCGGGGTTTACAGCACGAATTCGTCTCCGACATTCACCAGTTGCGCCTTCAGCAGCAACCAGGCCGGCAAGGGCGGTGGGATGGCCTGCGTCGGCGGGACGGCGGGGACGGTGACCGGCGGTTTCTACGGGAACTCCGCGGCGGTAGGCGGAGGAGGGATCTACTGCAACGGTTCATCGCCGGCGATCAGCAACAGCACCTTCGCCGGCAACTCGGGAAAGAGTGGGGGAGGAATGTACAACTACGCCTCCTCGCCGCAATTGACCGACTGCATTTTCGCTGGCAACACGGTGACTCAGTTCGGGGCAGGGATGTACAACGTCAGTGCCTCCGCGCCGGCGGTGTTGCGCTGCAGATTCAACCAGAACGTCGCAGCCTACTACGGTGGTGGGGTGTGCAACAAGGATTCCTCGCCGGTGGTGACCAACTGCACCTTCTGGGGCAACACGGCGGGTCGAGGCGGGGGCATGGGCAGCTACGGGACGAGCGGCGCGACGGTGAAGAACGGGATTCTTTGGGGCAACACCGCGACGCTGGGCACGGGTCCCGGGATATACAACGGCACGGGGTCGAGCACCACGGCGAGCTACTCCTGTGTGCAGGGGGGATATGCGGGCACCGGAAACATTGACCTTGACCCGCTGTTCGTCGACCCTGCCGGCACCCACGACTTCCACCTGAAATCACAGGCCGGTCACTGGACTGCCGGCGGGTGGGTTGTCGACGGAGTCACCAGCCCGTGCCTCGACGTCGGCGATCCTGCTGACGCCTACGGCAATGAGCCGACGCCCCACGGGGACCGCATCAACATGGGCGCCTACGGGAACACCGCTCAGGCTTCGAAATCAACGCTGGCTCACGTCATCTTCGTGGATGCCGGTGCCACCGGTGCGAACAACGGCACGTCCTGGACCAACGCATACACGGATCTCCAGAGCGCGCTCGCCGCCGCCACCAGCGGCAAGGATATCTGGGTGGCGCAGGGCACCTACAAGCCGACGGCCGGAGCGGACCGTACCATCAGCTTCCAGTTGAAGTCAGAAGTGGCGGTCTACGCCGGCTTCGACGCAACGGAGACGTCTCGCGACCAACGCACCTGGAGTCAGAACGTTACCACGCTCAGCGGCGATATCGGTACGCCTGGGGACTCCAGCGACAATACCTACCACGTGCTGGTGGGGGTCACTGGCGGGACGCTGGACGGCTTCACTATCAGTGGCGGCATGGCCGACGGAGCGGCAGGCTACGACAGCGGCGGGGGCATGTACAACAGTTCCGCCTCGCCGACCGTAGCCAATTGCAGGTTCACCACGAACTCGGCGGACCAGTTCGGCGGCGGTATGCGCAACGACTCGTCCTCACCGACAGTGACCAACTGCGTGTTCAACGGCAACGTGGCCAACAATAAGAATGGCGGAGGAATGAGCAACGTCGGATCCTCTACGACGGTAAGCAATTGCACCTTCGAGAATAATACTGGCGACCGAGGAGGGGGAATCTCAAACAGCGGTGGCAGTCCAGCCATAAAGAACTGCATCCTTTGGGGTAACACTTCGGTCAAGGCACAAGGGAATGGCATATACGACACCGCTGGCGCGACACCGACAGTGACCTACTCGTGCGTACAGGACGGATATGCCGGCGTTGGCAACATCGATCAGGATCCGCTGTTCGTGAATGCGGGCAGCGGTGACTACCATCTGCAATCGGAGGCCGGCCGCTGGACTGCCGGCGGGTGGGTTGTCGACGGAGTCACCAGCCAGTGCATCGACGCCGGCGATCCCGCGGATGGCTACTCCAACGAGCCGGAGGACAACGACGACCGCATCAACATGGGCGCCTACGGGAACACGGCGCAGGCTTCCAAGAGCTTCACTCCCGCGGCGCCCGGTGCCGAGGAAAACGCTATGGAAGACTCCGAAGAGCTGGTGGTGCCGCCAGCGACTGTGGCTG
Organism: uncultured bacterium; assembly: GCA_965370045.1. Taxonomy (GTDB): domain Bacteria; phylum Planctomycetota; class SZUA-567; order JAKLDR01; family JAKLDR01; genus CAZONU01. Next base: position 77 of record CBDUSI010000098.1, on the reverse strand, counting down.
AGCCAGTTCCGGAGGTATTCTAGCTAGGCTGTGTCTGCTAATTCTCTAAAGGACTGGGGGTGTGTTGGTCGATATTC
>CBDUSI010000097.1:0-17313 GCA_965370045.1 uncultured bacterium | reverse complement strand
GCGCAGTGCAGGTCGATGCCGGTCTTGACCTGGGCGGTTTCTATTTCCGGGATCAGTTCGCTGGCCTCAAAGCAGAGCTTGTCGTCGCCGGTGGCCAGGACCACGGGGACGCCGTGTCCTCCGGCGATGGCCGCCAGGGCGCCGAGCTCGCCGATCTCCTGGCCGCAGAGCCACCAGCGCTTGCGGCTGGCGTGGCTGAAGCTGTGCGCCAGGGTCGCGCCCGGCGTCGCGGCCATGGCGTGGGCGCCCACGAAGAAGGCCGCGTCGAAGCTGGCGTCGAGGTGCGGCAGCCAGGTGGGGTGGCCGCCCATGATGATCTCCAGGCGCTCGTCGGCCATTTCGTAGATGACCGACTCGGAGTGGCCCTGGACCAGCACCACGCTGGTGGCGCCGCCGGAGAAGGCCCCCTCCACCGCGGCGTTGACCTCGCCCATGAACAGCTCGCGCATCTGGCGGTGGCGCCTGGCGGCCTGGTGGCTCTGGCCCTTGCGGTCGTCCCAATGCTCGACGCCGGCGATGCCCTCCAAGTCCGTGAACATGTAAACCTTGAGGCTCATCGTTCGGACTCCTTACGCCACTTGGCCTCGGCGACGCGGGAACCGAAGTCGTCGGCCGCGTACTGGCCGAGGTGCTTGAGGATGATTCCCCGGGTCTCTTCCACGTCCAGGTCGTCGGAGACGAGAACGCCCATGAGGTCCAACTCGTCCTTGGGACGCCCCGCCACCAGCTTCATGGCCGCCAGGTAGGGCAGGGTTACCACCTTGTATTCCTGGCCCTCCACCTCCTCGGCCTTAAGCAGGGCCTCCTCGTAGAGCGGCGCGTAGCCGTCCTCGCGGACTATCCAGTCGACGGGCACCCCATCGGGCGAGAGGAGCTTGTCGCCCCCGAAAGTGATCTCGCCCTGCACCGGCAGCCCCTCGATCTTCCGGTCCGCCACGAAGTCCACGTCCATGGTCAACCGGTCGGAGCCGTATATCTGCATGGCCAGCCCGCCGGCCACGGCGACGTTGATGCCCTGCTGGCGGGCCCGCCGGGTCATCTCGTTGGCGATCCGGTCCAGGACCTCGGTGGACAGGAACTTCTTTCGCCTGGCTTGGCTTACCACGTCAGGCCTCCAGCTTCTTGGCGGCTGCGTCTGTCCAGGCCTTCCGGGTTGGCCAACATGTAAACCTTGAGGCTCACTACTTGACCTCCAGCCAGTTGGGACCTGAGCCCACCGAAACCCTGAGCGGCACGGACAGTTGCACCGCGCCCTCCATGAGCCGCGCCACCATCTTCGAGAGCTCCGCGACCTCCTCGGGCGGCGACTCGAAGAGCAGCTCGTCGTGAATCTGCAGCAGCATCCGCGCGCGGAGCCCACCGCCGGCGAGCTCTACATGTATGCGGTTCATGGCTACCTTAATGAGGTCCGCGGCCGAGCCCTGGAAGACGGTGTTTATCGCCGCGCGCTCCGCCCCGCGCTTGGCGTGGACGTCGCCGGCGTTTATGTCCGGGAAGTAGCGCCGGCGGTCGAGGATGGTGGTCACGAAGCCGCGCTCGCGGCACTTCTCGACGATGGCCTCGCGGCAGGCGGCCACGCCCGGATAGCGCTCGAAGTACTCCTCCTGGAACTCGCGGGCCTGGTCCTGGCCTATCCCTAAGTTCTGGGCCAGGCCCCAGCCCGACTGGCCGTAGATGATCCCGAAGTTGACCGCCTTGGCCTGGCGGCGCTGGTCGGAGGTGACCTCGGCCTCGCTGACGCCGAAGACCTGCGCGGCGACGAAGCGGTGAACGTCCTTGTCCTCATTGAAAGCCGCGAGCAGGTTCTCATCACGCGAAAAATGGGCCAGCATGCGCAGCTCTATCTGCGAGTAGTCCGCGGAGACGAAGGCCCAGCCGGGCTCGCCGGGCACGAAGCAGGCGCGCACCGAACGGCCCAGCTCGGTGCGGATGGGAATGTTCTGCATGTTCGGCTCGCTGGAGGAGAGCCGCCCGGTGGCCGTGCCCGTCTGGTTCAGCGAGCAGTGAATGCGGTCGGTGGCGGGGTTGACCCACTCGGGGAGCTTGTCGACGTAGGTGTTCTTGAGCTTGGCCAGGCTGCGGTATTCCAGGATCAGCCTGGGCAGGGGGTGCTTGGCGGCCAGGTCCGCCAGGGTGCGCTCGTCGGTGGAGAAGCCGGTCTTGGTCTTCTTCCTGGCGGGGAGTTTGAGCTCCTCGAAGAGGATCTGGGCGAGCTGCTTGGGGCTCTGGATGTTGAACTCGTGCCCGGCGGCCTCAAAGATCTCCCCCTGCTTGACGGCCAGTACGCTTTCCAAGCTCGTGGACATCTCCGCGAGTGCCGGGGTGTCCACGGCCACGCCGTTGATCTGCATGTCGGCCAGCACTTCGACGAGGGGGACTTCCACCTCTTCCAGCAGGCGCAGCAGGCCCTTCTCGACCAGCTTGCCACGCAGGCAGCCGGCTAGGCGCAGGGCGATGTCCGCGTCCTCGCAGGCGTAGCGCGAGACGGTTTCCACGGGGACCAGGTCCATGGTGGTCTCGTCCTTGCCCTTGCCGATGACCTCGCTGGTAGCCGTCTTGCGGTAGCCGAGGTGCTCCATGGCCAGGGCGTCGATGTTATGGCGCTGCTCGCCGGGAGCTAACAGGTAGTCGGCCAGCATGGTGTCGAACGAGACCCCGCGCAGGTTGATGCCCGCGCGGCGCAGCACGACCATGTCGTACTTGATGTTCTGGCCGACCTTGGCCAGGTTCTCGTTTTCGAGAATGGGCTTGAAGAGCCGCGCCACCTCGTCGAATGGACAGACCGGCTCGCTTCCGGGACTCTTCACGGGAACATAATAGGCCTGGCCCTCGCGGACGGAGAACGACATGCCTACTATTTCAGCGCGCATGGCGTCGACGCTGGTAGTCTCCAAGTCGACGGAGACCAGCTCGGCCTCCACCAGCCGGTGGGCCAGCTCGCGTAGTTCGCTGGGCCTGGTCACCGTGCGGTAGTCGGCGTCCTCGGACTCCTGGCTGGGGGCCACGCCGGCCAGGAGGTTCTTGAGCATCTCCCTGAAGCCCAGCTCCTGGAAGAGCGGCTGGAGCTTCTCGACGTCCGGCGGCGAGACCCGCGCGGCCTCGGCGTCGAACTCCACGGGAACCTGGGTGTTGATGATCACCAGCTCGCGGCTGAGCCGCGCCTGGTCGGCGAAGTTGACGAGGTTCTCGCGGCGCTTGCCCTTCTCATTTTCGGCGTTGGCCAGCACGCCGTCCATGTCGCCGTACTTGTTCATGAGCGCCAGCGCGGTCTTGGGCCCGATTCCGGGAACGCCGGGCACGTTGTCCGAGCTGTCCCCGGCCAAAGCTTTCAACTCTATTACCTTGTCCGGCGGAATGCCCAAGGTTTCCTCTACATCGGCCACAGCGTACATCTTCTCAGGTCTCGGTCGCTTGCCCTTGGAACCTGGATCAAAGACCTTAATGTGGTCGCTGACCAGTTGAAGAAGGTCCTTGTCTGCACTGACGATAATCACCTCGAAGCCGGCCGCGGCGGCCTGGCGGGCCAGCGTGCCGATTATGTCGTCGGCCTCGAAGCCCTTAATCTTGTAGACGGGGATGCCGTAGCCCTCGCAGACCGCCATCACCTTGGGAATCTGCCAGGCCAGGTCGTCGGGCATCGGCGGGCGGTTGGCCTTGTATTCGGCGTACATCTTGTGGCGGAAGACCTTGCCCGGCGAGTCGGCGGCCACCGCGACCAGGTCCGGGCGATGGTCGCGCATCATGGCCCGGAGCACCGTGGTAAACTCGAAGACCGCCCCTGTGGGGTGCCCATCGAGGTTGGCCATCCCGCGGACAGCATGATAGCCCCGGTGGATGGCCGCGTGGGCGTCAATGATGTAGAAGCGTTGGCTCATGAGTTTCCGGCTCTCGAACTCCCGGCCGCACGCGCGGCCGCGATCTTTGGGGTCGGGTGACCCTAACCACTGGGGATGCGTCCGGTGGAATACTCCCTAGTCGGAAAAACCGGGGTGGAAAGCCACAGGTCCTCGCCGCGACTTAGTCGGAGATCGCGAGTACGGCCCGCGCCTCGGACCCTGGCAGGTCCTCACGGCGTGCGACCCGTGCTTTACGGAACAGGCTCGATTGTAGGATAGGCCCACACGGTGTCAAGGATAATTATGGAAAACGGGGGCTTTTCGCCCGCGGGGCCGCTCGCCCGAGCTACTTGGCCTTCACCGGGGATCGGTGGGTGGGGCCGCGGGATTCCCTTGTTGCCGTATCGACTCCGCTCGCAACAGAATCGTTTCACATAGCCTTTCCAAGATTGCTGAGCGCTTACCGTTACGGTTCAACTCTTCCAGCGTCGCAGTTACGAGCAGCCTGTTCTTAGCTTTTACCCCGTCGGAAAGCCCCATGCGTCCCCTCGCGACTTCCTGCGCCTCGTTCCAGGTATCAACTCCAAAATCGCTCCTTATTGTGTCTCCGATATTGTTTGGCCACATAGTCACCTGACTTCCCCACAGAATCTCATCGGGAAATGGGGCAGAATCTGCCAATGCGCAAAGCTTCAAAATGCAGGAGTTGTCTTTCCGGTTCTTCTCTTGCTCACCTGGCTTAGTCTTATCCGCATCGCCGTCGAAAACGACGAACCTCGGAATCCCCAGCTTGTTTGCAATCGCCAAAGGCCTACTGAGGTTGGTCTTGCCTGCAGCGATCACAAAATGGCAGCCCAATCTCCTGAAATCTGCCCATCTGTCGCTTATGTGGAAATGCGACGAGATGAAAGCGACATCTTCAAGCCCCTCTACGAGGATTGGAAAAGAGGAAAAGAACATTTCACGCTGTGAAGGTTGCATGATCTGCTCTACCCTTGCCATAAGGCTGGTGGGAGCCTGGGGCTTCTCGCCAAGCGCGGCGGCAATCTCCTCAGCGACCTCCTCATACGTTGTGCCTGTGACACTTGAGTGATTCCCTCTGGGACACTTCCGCACTATGCGAACATTCTCAAATACCTCTCCGGAGACGAAGTAAGGGCTGTGCGTAGTAAGCACGACTTGGGTGTTCTTGGCCGGAGTATTGGCCATACTTCTCAGCAAACTGGCAATGTGCTGCGCCTGGGGAGGATGTTGATAGAGTTCGGGCTCTTCAAACCCGAGGAGCAGTGTGGGCGCCGTTCCGGCTTCACCAGTTGCCAACTCCTGCAGGATCGAAAGCAGGAACGCGCGTTGCATGCCGTGGCCAATGCGCGCCACATCACCGATGAACTTGTCTTCACCAATGCGCACATGAGCCAACGGTTCCCCGACAACGACCGACTTGTCTTTGTCATAGTTCCATTCAAGCTTCAAACGTGCCTTGGGCGTAGCCCAAAGGCGCAACCTGCCCTCCATAGCCTTCTGCAATTCCTCCAGAACGGCCTCCTTGCCCCCGATTATTTCCTTGTATCTTTCTCCCATCTCTTCCCTTAAGTCGGCGAGCACATCATCGAAATTCAACCTGGTGCGAATCGTTCGCCTTAGAAGTTGTCCAAGTGCCGTTCGAGCCCCCTCTTCTTGTTCGGTCGACGCGTCCTTTACAGCGGGAACGTAGACCCACTGGAGATACTTATCCAGAAGCCCCTTGCCTTTCGACCATCCGTAGAATTCCGTACTTGCGTCTTGCTCCGTGCAAAGTTCCGGTTTAGCTTCCTCGTAAGTTCTTAATGCGTCGGCCATTGCAGTTCTAGTTGCTACATTCGGGAGGTCACTCCGTTCGCTCTTGATCCCAGCATAGATTGTCTTAAGTTCGGGAACTTTCATTTTGGCTTCGATGGCCTCGAAGAATGGCACGAATTCACGCATCACTTTTCTGGAGCCGCCCTGCTTTACTACTGCTTGGCCCGCTGAGTTGTCCCATTCAGCTTTTGCAAAGACAATCAGTTGATCCTGTCGATAGTAATACTTGAGGTCATGCTGTGCCTCCGCTGGCAGGTCAACAAAAGTGAGCGTAATCTTGACTGGGGCCGCTGTGTTGCGAAGGTGGAAGTCTTCCTCACTCAGAGTAAGCACGTTCGTGGAAGTTGAGTCGTTGTTGCGAAAGAAGACATTCAGTGCTGTGAGAACTGCCGACTTACCGACCCCATTGGGACCGACCAGACAAGTGTAGTCGTCGAATTCTATGGTCTCATCCTTGAAGGAACGAAAGTTCTCAATTCGTAGCCGCTTGAGTCGCACTTCTGTACCCTCCAATCTCTGCCGTGCAAAATCCTGAAACCAGAACGCTCATAACCCCGTTTCGCAACCGCTCCTGTTTTCCCTTCTAGTCATATACACCGCCGACGCCCCAGAGTCAACCCCAAACCGGGAATTCCGTTTCCCAGCTGTCTCAACCAGCGATGCTCTCCTTAAGTCCCGCCTCTTCGCGTATATAAGCGATTCTGCGCCAGACACTTGCGTTGGAGCAATCAGCCACAGAGCGCGGGAGAGAGCGCCTTAACATATCCGTCCTCCCTGACTCAGGTCGTAGTCGCCATCCGTGGCGACGGCTCGCTTACAGTCGCTCGCCGCTCCGGGCCGGCCCGTGCCATGGCACGGTGCGTCCCTCCGCCTTCGCGGTTCTCCGTGTCCTCTGTGGTGAGAGAGCGGTTGCCCCGGGCCCTAGCGCCTTTTCCGGCGGCGGCGGCGCTTCAGGCGGACCGCCTTGGTGCCCGTGGTGGTGTTGCGGGTCGCCCGGGTGGCCTGGCGGGTGCCCCGCGGGCGGCGGGGCTTGGCGGCGGCGATGGCCTCCTCGATGGCTGAGATCATCTCCGCGGGGCCGGCGAAGCGCTCGGTGCGGTTCTTGGCCATGGCCTTGGTGACCACCTTGGCGACGTCCGCGGCCAGGTCGGCGAGCACCTCCTTGGGGTTGGGCACCGCGGCCGTGAAATGCTGGCCCAGCACCTCGTTGGCGTTGGAGCCGGTGTAGGGGTGCTGCCCGGTGAGCGCGTAGTGCAGCGTGGCCCCCGCGGAGTAGAGGTCGGCGCGCACGTCGAAGTGCTCGGAGAGCGCCCGCTCCGGGGCCACGTAGTGGTAGCGGTCGCCAACCAGGAAGCGGGTGTTGTCGGAGCGCGAGCGGCCCAGGCCGGCCAGCAGCACCTTGACCGCGCCCTCGTTGGTGATCACCACCGCCTCGGGGGATATCTCCCCGTGGATCAGGTCCTTGGAGGCCATGTGCTCGATGGCCTTGCAGACCTCGGTGGTCACTTGCAGGGCCCGGGCGGCCTGCATCCGCCCGCCGAGCTTGATGTTCTGCTCCAGGTTCTGGCCCTCGACCAGCTCCATGGAGTAGAAGTAGTAGTTGCCGGTGCGGCCGACCTCGTGCACGCGGACCAGGTTGGGATGGTTGAGCTGGCCGGCATCGCGGGCCTCCTTGAGGAAGGAGTCAACGAAGCTGCGGTCCGCGGTCATCTTGGGGGGCAGGATCTTGAGGGCCACCAGGCGGTCCATGGCGATCTGCTGGGCCTTGAAGATCGTGCCGGTCTCGTCGACGCTCACCCGGGCCAGCAGCTTGTAGCCGCTGATCGGCTCGGAAGACTTGGTCTTGGTGGCCGGCACGGGGTGCGGGGGCCGGGCCGCCGGCGGCTCCGGGCGAGGCTTGCTCTTGGCCGGGGCCTTGACCGTGGTGTCGCCGCCCACCGGCATGATGATCTCCACCGTGCCGGTGTCCAGCGGCTCGTCGGGGACGTGCTGGATGCTCCGGATCTCGGGGAGCTTGGTGCTGTCCGCCACGGCCTCCTCGTCGGCGGGCTCTTTATCGCGGGGCTTGTCGCGGGGCTTGGTCGGGGCGGCCGGCGGCTCGATGGTCGGCGCCTGCATGCCGGGGTCCGGCTCCTTGAGCGCCGAGGCCGGCATGATGATCCGCGGCCCCTCGTCCAGGGAGCCGCCGTCGTCCAGGGCGGGGAGCTGCTTGCTGGTCTCCGAGAAGTCCGCGTCGGGAGCCAGTCCGGGGCTGTCCCCGGCATCCTCGGCGAGCTTGGCCAGGGCGCGACCGGCCTGCTTGCGGGTGATCAGCCCCCGGCCGACCAGCAGTTGGGGCAGGGAGGGCACCTCCTTGCCGCTGAAGGCGTAGCGCACCTGGAGCCCAAGGGCCTCCTCGACCACCCCTCGGCCGGCCAGGCCCATGTCCAACACGGTGTCGCCGAAGGCCCGATCACGCGGCGATGGGAACTCTTCAAGCGATGTCGAATCTTCGGGCATGCGCGCGCTCCCCCAACCCGCATTCTAAAGCGTAACGCTCACCTTTGCAAGAACGGCGGGCCGCCGCCGGCCGGGAGGGGGCCTTCTTCCAGGTGATTTTCGGGGGCCCCCGGGCATAATGGCCGCCGCCGACGCGGCCGCCCGAATTAAGTGCCCGGGAATAAAATCCGCCCTTGCGCGTTGGTACCCATAGGGGGTACTCAGGCAGCTGGCCGGGAGCCCCCTAAGAAGGGAACATCATGCCCGTGTGGCTGGTCGACATCGCTGCATCCACCTGGCAGGCCGTCTTCAGCGCGGCCCCGTGGATAACTCTGGGGCTGCTCTTTTCCGGGCTGCTTTACGTCTACCTGCCCGCGAACTTCGTCCGCCGGGCGATGGGCGGCACCAGCTTCGGGGCGGTGTTCCGCGCCGCGCTGGTGGGGGCGCCGCTGCCGCTGTGCTCCTGCGGGGTGATCCCCACGGCGCTCTACTTGAGAAAGGAGGGCGCCGGGCGCGGGCCGGTGCTCAGCTTCCTGATCTCCACTCCGGAGACCAACGTTGACTCCATCGCCCTCTCTTACGCGTTAATGGGCCCGATCATGGCCGTCGCCCGGCCGCTGGCCGCGCTGGTCACCGCGATTACGGCCGGCCTGGGCGAGACGCTCTTCGGCGGTCCGGACCCGCACGCCGAGAAGTCCGGCGAGTGCGGCTGCAAGCTCTGCGATGCCAAGGCCAGCACCACCCCGGCCGGCGGACGTGGCGGGTTCTTCGGCGCGATCAAGTACGGCGCGATCGTGCTGATGCGCGACCTGGCCCCCTGGCTGATCCTGGGTCTGGTGCTCGCCGGCGTCATCGGGGGCCTGGTGCCGCGGAACTTCTTCAAGGATCACAACCTGGGCTCGGGCATCGTGCCCATGCTGATAATGGTGGCGCTGGCCACCCCCATGTACATGTGCGCCACGGCCTCCACCCCGGTCGCCGCGGCGCTGATCCTCAAGGGCGTCTCGCCGGGAGCGGCGCTGGTCTTCCTGCTGGTGGGGCCCGCGACCAACGTGGCCACCATGACCACCGTGGGGCGCTTCCTGGGCAAGCGCTCGCTGCTCATCTACCTGGTGGCCATGATCGGGTGCAGCCTGCTCCTGGGCCTGGGCCTGGACGCCGCCGTCGGCGGTCAGATTTCCGACAAGGTGAAGGAGATAGGACCGCATCACGCTTCAGCGGCGTGGGTGCAGGTGCTGATGTGGATCAGCGTGGTAATCTTCCTGCTGCTCCTGGCCAACGGCGTTCGCCTGCGGTTGGTGCCCTACTGGATGGCTTGGCGCGACAAGATGGGCTTCCGACCTCATGCGACGCCAGCGGGCGCGGCCGACCCCTGCTGCACCTCGGAGAGCCAGGGCAGCGATGGGGCCGCGAAGGACTCCTGCTGCGCCGGGCATTCCGCGGATGTGCCTGATTCCGAGGCAGATAAGACAGATACTGGGGAAGTCTCCGACCGGGGCGCGGAGGACTCCGAGAGCGAAGAAGGGCACTGTCCTCACTGTAGACCCGACTAGTTCATCGACAAAACGCGCCAAAACCGGCTGCTATATGTAAGCGGCATGATATGGAGGCTTGCGTGCGCTCCGCGTTCTTGACAGCGCCCCGGAGCGACTATATTATAGGGTCTCTGACGTTTTCCCGGCTTTAGATGGGCGGAGGGGCCGCCAAGAGGAGCCATCGATATGAAGATAGGCGTTTTCACGGTGCTTTTCGGTCAGAAGCCCTTGGACGAGGTCCTAGATTATTTCTGCCAGATCGGGATCGAGGCGGTGGAACTGGGCGTCGGCAACTATCCCGGCTCGGCGCACGTGCCGGTCAAGGATCTCCTGAGTTCGGTCAAGTCGCGCAGCGAGTTCCTGGCCAAGATCAAGGGCCGGGGGTTGGAGATCAGCGCGCTCAGCGTTCACGGCAACCCCCTGCATCCGGACAAGAAGCTGGCCAAGGAGCATCACTCCGCCTGGCGCGACGCCATCCGCCTGGCCAAGCTGCTCAAGATCGGCGTGGTGGTGGCCTTCTCCGGCTGTCCCGGCGACAGCGAGCGCTCCCTGGCGCCCAACTGGGTGACCTGCCCCTGGCCGGAGGACTTTCCCAGGGTGCTGGACTGGCAGTGGAGCAAGAAGGTGATCCCCTACTGGAAGGCCGAGGCCAAGCAGGCTTCCAACGCCGGCGTGCGGGTGGCTTTCGAGATGCACCCCGGGTTCGTGGTCTACAATCCCGAGACCATGCTGCGCCTGCGGGAGAGCTGCGGCAAGGCATTGGGCTGCAACTTCGATCCCAGTCATCTTTTTTGGCAGGGCATCGACCCGCTGGCCGCGGTCCGTGAGCTGGCCGGCTGCATCTTCCACGTTCACGCCAAGGACACCCTGATCAACCCGGCCAACACCGCGGTCAACGGCGTGCTCGACACCAAGCGCTACAGCGAGGAGGCTAGGCGCTCCTGGGTCTTCCGCACGGTGGGCTACGGGCACGGCGAGGAGTTCTGGCGCAACTTCGTCAGCGAGCTGCGCCTGGCCGGCTACGACGGGGCGCTGTCCATCGAGCACGAGGACTCGCTGATGAGCACCGGCGAGGGCTTCACCAAGGCGGTGGAATTCCTCAAGCGGGTGGTCATCAAGGAACAGCCCGGGAAGATGCACTGGGCCTGAGCCCCTGGTGGCCGGGCGCTCTTGACATTTGCCGGGAAGAGCGATAAACTCCAAAGCAGTCAAGCGGGCGTAGCTCAGTGGTAGAGCACGACCTTGCCAAGGTCGGGGTCGAGGGTTCGAACCCCTTCGCCCGCTCCAGGAAATCAGACGGGGCAGCCTGAAAGGGCTGCCCCGATTCTATCTGGATGAAGGGGCCGGGTCGGTGCCCGCCTCCGCCTCCCCCAGCGGCCTCGTCTTCCAGCGGCGGTGGAGCCAGAGCCACTGCTCGGGGTGCTCGCGGACGGCGTTCTCGATTTCGCTGGTGTACTCCGCGGTGATGCGCCGGACCTCTTCCTTGTAGCGGTCGTCGCGCGGCCCCTTCCACTTGCCGGGCTCGATGATCTTGCCGAGGCGCAGGCGGTGGACCCCCGCCGCCGCGTCGCGCCAGGCGGCGACGCAGGCGATCTTCACGCCGGCGCGCAGGGCCATCTCCGCGGCGGTGGGCAGCGTGGAGGCCAGGCGCCCGAAGAGCGGCACGAAGACGCCGTGCTTGCCGGCGTTCTGGTCGAGAAGCATGCCCACCGACTTGCCGTCCTTGAGCGCGCGCAGCGCGGCGCGCAGCGCGCCCTTTTTGGCCAGAATACGCTGCCCGAAGCGCTCGCGGATCCCGTCGACCAGCGTGTTTATGTAATCGTTGTCCAGCGGCCGGGCGATGGAAACCAGCGAAAAGCCCTGCGCGGTGGCGCCCAGCCCGCACATCTCCCACAGGCCCACGTGCCCGGTCACGAAGATGACCGCTTCCTTCCTCTCCTGGAACCCCTCGAAGAGGCGGAACTGGTCTTCGGTAATCGCCCAGAGCGCGGCGACCTTCTCGCGGGAGAGCGTGGCCATGCGCGCGAAATCCATCGCGACCATGCACAGGTGCTGGTAGCAGCCGCGGACTATAGCACGGTGCTCCGCCGCGCTCTTCTCGGGAAAGGCGCGGCTTACCGCGTCCAGGGCCAGGTGCCGGTGGCGCGCGTCGAGGCGGTGGCTGAGGCTGCCGACGAGTGCCCCGACGGCGCGCGAGACGCACCAGGGCATGACCCGCACGAAGAGGATCAGCAGGCGTACGCCCAGGCAGCCCAGATAGGCGACCGGCCCGGTGCGCTTCTTGGCGGCCACGGCCGGGTTACTTCGCGAGTTCCGAGGAAAGCTGCCTGAGGAAGGCGCCGAAGCGGGCCGCGTTGCGCTTGTCGATGTCCACCAGGTTCTCGTGGGCACCCTTGACCAGCTCGAGGCGCCGCTCGGGGCTGGGGGAGGTGGCGTCCAGCTTTTCGGTTTCGATGTCTTCCATTTCATAGTCGCCCTTGAGGCGCAGGAACTTGTCGGCGCCGACTATCTGCAGCAGTTCCAGATTGGAGGTGCCGGCGTTGACCACCGCGGTCGAGCCGCCGTGCTCCTCGCTGGCCGCGGCCAGGCCGACCATCGCGCCCATGAAGGTGCTGTCCAGTCCCTTGCACTCGGTGAGGTCGAATACGAACTGCTTGAAGCCGGTGCGCAGCATTTCGGTGGTGAAGTCCATCATGCCCATGGCCACCTTCATGTTCCCGAGGCCCACCGGGCGGAGGATCACCGTGTCCTCGGTGCGGGCCACCTCCAGGCAGTTGCTGGGCGGGGGAGCCGGGGGAGGCCCGAAGCTCGAGCTGGCCCCGCCGTCAAGCGGCGTGCCGCCGAACTCTGCGTCGGAGGGAGTTTCCTCGGGCTCCGAAGGGGACGAGTTGCTGAACAGGGTGCCTACCTCCGTCTCCGGCTGTCGACCCGAAGGGCAGAGGCCCTCAGCAGACCTTGGCGCCGTTGGGCACTTGCTTGTCGACGGTCAGGAGCACGGGCTCCCTGTCGCCGACCACGGCGGCCAAGACCATGCCGTCGGAACGCTCGCCTCGGATCTCCGCCGGGGCCAGGTTGGCCACCACCACCACCTGGCGGCCGACCAGCGCCTCGGGCTCGTAGAATCCCTTGAGCCCCGCGACCAACTGCCGGGGTTCGGCCTCACCCATGTCCAGCTTGAGCAGCAGCAGCTTGTCGGCGCCGGGATGGGGCAGGACCTCCTTGACCTCGCCGACGACGAGCTTGACCCGGCTGAAGTCCTGGATGCTGATCTGGTCGCTGGCGTCGGGCATCGCTTCTCCGCTCTTCTACTTGTTGCTCTTCTTCTTGGGCCTGCGGCGGCGTTTCGTGGGGCTGGAGCTCTGGGTGTTGGGGTCGCCGACCGCGCCCACCCGCCTGCGGCGCTCGGCCTCGATGCTGGCCCGCTCGGCCTTGGTCTTGGAGAGCAGCGTCCTGGCCGCGGTGTGCAGGCGCACCGCCTGGGCGTACTTCGCCCCGCTCTTGCTGAAGCGCAGATCGGCCTTGGTCAGCGTGGCGATGGCCAACTTGTATTTCTTGAGGGCGGCCTGCACGTAGCCCAGGTGGTAGAAGATTTCCGCGCCGTCATCCTTGGGGGCCTTGCCGGCGGCCTCATCGAGGGTCTTCTCGGCGGCCTTGAACTTGCCGGACCGGGCCTGGACCCAGCCCAGGGCATCGATGTAGGCGGCCACGCCGCGATCGGCGGCGATCACTTCACTGGCGTACTTCTCGGCCTCGGCCAGGTTCGTGGCTCCGCCGAGGTCCGCCAGCGCGTAGGCCAGCGAGTTCTTGATGTTGAGCTTGAGCTTGGCGTTCTTGGGGTCCAGCTTGTGCGCGGCGCGGAGTTCCATCAGCGCGCGAACGTCGTTGGCCTGCTTGCGGTAGACCACGCCCAGCCTGAAGACCGTGCGCGCGTTGGCGTCGAGCCCCTTGGCGATTTCCAGCTCGCGGGCCGCGCTGGTGAGGTCGCCGAGTTCGTCGAGAATGCTGCCGGCCATGTAGTGCGGCCGGGCGGCGTTGGCCTTGAGCCTGAAGCACTCCGCCAGGGCGGCCAGCGCCGCCTTGCGGTCGGGCTTCACCTGCGCCCAGCGGGTGGCGGCCAGGTCCAGCCAGGAGTCGTAGTGCCCCGGCTTGATCTTCAGCGCGCCCTCGTAGCACTCGGCGGCCTTGGCCCGGTTCGCGGGTCGCTTGGCGGCCTTGGCGAGGTTGACCGCCGCCATGCTCCGCCAGGCCTTGAAGCCGTTTTCGCCCTTGGGGTCCAACTCCCGGGCGACCACCCCGAACTCCTTGAGGGCAGCGTCGTGCCGGCCGCCGGCGGCGAGCACCGCGCCCAGGCCCAGGTAGGCCGGGACGTAGGTCTCGTCGCGCCCCTTGGCCAGGCGGTAGTAGCGGATCGCCTCCTTGGGCTTGTCGCGGGCCTCCAGCACTCCGGCCAGCAGGCAGCAGCCGCGGCAGTAGCGGAGCGCGTGTCCCGCGCTCTGCGAGACGGTGTTCTCGAAGTACTCCTGGGCCTTGACCAGGTTGCCCTTCTTGACGAAGAGCTGGCCTATCTCCCGGTGGAGCCGGGGGTCGCCGGGCCGGGAGTCCACCGCTTCCTGGTAGGTCTTGATGGCTTCGTCGAGCTTGCCGGCCAGGTCCAGGACCAGGCCCTTGGCGCGGAGCACGTCGGCGTCGGTGGGCGCGAGCTTGAGGGCCTCGGCGCACTCGCTGAGGCCGGCGGCGCGCCTCTTCTGGCGGCCGAGGGCGACGGCCAGCGCCGCGCGGCCCCTGGCCGACCGGGGGGTCTTGGTGAGTGCGGCGCGGACGTTCTTTTCGGCCTCGACGAACTTGCCCAGCTCGATCTGCGCCTCGGCCAGCCCGATGAGGCACTCGGCGTCGCCGGCGCCGGTCGTCACGGCGATACCCAGGGCCTTCGCTGAGCGTTTCCACTCCTCGATGTTCAGGTAGCACAGGCCCAGGCTCTTGTAGACCCAGCCGCGGACCTCCGTGGGGACGCCCACGCCCAGGGCCTTGCGGTAGTCCTTGATGGCGATGGCGTACTCTTTGGCCGCGAGGTTCTCGTCGGCGAGCTTGAGCCTCCTGATGACCGGATTGGTGTACTTGACTCCCGACTGGAGGCGGAAGTTGTCGACCACCACCCACGCGTAGCCGCTGGTGTCCTGGACCACGGTGCCGTATATCGTGATAGGCTGGTACTTCTTGAGGTTGTCGAGGACCTTCAGCGGCTGGGCCTTCTTGCGGTCAATCAGCCCGCTGACATGCCGGCCGACGTACATCTGCGGATAGCTGAGCTTTATCTCGTCGGCCCTCCACAGGCGCGCACCGCGCGGCCAGACCGAGAAGTTGACGTAGTCGGTCCTGTTGAACGGCGTGGGGAACGTGGGGTACAGGTCCGTGCGCTTGATAAAGTAAGCGTCGAAGCGGACCTTGCGGCTCACGAAGCCGCGCGCTTCGCTGTTCAACTCCGCCAGGCTCGACTTGGTGTACTCCGCCAGCGCCTTGTCCCGGCGCTTGCCGCTGGTGCATCCGGCCGCCAGCAGGACGACCAGGGCCACGGCTGCGAAGCTCCGAGCCGCCTTGAATATCGAAAGCATCGGCTTTCTCCTCTATCAGTCCACCGCATTCGCCGCCATCGCCCGACTCCACACGAGAGCCGCGGCAATACCGGAGCAATTATTCTAGGGCGGGCCCATTGGCTGTCAAGCTTCTCAAGCGGTGAACTGATTGCAAAGCGGCAGCTTCCGGTGGCGTCGCAAGGGGCGCGTCCGATAACCGCGATTGGGCCCGGTTTACGCGTTTTGAAGAGGCGAACTTCCTGCGGGCAGACACTTGCGCACCGGCGCGCCCGGCGTTATCCTGTCAGGCGCGTGGCGGGCCGTTTCCGGGATGAAGGCGATGGGGCTGCCCTAATGCTCAGGCGGCCATTGATCGATAGCTGAAGCAGAGGTCAAGGGAGCCACCCTAGCTCAAGGGCAGAGCAGCTGTTTTGTAAACAGCAGGTTCTGGGTTCGAATCCCGGGGGTGGCTTTAAGGTATAGAACGATATACATGGTCCCCATGAGCCCTTTGGCAGGTCTGTATATCATACCGCGATATATGCAGTTGAATGCCTGCTTTTCACAAGTGACGCGATTTCACCCCTAAAGCTTCGCGCTATCCTTCCGAGAACAGGAGTAGACAACGGGAAATGAGGACTGTGGAGGCTTTTCGATGGGTTCGCGGCGCTTCTTGAAAGGAGGGACACAGGCTAGGCTCTAGGGGCTGACTCGTGGACCGGCACGCGTTCCGGTACAGGGGTTGAGCCGCCACCCGAAGACAAAGGCGGCAAAACTGGGGCAGGGACGCCCCGGAGAGAAACTCAGGGAGGATACGATGAGTCTACTTAGAATCAACAATAACATTGCTGCTATGAACACGCAGCGCAACCTGAACCGCACCAGCTTCAACCTGAACAAGACGCTTCAGAAGCTGTCCAGTGGGTTCAGGATCAACATGGCCTCCGACGGCCCCGCGGATCTCGTGATCAGCGAGACCCTGCGGTCCCAGATCGGGGGCATCAAGGCGGCCATGCGTAACAACCAGGAGGCCTCCAACTACCTGAATATCGCCGAGGGTGCGCTGGCCGAAATCAGCAACATGCTGACTACGCTTCGCGCTCTGGCGGTGCACTCGGCCAATACCGGGGTGGTCAGCGCCACGCAGGTGTCCGCCGACCAGGCCGAGGTCGACAACGTCCTCGATGCCATTAACCGCATCAACAACGTCACCCGCTTCGCGGGAGATAACATCTTCCAGAGCGTCGCGAGCGCCACGCGCATATTCCACATCGGCGAGGGCGGCACGCTGGCCGACGAGGTGAGCATCGACATCGGCATGGTTTCAGTGAATCTGCTGGGCAACCTGCTGCTCGGAAGCATTGAGACGGGCGGCGCGCGGGATCTGGCTACCGATCCGCTTTCGGCCATCGCCATCATCGACATAGCCATCAACGAGATCGCTACTTTTCGCGGGGGGCTGGGCGCCTTCATCAAGAACACTCTCCAAACCAACCTCAACAGCCTGGCCGTGTCGCTGGAGAACGTCACCGCGACGGAGAGCTTCATCCGCGACGCGAACATGGCCGAGGAGACCACCGCCTTCACCCGGCACCAGATACTGGTGCAGAGCGGGGTGTCGGTGCTGGCCCAGGCCAACGTGATCTCCCAGAGCGTGCTGCAGCTCCTGCAGTAGGAGCACGCCTGAGAGAGAGTAAGTGAACCCGGGGGCGCCCCGCAGGCCGGAAGGAAGACCGCGGGGCGCCTCCAGAGACGCACGACGACGGCAAGGAGTGAGAGTGATTTAGCGGAAGCGAGGCGCCGAGGGCCGGGCAACTAGGGAAGCCGGCCCACGGTGGGGACAGTACGGAGACTGCGATGGACGGCGAACGGCCTGCAGGCGCGTCTGGACCGGAAGGTTCCGGGATGCCCGGGCGCGGCCGAACCGGGGGGGGCCGAGGCAGGTGTAGCCTTGTGAGCTTTGGCGCCAGCGCGTCGAGCGGCGTGGGCGTGGGGTGCCAGGAGATTGGGAGTTCTGAAGCGGCGGGCGAGCGGTCCGCCCGGATCGCGCGGCCC
>CBDUSI010000096.1:0-17334 GCA_965370045.1 uncultured bacterium | reverse complement strand
TTCTTCGTCGGGAACCCGAAGACGATGCTCGGGCATCGACTTCGGAACCCCTCCTTAAATCCGAACCATTCTGTCTCCAATCACGGCTGCCCCATTTTTCAACGGCCTGCTAGTGAACAAGCCCTTCCAGCAGGGAGTCCATCAGCGCGGCCTGCTTCGGCCAGGCGAAGCGCTCGGCGACGGCCCGCCAGTCATCGCGCCGGGCGCGGGCCCTGCCGGGGTCGGCGGCCAGCGCCGCGAGGCGCTCGACGAGGTCGTCCTGGTCCGCGTATATGCACTCGTCGTGCAACGCCTCGGGAATCAGCTCGGGATAGCTCAGCCTGCCCGGCAGCAGCGGCATGCAGCCGGCCGCGCAGGCTTCCAGGACGGCGATGCCGAAGGACTCCTGGGCGGCGGTGCTCACCTCCACGTCGGCGCGGCCCAGGAGCGCGCGGTAATCCTCTTGCGAGGCGGCATAGCCGAAGTGCTCGACCCGCTCGCCGAGCTCGCCCCGGCCGCGCTCGAACGCCTCGGGCCAGGTGCGAAACTGCTCGCCGCAGACGATGACCCGGAAGTCCGCCCCGCGCCGGGCGAGGGAGGCCAGCGCCGCGAAGAATACCTCCGGGCACTTGTCGTACTCCCAGCGGTGGTTCCAGAGGACGCGCAGCGGCCCGCGGCGCCCGGGCGCGGCGATGCCCTCGACGTCGATTCCCGGATGGGCGACGGCGCTCCTCTTTTGTATCGTCAGTGCGGTTTCGGCCGCGTCGGGGCCGCTTCCGGGCAGCCCGGGGACCGCGCCCAGGAAGTCCCGGCGGTGGAACTCCGAGTTGAAGACCACCAGCCCGGCGGCCAGCGCGCTCCTGACGTTGATCAGGCAGAGCTCCAGGTCGCGCTCGGCGCCGGGGCGCAGGGGATAGGTGAGCTGGTTCTCGTGAAAGTAGAGCGCGCGGGGCAGTTCCCTGAGCGCCGCGGGCAGCTGCCCGGCGAGGTCCGCCAGGTCCAGCATGTCGGTCGCGAAGATGACATGATGCTCGCCGTCGAGTTCCGCGGTCTTCCCGGCGAGCCGGACGGCCCCGCGGAGCATGCGCTGCCGCCACTTGCTGCCCGGAAGGGTCAGCAGC
Organism: uncultured bacterium; assembly: GCA_965370045.1. Lineage (GTDB taxonomy): Bacteria > Planctomycetota > SZUA-567 > JAKLDR01 > JAKLDR01 > CAZONU01. Next base: position 16,234 of record CBDUSI010000096.1, on the reverse strand, counting down.
GTCCACTGGTGGCGGCTGTGCGCGGCCAGGCCGTCGAGGAAGGCCCGGTGGCTGGCCGCGTAGAAGCCCTCGAAGGCCAGGACGCGCAGCCCGTTGCGGTCCGCGCTCATGTCCGCCATTCTACGGCCGACAGGGCCGGCCGGCAAGGCCGACGAACCCCAAGTCATTCTATGTGTTACAATTAGGTCTTGACTCACCCCCCCACCAGGGCTACACTTCCAACCTTGGAGGGGTTTGAACAGGGCCGGGTGCCCGCCCCCGCGCGGGGGTTGTAAACGTTACGGAGCAATCCAATGAGTAAGATGCTTTGGAGTCTGGCGGTCGTCGCGCTCCTCTTGGGCGGCAGCGTCGTTGCCGGGGAACCCCCGGTTGGCGAACCCGCGGTCGATACGGAAGAGACCTTTGACAGGCCCAAGGCCGGCAAGGTCAACGCGCGGACGCTCAACGTCCGGGCGGGTTCCGCGGTGGATCGGGCGCGCATCACCGCCCTCAAGCGCGGCCGGACGGTAAGCGTGGTGGGCCGCAAGGGCAAGTGGCTGAAGATCGAGCTGGCCTCGGACATCTCCCTGTGGATCATGGCCAGGTTCGTGACGGTCGTCGAGGGCGAGGTCCTGCCGGCCACCGGCACGGTCAACGCCGAGAACGTGCGCCTGCGCGGCGCGGGCCACAACAAGGCGCCCATCCTCAGGAACCTGGACCTGGACACCCAGCTGGAGGTCGTCGAGAAGAAGGGCGCCTGGTACCGGGTCAAGGCCCCCGCGGGCACCTACGCCTGGGTCTACGGGACCTACGTCACGCTGGAGGACGGCACGGCGCCCGTGACCCCGGTAACCGGCCCAGTTACCGGCCCGGTGACCGACCCGCCCAAGACCGTGACCATCAATCCGGACGATCCCGGCGTGAAGGATTTCTCCCAGGCGGAGACCGCCTACCGCCAGGCGCTGGCCCAGAAGAACCCCGACCTGGTCGCGGTGTTCCTGCTTTACTACAAGGTCCGTCAGACCAAGGGCCTGCCCGCGGTGGTCAGGACCACCTGCGAGGCGCGCATGAGCGACATAGCCAGGCGGCTGCCCGATGCGCAGAAGAAGCTCATCTCGTCCAAGGTGGACAGCGAGGTCCAGAAGAAGATCGACGCCATCAAGCGGGCCACCGCGGCGGCCATCGACGTGCTCCCCAAGATCGCCCCCAGGTACGTCGCCCGGGGATTCCTGGACAAGGCCCCGGACGTCGCCGGCATACCCGGCACCCACAAGCTGAGCACCTCCGGAGTGCTCCTCTACTACCTGCGGGCCGTCGGTCCCGACGTGGACCTCGACAAGATGCTGGGCCGCAAGGTCGGGGTGACCGGCCGCAAGCGTTTCGTGAAGGGCTGGGGCGTCCAGGTCATCGACGTCACCCTGGTGGGCGACTACAAGAATCCGCCGACCAGCAAGACCCGCTTCGAGGTCATAAAGAAGTAGCCGCCGGGGGACACCCGGCAGCCGAACTCTCGCGGCCGGCCCACCCGGGCCGGCCGCTTCAGAAAGCGGCGAGGTGGTGCGAGCATGGCCAAACGCAAGACCAAGACCAAGACCAAGACCGGGACCAAGCGCAAGACCAGGGGCATGTCCAAGGGCATCAGCTACTGGTCCTTCCCGGGAGGCATGGAGAACCGCGCGGACGTCATCTCGGTGCTGGCCCGCGCCCGCGAGCTGGGCTTCGCCAGCGTCGAGCTGGGCATCAGCGACACCGGGGTCCTGACCCTGGATACCTCCCGAAGCGAGTGCCAGGCGCTGGCCCGGGCCGGCGAGGCCGCCGGCGTGGGAATCTCCTCGCTGGCCACCAACCTCTACTGGGCCAGCAGCCTCAGCGCCTCCAAGGCCGCCGAGCGCGCCCGGGCCGTGGAAATTACCAGGATCATGCTGGAGAAGGCCCGCTGGCTCTCCGCCGGCGCGCTGGTGGTGGTGCCCGGCTGGGTGCACGCCCACCTCAGCCGCCGCGGCGAAGTGGTGCCCTACGACGAGGCCCTGGTCCGCGCGCGCGAGAGCCTCAAGAAGTGCGTCAAGGCCGCCGAGAAGCAGCGCGTGACCCTGGCCCTGGTCAACGCCTGGAGCGGGTTCCTGCTCTCGCCGCTGGAGTTCGCCGGCTTCGTGGACAAGTTCCGCTCCCGGCGGGTGGCCGCCTGCCTGGACGTGGGCTCCGCCGCGCTCGGCGGCCACCCCGAGCACTGGATCAAGATCCTCGGCCGGCGCATCGCCGGCGTGCACCTGCGCGACGTCAAGCAGCGCTTCGAGAAGAACACCGCCCGCAGCCGCGCCTTCCGGGGCTTCACCCGCGGGGGAGGCTGGGGCTTCATGTCCGCCTTCTGCGAGCTGGGCTCCGGCGACGTCGACTGGACGGCGGTGTCCGGGGCGCTGGCCAAGGCCCGCTACAAGGGGCCGCTCACCGCGGTGGCCTGTCCGCCCGCGCCGGGGCTGGCCGAGCGCACTTCCGAATTCATGGATAAGCTTATCCGGGCCAGGTAGCCTCCGGCTACTCTGAACACGGAGGGTCCGACGCTGACGCGCAAGATAGCCGTGGGCATTATCGGCCTGGGCGGCATGGGCCGGGTCCACCTGGCGACCCACGTTGCCGGCCGCCGCGGCCGGCTGGTGGCCGTCGCCGACGTCGACGCGAAGCGCCTGGCCGGCGGCTGGCGGAAGGTCCAGAGCAACATCCGCGCGCCCGGCGGCCCGCAGGCCGACCTCTCCGGTGTGGCCCGGTACCCCAGCGCCGAGGAGCTCATCGCCGATCCCCGGGTCGAGGCCGTGGACGTCTGCCTGCCCACCTACCTGCACGCCCAGTACTCGATGATGGCCCTGGCCGCCGGCAAGCACGTGCTCTGCGAGAAGCCCATCGCCGAGTCGCTCGCCCCCGCCCGGCGCCTGGCCGCCGCCGCCGCGAAGGCCCGCGGCAGGTTCATGGTCGCCCACTGCATCCGCTTCTGGCCGGAGTACCTCTGGCTCAAGGAGCAGGTCATCGGGCGGAGGATCTACGGCCGGGTGCTGGCCGCCTCCTTCCGGCGGCTCTCCTGCGCGCCGCGCTGGAGCTGGCAGAACTGGATGGCCGACCCGGCCAAGAGCGGCGGCGTGCCGCTGGACCTGCACATCCACGACGTGGACTTCCTGCGCTTCGCCTTCGGCGAGCCGGGGGCGGTCTCGGCCGTCGGGGCGGTCGGGAAGAACGGGGTTAATCACATTGCGGCCAGCTACCGCTACGACCGCTTCGGACCGGTCACCGCCGAGGCCAGCTGGTGCATGTCCCCGGCCTTCGGCTTCGAGATGGGCTTCACCCTGGTCTGCGAGCGGGCCACCGTCATTTACGGCAGCCGGAACTCGCCGGCGCTGGTGGTCCACGGTGGCTCGCGCCGGGGCCGCAGCCCGCGCCTCGCGAAGGGCGACGGCTACGCGCGGGAGATCGATTACTTTCTGGAGTGCGTCCAGAACCGCCGCGCGCCGCGAGTCAGCAGCGCCTCTGAAGCGTTAAAGAGTTTGAAACTGGCCCTGGCCGAGGTCCGCTCGCTCCGCGCCGCCGGCCGGTGGGTGAGAGTTTAGCATGCCGATGCGCCGCGCGGCGTCCTTCGCCCTCCTGGCCGCCTGGGCCCTGACCGGTGGCGCGCTGGCCGGTGGCGCGCTGGCCGGCGAGCGGCCGACCGCGCTCCCCGACCTTCCCGCAGGGCTCTCCCCCCTGCGCACGCAGATGCGCGCGGCGAGCCGCCCGTCGACCCCGGACCTGATCGCCGTCATCTGGCACTGCCCGCGGTGCAAGCGGGCCAACGTCGCCCGGCGGCTCTTGCCCGAGCAGCCGCCCTTCGACCGCCTGAAGGACGTGGCGCAGCTGCTCGCCCGGGTGGGGCTGGGGCAGGGACGCGGCTGGTCCGCGCCCCGGGCCGGTCGCTGCCGGGTGTGCGGGCTGCGCCCGGGCCCGAAGTTCAAGCTCAAGCCCGTCGAGGTGCTGTTCTTCCGCTACCTCCCGGAGACGGGTTGCGACGCGGTGGCCCGGGCGCCGGCCGGCAAGCTGCGCCTCGGCAAGCTCACCTGGGGACGGCTGGACGTCACCGGCGCCTACGACGCGGTGGGCCGCATCGAAGACCAGGCGGGTTTCGCGCGGGCCTTCGGGCGGGTGCTCTCGGTGCGCGAGGCCTGGGCGGAGGTGACCCGCAAGTGCATCGCCAAGGGAGAGCCCCAGGTGCTGCGCGCCGCGCCGGGATACTACCTTACCTGTCGCCGGAGGTCCGCCGACGCCGAGGCCGAGGCGCGCCTGGCCACGGATCTCAACATCAAGCTGGCCAAGGCGGGGGGCGCCCCCGCCGGCGCCCGCCGGTTCCTGCTGACCGCGGTCACCGGCTCGGCGCTGGAGAAGGTGATTCCCACCTACCGCCGGTGGCTGCCCGGCCAGAGCCGCCAGCTGGAGAGCGGCAAGTACGCGGCCGCCGCGGTCGTCGACCCCGGGGCCTTCTGGCGCATGGCCGCCCGGGAGACAGCGCGCAGCGGGGTGCGCTTCGACCGCTCGCCCGGCGGCGGCGACCCGCAGCTCCTCAAGGGCGAGTACCGGGCCTCCCTGCGGGCCGAGGGGGTGATGCTCAAGACCGTCCACTCCGGGCTCTGCTTCGGCGAGGGCCTGCACCACTTCCTGTGGCCGCTGGCCGCCAAGCTCGTCAAGGTGGAGCTGGTGGGACGCCAGGCCCGGCGGGCGCTGGCCGCCTACGAGACCCAGGTGGCCGGCGGGAGCGTCCTGGTGATTCGCGAGAAGGCGAGGAAGCCGCGCAGCGGCAAACTGGTGGCCCGCGTGAACCTCTCCGCGCTGGCCGGCGGCGTCGACCCGCGGTTCCCCATGGCGGTGTCGGGCGCGCTGGGCGGGCTGCTGGGCCTGGACCCGCGCACCGGACTCATTCGCGCTCCCGGCGCGGGCGACGCCCGCTGCGCCTGCGGCGCCTCCGCTTGGCTGACCAGGAAGCTGCGCCCCAAGGGACACTATGCGAAGCTGGGCGTGGAGGTGCTGACCTCCGAGTGGCGGGGGCTGGACGCCGCCTGGAGCCTGGACTGCCGGGAGCACGCGCGGCTGCTGCCCGCCCGCGGCGCGCCGGACGCGAAGAAGCTCGCCGCCCGCTTCGAAAAAGACCTGGAAGGAGCGGTCTTCACCGTGCTGGCCGCCCGGGGCCTGCGCAGCGGGGGCATCATCGTGCGCGCCGTGGTGGGGTCGGACATCGCCAGCGCGCTGCTCCATCCCCGGCTGCGGCGCGGCCTGGCCGTGCGGCTCAAGGCCCCCCAGCAGGGCCTCGAACTCCACTTCTGGGCGCCGACCAGCAACATCGTGCTGGTCTCCCAGAAGCCCGTCACGGGCCGGGACCGCGAGGAACTCCGCCGCGCCGCGAAGGACCTGGTCAAGGCCGCCGGGCTGGGCCCGGGATACGATATCGATCTGGAGATCCGCGAGAAGATGACCGCCAAGCCGGCGGGCAGGTTCACGAAGAACTAGCCAGCCGCCCTTCCCTTCCCTCTTTCCCCAAAAGACCGACCGGGGCCGAAGCCCCGGTCGAGAGAAGAGCAACAACTCCCGCCCAGGCGACTCCCGGACGGTGCTGAGAACTTTGGGGGGGAGGTCAGTTCTCCGCTACGGTCGCTGCCCTTTCATCCACTGCCGGCGCCCGATTCTTGAGCTGGCGCATCGCGCTGGGGTAGTCCATGTACCGCCCGTTGATCTCCACTACCGGGAGCTTGTCGATCAGCATGTGCGCGGCCAGCACCTCGCAGGACTTGTCCTCGCGCCAGCCGTCGTGAAGCTCAGTGAAGTCGCTGAGGTTGAGCGCCTCGTACTTGAGCCCCATCCTCTTGAGCTTGTCCTTGGCCGCGTCGCACAGTCCGCAGCCGCTCTTGCCATATACCTTGATGAAAGCCTGATCGGTCAGTTTCTGAGCTGCCATTTTCCCGAAAACCCCTCCCCGTTCCCCCTGCGCTCTTGTGCCTCTAACGATGGGATGACAATCTATCGGCGTGCCTTTTGAAGTCAAGGGAAAAAACTCCTTAAAGCCCCTAAACTTAGTTGTCCACGGCGGGTTGACCCCAACCCCCTGTATAGGCTATCGTCCGGGCCCCGCACGGAGCTTGAGGAAAATAAGGCCCCTTTGCGTAAGCGGCCTTAGCGTAACGGGTTGCGGGAAACGACTCACTACAAACTGTGTTTTATGAGGGGCTGGAACACAACATGCTGGGGCGCGGACTCGGGCTCCGCAGGGCGCTTTCCGGGTCCGCCGGACCCCCAAGATATGGGGGATGGAGCCCCTCATGTAGTCATGTAACAAGAGGATATTCAGAGCGTTCGCCGACCGGCGGCGGGACGGGGTTATTCCCCGCCGGAATCCCTGGCGCGGCCGGCGGCGAAGGCCTCGGCCAGCACCGAGGCGTTGGCCGAGGCGGCGTCCAGGAACATCTCGGTGGCCCGCCGGCTGCGCTTGTAGAGCGCGTAGCAGAGCCAGGGCGGCCAGAGCAGGTGCCCGATGTGAATTGCCTGAATCACCTGGAAGCGCATCGCCGGCACGTCGGACGAGACCACGAAGAAGTGGAGAAAGAGCGGCAGGCCAATCAGCAGTACCAGCCCGGCGCCCAGCAGCACCCGGGCGGTGCCCAGCGCGCGGCCGCGGGCGACGCCGAAGTCCATGCGGAAGATCACCTCGGTCCCTTCCCCGCCGACCGGGCGCAGCTCGACCGCGCAGCGCGAGAAGCAGGGTACCGAGCGCAGCCGCGGCTTGCCGGTGGGCACCGCGGCTAACAGGTTGTCGCCCTCGCGCTTGACCAAGAGCGGCAGCGAGCCCCAGCTGGGTGAGGTCAGCGCGCGGGCCAGCCCGTCGGCCACGTCGGCGGCGCTGCCGGCGACGACTTTGGCCCAGGACGATTCCGCGCCGCCGCCCAGCGCGGAGGCCTTGAGGTAGCCACGCAGCGCCAGCAGCCAGGCCAGGGCGCCGACGCCGGTGATGCTCCACAAGATGTAACCGGCGGTCTCCGGCGAGATGCCCGCCGGCCTGCCCGTGACGGTCAGCAGGCAGCCCCCCAGCACGGTCAAAGATCCTCGCGGGTGAGCACGGTGTGCTGCTGTCGGGCGGCCTCGTCGGTCGCGGGGAAGTCCAGGCGCTGGTGGGCGCCGCGGCTCTCGGTGCGGAGCAGTGCCGAACGGACCATCAGCGCGGCCACCGCCAGCATATTCTGGAGCTCCAGCGCCGCGGCGGAGTGGTGCTCCTCGTGGTAGGCGTACTGCCGCCAGAAGGCCAGGTGCTTCTCGGCGACTTCCAGGTCTTCGCCCTGCCGGAAGATGCCCACCGAGCGCCACATCAGGCTCTTCAGGCTGCGGGCCAGGTCGTCCACGTCGATGGGCACGTTGCGCAGCCCGCCGCCGCGGGGCAGGTGCCGGTGGGGGAACCTGTGCCCGCCGAGCGCGGCGGCCTGCTCCCGGGCGGCCCGGCCGGCGCTCTGGCCGAAGACCAGGCCCTCCAGCAGGGAGTTCGAAGCCAGCCGGTTGGCCCCGTGCACGCCGGTCGAGGCGCACTCCCCGGCGGCCAGCAGGCGCTTGACGCCGGTGCGGCCCTCGAGATCAGTGGCCACCCCGCCCATCGCGTAGTGCGCGCTGGGCCGCACGGGGATGGGCTGGCGGCGGATGTCCAGGCCGAAGTCCGAGCATATCGCCGAGATGTTCGGGAAGCGCAGGCTGATCTTCTCGGGGGCGATGGCGGTGAGGTCGAGGTAGGCGCAGTTGCCGCCGGTCTTCCGCAGCTGCCGGACCATCGCCTGGCTGACCACGTCGCGGGGGGCCAGCTCGGCGCGCGCATCGTAATCGGGCATGAAGCGCTGGCCCTGCCCGTCGAGCAGCACCGCGCCCTCGCCGCGCACCGCCTCGCTGATCAGGAAGCGCGGCGCACCGGCCAGGTACAGCGTGGTGGGGTGGAACTGCACGAACTCCATGTCGACCAGCCGCGCGCCGGCGCGCAGGGCCATGGCCGCGCCGTCACCGGTGGCCACCTCGGGGTTGGTGGTCTCGCGGTAGACCCGTCCCAGGCCGCCGGTGGCCAGGACCACGGCGCCGGCGGCTATGCGCAGGAACGATCCGCTGCGGACGTTCACCGCCAGCGCGCCGAAGACCTCGCCGTCGGCGTGCAGGAGATCCACGGCGAAGTGGTCGCCGAGCACCGAGACGGCGTCCAGCGAGGCCAACTTGGCTAAGAGCACCCGCTGGAACTCCTTGCCGGTGGCGTCGCCGGCGGCGTGCAGGATGCGCCGCACCGAGTGGGCGCCCTCGGTGGTGCGGGCCAGGTCTCCGTTTTCGCGGTCGAACTCGGCGCCCCAGGAGATGAGCTCGCGGATCAGCCCGGGGCCCGCGGTGACCAGCTTGCGCACCGCGGGCTCGTCGCAGAGGCCCGCCCCGGCGGCCAGGGTGTCGGCCAGGTGCTTCTCGGGGCTGTCGTCCTCACCGAGCGCGGCGGCCACCCCGCCCTGGGCCTGGCGGGTGGCGGTCTCTTCGGGTGAGAGCTTGGCCATGACCAGCACGCTGCCGGCGCCGGCTTCGGCGGCGGCGATGGCCGCCGAGCACCCGGCCACCCCGGAGCCCAGCACCAGCACCTCGACCTCCAGGGCGGGAACGCGGCCCAGGTCGGCTTCGAGCAGGTAGTCGACGCGCACCGGGACTACCTCCTTTTCGACATTATCTGCTGGATCTTGACGAGGGGCAGATGCACGAAGAGCACTCCTCCCGCTATCAGGGCCAGAGCGAGCATAGCGCAGACTATGTATACGGGCCAGCTCCTGCCGGGCCTGACCGCAATGGGGATGGCGCTGAGCAAGAGCACCAGCGGAATCAACAAGTACCACCAAGCGGCGAAGGTACTCCCGGCCCACAGCAGCGCGCGCGTGGTGGCCGGCAGATCAACGCCCAACTGTACGTACTGCTCCGCGTACTTGGGAACGACGACGGTCAGCCCGAAGCAGGCTATCATTCCCAGGATCAGCCACAGGCCGAGCATGACCGCGTCGAGCCAGACGCGCCCGCCAGCGCCGTTCTCCTGGTTTTCCTCGTTCATAACCGGCGGCTGATCCCCGAGGACTTGAACCGGTTCCAGGCCACGCGGGCCGCGCCGATGAGCCCGGCGTCGTCGCCCAGCGCGGCGGGCACGATCTGGCAGCCGGAGAGCGCCGCGGGCAGCGCGCGCCCGGCGGCCAGCTCGCGCTCGGCGCGCGGGCCCAGCAGGTCCCAGGAGAGGCCCAGGCCCCCGCCGATAACGATGCGGTCCGGGTTGTAGGCGTTCAGCACGCTGGCCAGCGTGGCGGCCAGGGGCTTGGCGAACTCGTCGAGCAGCCTGCCGGAGAAGGCATCACCCGCGCGCGCCGCCTCGCAGACCATCTTGGCGGTGAGGTTGCGGACGTCGCCGCGGGAGAGCTCGATGAGCTTCTCGATGCCGCCCCCGTCCGAGGCGGCCACCGCGCTCTGGGCCTCCCGGGCCAGGGCGCTTGCGGAGGCGTAGAGCTCGGCGCAGCCGGTGCCCCCGCAGGGGCAGGGCGCGCCGCGGTAGTCGATGCTCAGGTGCCCGAACTCGCCGGAGCAGTAGCCGGCACCGTGGTAGATGCGCCCGCCCATGACCACCCCGCCGCCGATGCCGGTGCCGAAGGTGAGCATCACGCAGATCTTGGCGCCCTTGGCCGCGCCGATCCAGTTCTCGGCCAGGGCCGCGGCGTTGCCGTCGTTCTCGGCGAAGGCCGGCAGGCCCAGGGCCTCGGCCAGGCGCCCGGCCAGGGGGATTTTCTCCATGCCGGGAATGTTGCAGGCCGCGCCAACGAAGGTGCCGCGCCCGGCGTCGATCATGCCGGGAGAGACGGCCCCCACGGCCTGGCTCTCCTCGTCGCGCACCGCGGCGGCCAGCGCGGCCATGGCGGCGGTCACGGCCTCGGCGCCCTCCTCGACCGGGGTGGGCCGGTTCTGCCGGGCCAGGACGCGCCCGTCCTCGTCGACGCGCGCGGCGAAGATGTTGGTTCCACCGAGGTCGATGCCGATGACGTTGCTCAACTACTCCTCCTCGCTCTGGGCCAGGTCGAAGGTGCTGCGAATGTTGGCGTATTCCTCCGCGGCCTTGACCAGCGATTCCTCCAGGCGCACCAGGTCGAGGTGCAGGAACTCGCGCACCGGCTCGGGGATCAGCGCCAGGGCCCCCTCGGCGCTCTTGCCGCCGGCGCGGGCCAGGGTCACGCCATCGGCGGCCAGGACGAAGGGCGCGATTCCGGAGGGCGCCTCCTGGCTCTCGGGCAGCTGGTGGTGGTGGGCCACGGCCAGCTGCAGCGACTCCGGGAAGTTCCACTTGTCGGCCAGCCGCCGGCCGATCTCCGGGTGGCTGATCCCGAACTGCCCGGTCTCGGCGGCGGCCAGGTCGAGCCCCCCGGCGCGGGCCGCGTCGCGGAACTTGCGGTACTCCGCGCCCAGCAGGTGGCTCATTATCACCTGCCCTATATCGTGGACGATGCCGGAGACGAAGACCTCCTCGGGCACCGGGTAGCGCAGGCGGTAGCAGAACTGGCGGGCCAGCACCGCCACCTGCAGGCAGTGGTCCCAGAGGGCCATGGTGTCTATGCCCTCGGGGGCGCCGCCGCTCAGGAATACGTCCTCGGCGCCCACCGCGTAGACCATGTTCTTTATTTCCCGGTAGCCGAGCACCACCACCGCCTGGGTCACCGTGGAGATGGTCCCGCGCAGCCCGTAGTAGGCGGAGTTGACCCGCTTGATCAGCCGGCTGGTCAGCCCCTCGTCGGTGGCGATGACGCTGCCCAGGTCCCGGGCGCTGGAGGCCGGGTCCCTGGAGACCTCTGCTATCTTGGCCAGCACCGGGGGACAGGGCGGCAGGCTCTCGGCGCCGGCCAGCAGGCGCTCGAGCTCCCGGGGGTCGATGGCCGGGCTCATGCTTCTCCCTCGCGCGCACGCTCGACGAGCACCACGGTGACGTCGTCGTCGAAGGGCCGCTGGCCGCCGAAGTAGCGGGCCTCGCGAAGCAGCTTGTCGATAACCTCGCGGCCGGCCAGGCTGGAGGCGTCCAGCAGCGTTTCGGTGAGGCCCTCCGGCCCCCACTGCGTGCGGCTGCCGTCGTAGACCTCCACCAGCCCGTCGGTGTAGACCAGCAGGCGGTCGCCGGGTGCCAGCTCCAGCTGGTCCTCGGCGAACTCGGCGTTGTTGTCCACGCCCAGCGGCAGGCCCTGGCTGCGGATCTCCCGCACGCTACCGTCGGCGCCCGCCAGCAGCGGTGGGGTGTGCCCGGCCCCGGCGAAAAGCAGCTGCGGCGAGTCCCGGCCGGCGGCGCGGTAGGCCAGGTAGAACATGGTCATGAAGAACTGCCGGTTGAAGTTGGAGATCATGAACTCGTTGAGGTGGCGGAGAACGGTCGCCGGGCTCTTCTCGAAGCGCCCGCGGCTGCGGGTGATGGCCCGAATCTGCACACTGACCAGCGCGGAGGCCACTCCGTGGCCGGTGACGTCGGCGACCACCACGTCGAAGTCGCCGTCGGGGTGCAGGATGTAGTCGTAGTAGTCTCCGCACAGCTCGGTGGCCGGCAGGAAGCGGTCGAAGAGGCGCAGGTCGCGAACGTTGGGGTGCTCCACCGGCAACAGGTTTATTTGCAGGTCCGCGGCGATGGCCAGGTCGCGGCGCAGGGCGGTCAGGTGCTTCTCGATCTCCGTGGCCTGGGCCTCCAGGCGGCGGTCCTTCTCCTCGACGTCGAGGATGAGCCGGCCGGCCTCGGCGTTGGCCTGGGCCAGGCGGCGGGCGCGCTCGGCCAGCTCCTTCTGCTGGCCCTGGATGCGCCGGTCGCGTTCCTCGACCTCCAGGATGAACTGGCCGGCCTCGGCGTTGGCCCGGGCCAGCGCCAGGGCGCGTTCCTCGACGGCCCGGGCGCGCGCGCGCGCGGTGCGGAAGGCCCGCCCCGACTGGGCCAGAGCCCTGAGCCTCCAGGGATGGTCCTCGTCGCCGGCGGTCAGCTCCAGGCACTCGTCGGCGCCGGCGCGGAAGGCCAACTCGCGCTCGGCGGGGTCGAAGCGCACCGAGACGACCACTACCGGCAGGTAGTTGCCCCCGCACAGCTCCTTGATGGCCGCGACCAGCTCGCGGGCGCGCTCCTGGCCGGCCACGGCGGAGATGACCACCAGGTCCGGCGCTTCCTTCCCGACGGCGGCCAGGCCCTGCTTCTGGCCGTCGGCGGTGGTGACCTCAAAGCCCTTGCCGAAGTCCAGCAGCGAGACGGTCTCGCGGACCGCGCGGGACTCGAAGATGACCAGGACCCGGGCGGGCCCGGCGGAAGCTGGCGGGGCCGGCGCGGCCATCAGCCGTCTCCGGCGGGACTCTCGCTGGCCTCGGGCTTCTCGCGCGGCTTCTTGGTCGAGGCGAACAGCTTGGTCATGACCACCACGTTGCCGCGCTCGGAGTAGACGATGTCGTCCATAATGCTCTTGCTCATGAAGATGCCGTAACCGCCCATGCGCTTGCCGTCGGAGATCCTCTCCATGATGTGCTTCAAGGGGTCGCGCGAGGGGTCTTTCAGCTTGGCGACGTCGAAGCCCTCGCCCTCGTCCTCGATCTTGAACACCACCCGGTCGTGGAACAGGCAGTAGGAGAGGCGGATGTGCTTGGAGCTGTCCTGGCGGTTGCCCCACTCCACGGCGTTCTGGCCGACCTCGTCGATGGCCACGCGCACATCCTCGACGTCATCGCGGTTCATGGAGCTTTCGTAAAGCTGCTGGATGAAGCGCTGAAAGCGCTCGACGTACTCGAAGTGGCTGGGGGCGGTGAGCTCCACCCAGCCGCGCACCTCGCTTTTGACCTCCACCTCGCCGAGCTCCACGGGCAGCTGCTTGCGGCGGCCCAGGGCGCGCTCCGCGGCGCGGAGCAGCTTGGCGACGTCGATGGGCTTGGTGAGGTAGTCCAGCGCCCCGCGCTCCAGGCACTTGACCACCGCCTCGTCGCTGCGCATGGCGGTGAGCATGACGATGGCGGTGTGCGGCCAGCGGTCGAGGATGCGCTCCACCAGTTCGTCGCCGGAGAGGCGGGGCATCTGGATGTCGCAGAAAACCAGGTCGAAGGGGCCTTCCTTCTCGAAGGCCTCGAGGGCCTCTACCCCGTCGTCGGCGGAAGACACTTCGTAATCGCCGGTCTTGGACATGATCTTGACGAGCAGCTTGCGCATTGGCGGCTCGTCGTCGACGATCAACACCCGCTTGGTTGTTTCATCGGCCACGGCTGGACCTCTCCTCAGGGGAGTGAGGAAAGCTGCAAAGCCCCCGGAGATGTGAGTTTAGCTTGGGGAGCACGGTTGTCAAGCGCCCCGGGCAGGGGCCGCGGCTGCCCGGGGCGGCTGTCTAGATGGTCTCTACCGGGCAGAGCCCTTCGATCTCGCCGGGCGCGAAGAGCGACTCCAGCCTCTGGGGGACGATCACCTTGATCCCTGCCGGCCGGTGCAGCCGCGCGTCGTCGTAGACGGCCGTGAGGCAGGGGCTGACCAGTTCCCCGACCTGGCTGAGGTCGATGACTCCGGGCGCCGACTTGTGCGCTCGCATGAACCTGTCGCACAGCGTGGCGAACTCGCCGGCGACTTCGTAGCCCACGTCGCCGGTGACCAGCAGGGTGTGAGTCCTTATCTCGATCATGGGCAGCTCAAGTCCTCCCAGGCCCGCTAAGCAAAGGGCAGAATCCGGCTGCGGTCGACGTAGGTTTCCAGCGCGCCCTCCCCCAGCCGGGATTCCAGCCGGCGGAGGTCGCCGATGACGTGCACCGCCCCGTAACGGCCCTGGACGGAGCGCTTGAGTATCTGCAGCCGCCAGAGGTCCTCACGGGTCAGGCGCTCATTCTCGAAGAAGGGGCGCATGTCCTCCTCGCTGATCCCGTAGTAGCCCCGGGCGTCCTCCAGGAAGGACAGCTGGTCGCGGGAGGCCAGGCAGCGCAAGGTGGCCTCGAAGGCCAGCAGCTCTCTCAGCTCGACGCACGTAAGTTCAATAGCGAGAAGCTCTCCGTTGCTGTCCCTGACGATCTCCATTCCGTCCTCCCTGGCCGGGGAAAGGATATCGCCGTCCCACGCGCGGTCAAGGTCAGATAGCGGCGCCGCCCGCGTCCAAACTCGCTTGCGCGGCCGGAAGCTCCCGCTATTCTTGGCGGGCGTCATTTTTCAGCGGCTCGCTAGGAGGTTGACATGGCCCTCAAGGTTCTCCCCCGCCCCAGGAAGGTCACGGTGCGCAAGGGCGCGCTGGACCTTTCCGGCGACGTGCCCCTGTTCCTCTCGCCGCTGGCCGGCGATGACGAGTTCGGGGCCTCCGCCCGGTTCTACAGCGAGGCCCGCGAGCGCGGCGGCGCGCGGCTGCCCGTGGAGAAGTCCTGGCGGCCGAAAACCGACGCCCGGCACGTGCGCCTGCTGATCTTCGGTCGCGACGAGAAGGTGGCCCCCGAACTCAAGAGGCTGCCCCGTCCCCGGGAGCTCGGCGAAGAGGGCTACGTGATAGACGTGACCCCCGGGCGCGCGCTGGCCGCGGCCAACACCGCGCGCGGGCTCTTCTACGCGGCGCAGACGCTGCGGCAGATGCTGGAGGTCCGCGGCGGCAAGCCGCGCCTGCCGGCCTGCCGCATCGTCGACTGGCCGGACTTCAAGTACCGGGGGGTGATGCTCGACGTCTCCCGTTTCAGGGTGCCCACGCTGGAGATGCTCTACTGGCTCGTCGAGCTCCTGGCTTCCGTGAAGGTGAACGTCTTCCAGCTCTACATCGAGCACCCCTTCGCCTGGCGCAGGCACCCGGCGGTGGGCAAGGGCATCAGCCCGCTGACCGCCGAGGAACTGCTGCTCCTGGGCCACCACTGCCGGACGCTGGGCATCGAGCTGCAGGCCAACCAGCAGAGCTTCGGACACCACAACCACCTGCTGACCCGCGCGGGCTACGACCGCTTCTCCGAGCTGCCGCCCGGCTGGAAGTTCGACTTTCCCGATAAGCGCCGCAAGAAGCGCTTGTACAACTGGTCGCTTTCTCCGGCGGTGCCGGAGACCTACAAGCTCATCGGCGAGCTATACGACGAGGTCCTGCCGCTCTACGAACCGGAGCTCTTCAACGCCGACTGCGACGAGACCTGGGACCTGGGCCTGGGACGCTCGAAGAAGGCCTGCCAGCGGCGCGGCACCGGCCGGGTGTACCTGGAGCACATCAAGAAGATACACAAGCTGGCCCGGCGGCGCGGCAAGCGCATGATGATCTGGGGGGACATCGTCCTGGGCCATCCCGAGTTGATCAAGGAACTGCCGGAGGACATCGTGGTCCTCGACTGGGCCTACGACGCCCAGGGGAACCGCAACAAGACCTGCCGGCAGTTCGCCAAGGCGGGGTTGGAGTTCTGGGTCTGCCCGGGCATCGGGGATTGGAACAGCGTCTTCCCGCGGACCGAGACGGCCTGCGTCAACATCCGCAAGTTCGCCGAGGCCGGCAAGCGCCACGGGGCCGCCGGGCTGCTCAACACCGACTGGGGCGATGACGGCAACCCCAACCTCCAGGGATTCGCCCTGCACGGCTACGCCTACGGCGCGGAGCAGGCCTGGAACGTGGGAGCGGGCGGCGACCGCGACTTCGACCGGCGCTTCGCGTGGTCGCTCTTCCGCGACCCCTCCGGGCGCTTCGGCCGGCTCTACCGCCAGTTGGGCCGTACCAACGCACCCTTCGGCGCCGACCGGCCGCTGGAGTACGGCAGCTATCCCATGCGCATGCTCTGGGACCCCTTCAAGGAGGGGCGCCAGTACCGGCGCAAGTGGGTTGAGCCCGGCGAGCGGGACCTGAAGTCCTGCGAGCGCAGCGCCCGCATCGGGCTGGAGCTCGCCTCCGAGCTGCGCGGAGAGTTCCCGGAAGACCGCCTGGTCCTCGACGAGTGCCTGCTGGCCGCCCGGCAGACGCTGGCCGCCTGCCGCCGCCACCGCGTATTCGGCGCCGCCTCGGCGGCGATTGCCGGGAAGCGTAAGCTGACCAAGCGCCAACGCAAGGAACTGGCCGCGCTGCGGACCGAATGGCGCAAGTTCCGCAGGGAGTTCGAGCGCCTGTGGCTGGCCCGGGGCAAGCGCTCGCAGATCGCTTACCGCCTGAAACTCTACAAGAAGCTGGACCAGGAGTACACCAGGCTGCTGCGGGCGCGCTAGAGCAATTTAAGTATGTGTAACGAATTGCCGATAAAGGAAGTATGC
>CBDUSI010000095.1:0-17401 GCA_965370045.1 uncultured bacterium | reverse complement strand
TTGGCTGGTTACAAAACTCCGGCTACGGAGTTACTCAATGCTAAAATGCTCTAGTAGTTGGCGTCGGTCCAGGGCTCCTGGTAGGCCTGGGGGTGCTTGCAGGCCGGGCAGAGCTGGGGCGCCTCGGCGCTCTCCGACACGTATCCGCAGTTGACGCACTTCCACTTGATGGGCTCGCCGCGCTTGAAGACCTCGCTCTTCTCTATGCGCTCGACCAGCTTGTTGTAGCGCTTCTCGTGCCAGCTCTCCACTTTGGCTATCTGCTCGAAGCTGGCGGCCACCTCGGGGAAGCCTTCCTCCTTGGCGATCTTGGCGGCGTCGGGATACAGGCTGGTCCACTCCAGCTTCTCGCCGGCCGCGGCGGCCTTGAGGTTGGCCAGGGTGTCGCCGATGACCCCCGCGGGATAGGTGGCGGTGATCTCCACCTCGCCGCCCTCCAGGTGCTTGAAATAGACCTTGGCGTGCTCCTTCTCGTTCTCGGCCGTTTCGAGGAGGATAGCGGAGATGCCGTTGAGGCCCGCCTTGCGGGCGACGGAGGCGAAGTAGGTGTAGCGGTTGCGGGCCTGGCTCTCGCCGGCGAAGGCGGCTAACAGGTTGTGCTCGGTCTTGGTCCCCTTTAGACTTGCCATTTGCGCTCGGCTCCTTTCTTTCGATGTCCCCGTTCAATTGCCACTGAACCCCTCACCGGCGGCTCCTATTCCCGCCGGCCGGGGAGTTCAGCTTAGCCCCGCGCGGGGCGGACCGCAAGTTGTTCTGCGGCTCAGCTGCCGGTTGTAGAGTGACGTGCGGTGCAGCTTCTTGTTTATGCGGGCACCGGTCCAGACTCGGTGAGCTTGAAGACCCGATTGGAAACCGGCTCGGCGGCGGAATCGAATTCCCCGGCAATGGCCGCGCGGAACTCGGGGTCGTTGGCGGCGGAGGCCGGGGCGTAGAGGAGCACGTTGGCGGCCGGAGCGGCGGCCACGGTCTCGCCCTCGAAGAGGTCGGAGAGCCAGCCGGCCAGTCCCGGCCAGGCCAGCAGCGACGCGGCCGGCAGGGGGGCTCCCTTCTCCAGTCGGCCGAAGGAGCCCAGTCCGGGCGTCGGGGCGGCGTCGGCTGCCAGGGCGGCCAGTCGGGTTCTGGCCTTCTCCAGCGCGGCGTCCTTGTCCAGCTTCAGGGCGGTCAGGGCTTTGTCCGGCACCTCCACCAGTCGGTCATCGCGCTCGACGGCCAGCACGGCGGCAAGATCCTCCGCGATGGGGGTGCTCACCGCGTCGGCGGGCAGCGCGTCCGCCTGGCGGACGACCAGGATCAGCTCCTCGCCATCCGACGGGGTCAGCTTCTTCGCGAGCTCGGCGCGGATCCGAAAGCCCTCCAGGGCTTCCGAGGCGGCGGCCTCCAGCGCCGGGGGCTCGGACAGGTAGCGGCGGTACGCCGCGGCGAGGTCCAGGACCACGCTTTCGCCGTCGACCTTGGCGGTCAGGTTGCCGGCATCGTCGGGGGCGGCCTCCAGCCCCGATTCGGCGGCGTTGAGGGCCTCGGCGGCCCTGGCGGCGAAGGCCTTGCGGGCCAGGATTCCCGATCCGGAGGTCAGGCCGATGAGCGGCGAGCTGCAGGCCTCGCGGCGCTTCTCCATGGCCGCGTCGATGTCGCGGTCGGGGTCGGCGGGGTCCTTGTAGCGGAAGATTACCTGAGGGACCTTGCCGGTCAGGGTGGCGCTCATTACCGAGAAGGCCCGGCGGCGCCAGGCCAGCTCCGCGGCGAAGGCGCTGTCCAATGCCCGGCTGCTGGGCCGGCCGTGGAGCAGACGGACCTCGTGCACCGTGGTGGGCTCGCCGCCCTCGCGGGCCACCAGGTCCGGCCGATAGGGCAGCCCCGCGGGGCGGGGCAGGAACTTGGCCGGGCCCACCGTGGCGATCAGGCGGCCGCCGTAGTGAGAGTCCCTGAGGGTCAGGAAGCCGGCTTCCATCTCTCCGCCGCTGTTCAGGCGGACCACGTCGCCGGGATAGACGAAGATGTACTCGCGGGGCAGCCCCAGGCCGCAGAGGTGGTCCCAGGCGGCCCTCTCCGGGTCGGTGGGGTAGACGGGCATCTCCGGGTCCTGGGCCTCGGAGAGGTTGATGGCCTTGGCCTCGTTGGCCGCGGCCACCAGGCGCTCCTCGCGCCCGGAGCGGGGCTCCAGCTTGCCCTTCACCAGCTGGCCCTTGTCGAACTCGAAGCAGGCCCAGCCCAGCGCCCCGCCCTGGACCTCGGCCCAGATCACCCGGCAGTCCAGTCCCTCGGAGAGGTGCCTGGCCATGTCCCCGTCGGCCAGGAACCGGACCTGTTCGATGATCATGGCCCAGCCGTCCTTGGGGGGCAGGATGTTGACGCGCCGGGAGCGCCGCGTGAGGAAGTTCTCGGCGCCCTGCTCCTGCTTCTCGAGGTTGCTGAGGCGCGAGAATATCCCCTGCTGCCAGACGCGGACGTACTCGGCGGCGACTCTGAGGATGAGATTGAGGTTGTCGTGCCGGACGAATAGCTGACCGACGTTTATGCTCATGAAGTACCATCCCGGCCGCAGGGCCCGCAGGAATCCGACAAGAGCTTAACCCTCCGCCGGCCGGGCGTCAAGGCCAGCAGGGGGCGCCTCCGGCATTGACTCCCGGACGGCCTTGCGGGAGCTTTCAGGGCTTGCGGCTAGAGCTCACAGGTCCAGAGGTAGCCGCTGCGCTTGGGATTGTCGGTCTCGCCGATGTAGACCACCCCGTCGAGCACGGCCAACTCGTGGCAGTAATGGCAGTCAGTGCCGTCGGGGGCCACGATCGGTCCGAACCGCTCGAACTTGCCCGCCTCCCGGTCGTAGCGCGCCAGCATGGACGCCTTCCTGACCCCTCCGCAGACGTAGAGGTAGCCGTCGGCGCCCAGGGTCAGGCCCGGCAGACGCTTGTCGGGGAAGGGCTTGCCAAGGAACTCCAGCTTGCCCTCCCGCGGGTCCAGGCGGTATAACTCGCCCAGCGCGGAGCCGGTGTAGAGGTAGCCGTCGCCGCCGTTGATGATGCTGTCCACCGGCCCGGCGCCCCGGTACATCAGGCCGCTGGCCTCCAGCGCGTTGGGATAGACGCAGCCTTCGGGGAAGTCGAAGCGGTCCTCGTCGGGCATGTAGCGGAAGAATGCCTGGTGGTGGTGCCCGTAGCAGCTCCACACGCAGCCGTCGTCATCGATGCAGGCGTTGTGCGGGGTGGACTCGACGGGCTGGTAGCGGATGAGCTTCTTGTTCTTGTAGTCGTAGACCACGAAGCAGCCGTGGATGGTGACCATGTAGGCCTTGCCGCGTTCGTAGTCGAAGCAGGTTCCCTGGTAGTAGTCCCCCGGCGTGGGGTTGCCCAGGCAGGTGAACTTGCGCTCGGATATGTCATAGCGCACCAGCGAGCCGCCGCAGGACTCAATCATGGCTGACAGGCGGCTGAGCGTGGCCGTGCCGAAGTAGATGGAATTGTCCTTCTCGTTGAGCCACAGGCCCTGGTGGATTTTGACCTCGTGCTCGCTGCCTATATCGGTCGGGGCGTAGCCGCAGGACTCGAACTTGCACGTGGCGGGATCGAATTCCAGCAGTATGTCGCGCGCGCCGTTGGTGGCCCCCACGAAAAACTTCTTCAGGCCCGGATGGTAGCGCATGCACACGAAGGAGTAGCGCAGTTGCTTGATCTTGGCTGCGTTCCCCGCGGCGCCCTGCAGTATCTCCTCGTCCGTGAGCCCTGCCGGGCCGTCCAACTTGAAGTCCTTGAAAATGTGGTAACTGATCTTCACTGGGGCATGTCCTCCCTTCGTGGCGACCCCCGCGGCTGTCCGCGAACCCTCCGCCACATCCCCGGTCTTAGCACGCCCCCGGGGCATGTCAAGTCAAAATGGGGAAGGGGACAGGAAGAGGGCCTTGGTGCCCTTTGCGGCGTGATCCAGGGCACTAGGCGTCGGGCAGGTGCCGGTTGACGGTGGCGGCCAACTCCTTGAACTCGGCGGCCAGCGCCGGGTACAGCGCCCGGTAGCGCTCGTAGTAGTCGGCATAGGCGGCAACCCCGGTGCCCGGAGCGGTCCGGTGGGTCTCGCGGACCGTCGCGCGGCAGGCCGCCTCGACGTCGGGGAAGACTTCCGCGCCGACCCCGGCCAGGAGCGCCGCGCCGAAGGCCGCGCCCTCGGTGACGTTGACCGTGGCGATTTCCAGGTTGAACACGTCGGCCATGATCGCGCGCCAGAGCGCGCTCCGCGCGCCGCCGCCCGAGGCCCGGGCCTCCGACGCGGCCAGCCCCAGGGAGCGCATCAGCTCCAGCGAGTCGCGCAGGCCGAAGGCCACGCCTTCGAGCACCGCACGGGTCAGGTGCCCCTTGCCGTGGCGCAGGGACAGGCCCACGAAGGCGCCGCGCGCGTGGGGGTCGGGGTGGGGGGTGCGCTCGCCGGTGAGGTAGGGCAGGAAGAGCAGCCCCTCGCAGCCGGCGGGCGCCTCGGCGGCTGCCTCCAGCATGAGGTCGTAAGCGTCGCGGCCGCACTCGGCGGCGCGGGACGTCTCTTCACCGCAGAGAGTGTCCCGGTACCAGCGCAGGCTGCCCCCCGCCGAGAGCATCACGCCCATCAGGTGCCACTTGCCGGGCGCGGCATGACAGAAAGCGTGCAGCCGGCCCTGGGGCTCGACGCGGTAACTGTCCGAGGGCGCGAATACGACGCCCGAGGTCCCCAGCGTCACGGCGACTTGTCCCTCGGCCACCAGGCCCGTGCCCACCGCCTGGGCGGCCTGGTCGCCGCCGCCGCCGACTACTGGGGTTCCTTCGGCCAGGCCGGTCGCGCGCGCGGCCCCGGCGCTGATCTTCGCGCTGGCCACCGGGCTCTCGGTGACTTCCGGCAGCCAGGCGCGGGGGATATCCAGCGCCTTGAGCACGTCGTCCGACCAGCACCGCGCGCCCACGTCGAAGAGCGAGGTGCCCGAGGCGTCGGAGACCTCGCCGAAGAACTCGCCCGTAAGCCGGTAGCGCAGGTAGTCCTTGGGCAGCAGCACCTTGGCGGCGCGGGCGTAGAGGTCCGGCTGGTTCTCGCGGGTCCAGACGATCTTGGGGGCGGTGAAGCCGGGCAGCAGCGGGTTGCCGGTGAGGCGCAGCACCTCCGCCGCGCCGATCTCTTCCGTAATCGCCGCGCACTGCCCGGCGGTGCGCTGGTCGTTCCACATGATGCAGGGGCGGAGCACCTCTCCGGCCGCGTCGAGCATCACCATGCCGTGCATCTGGCCGGTGAGTCCCACGCCGGCAATATCGCCCGCCTCGACGCCGCTTTCCTCCAATACGTGGCGGATACTGGTGACCGCGGCCCGCCACCAGTCGGCGGGGTCCTGCTCGGCCCACAGCGGCCGCGGGGTGCTCATGGGATACTCGACGGTGTGGCGGGCCAGGACGTTGCCGGTTTCGTCCACCAGCAGCGCTTTGGCGCCCGAGGTCCCCACGTCGATGCCCAGCAGGCAGGTGGGCATGCTCATTCCCCCAGCGGCGCTACCGGACCTCGAGCTTGACATCGAACTCGCCGGCCGAGGCGGCCGCCAGGGCACTCAGAAACGCGCCCAGGAGAACTGCGTGACTGCGAAGATGCATCTGATCCTCCCAAGAAAAGCGGGGGATGTGGCCGCCCCTCCCGGCCGGTCCGGGGACCAGACCACTTGTCATGGATACACCGCGTAGTCGGGGAGAGCAAGGGCGAAAACTCCGCCCCGAACGCCGGGCGTCATAAACGACGCTCCGGCCGACTCTCAGGGCCGGCCGGAGCGAGGTGTTCTGAATGCTGCGACGGATCAGGTCCGGGTGATGGTCCCCTCCCAGGTGCCAACCTTGTCGCCCTTCTTGTCGGCTTCGCTGAACCAGTAGCTGGTCACCGCCTTGGTTTCGGTGTAGAAGGCGATCCCGTCGCGGCCCATGACGTGCAGGTCGCCGAAGAAGCTGTGCTTGTGGCCGCAGAAGGGGAAGACCGAGATGGGCACGGGGATGCCCACGTTGATGCCGACCATGCCGGCGTGAATGCGCCGGGCGAACTCCCGAGAGTGGTAGCCGCTCTGGGTGAAGACCGAAGCGCCGTTGGCAAACTCGCTGGCGTTTATGGTCGCGATGCCTTCCTCGAAGTCCTTGACGCGCTTGACGTAAAGCACCGGTCCGAAGACCTCTTCCCAGCCGCAAGTCATCTCCGGTTTCACGTGATCGAAGACCGTGGGCCCCACGAAGTAGCCGCCCTCGTATCCTGAGACCTTTGCGCCGCGGCCGTCGAGGACCAACTCCGCGCCCTCCTTCACGGACTTCTCGATCCAGCCGGTCACGAAGTCGCGGTGCTCGGCGGTGACCAGCGGGCCGAGCTCGGTGCTCTCTTCCCAGGCCGGCCCCATCTTGCGGTCCCTGGCCAGTTCGCGGATGGTGTTCACCAGGTCGTCGGCGATGACCTCTTCAGCGGCGATTACCGGCAGGGCCATGCAGCGCTCGCCGGCGCAGCCGAACGAGGAGTTGATGATGCGTTGGGCGGTGGCCTTGATGGGCGCATCGCGCAGAATCAGTGCGTGGTTCTTGGCCTCGGTGAGGCACTGCACCCGCTTGCCGTTGGCCGCCGCAGTCGAGTATATGTGCCGGCCCACCTTGGTGGAGCCCACGAAGGTCACGCCGTTGACCGCGGGGTGCTTGAGCAGCAGCTCGGCCTCGCCCCTTCCGGCGGTGACTAGGTTGAAGACGCCCGCCGGCAGGCCGGCCTCGGCCAGCAGCCCGGCCATGCGCATGGAGGTCTGGGGCACGAAGCTGGCGGCCTTGAGCACGTAGGTGTTGCCGGTGGTCAGGGCCAGGGGGGTCATCCAGCCCATGGGGATCATCGCCGGGAAGTTCCAGGGGGCGATGCCCACGAAGACCCCCAGCGGCTCACGGTAGGTGACCGTGTCGTAGCGAGTAGAGCAGTTCATCAGCGAGTCGCCCTGCATGGTCACGGGGACCGCGCAGGCCAGCTCGGTTACCTCTATGGCCTTGAGCACGTCGCCGCGGGCCTCGTTGTAGCTCTTGCCCATCTCGGTGGCCATCAGCACGGCCAAGTCGTGCAGGTCGCGCTCAAGCAGCTCCTTGAGCTTGTACATGACCTGGACGCGCTTGGTGATGGGGGTGTCGCGCCAGCCGGGGTAGGCGGCGGCGGCGGCCTCCACCGCGGAGTTGACCTCCTCGGCGCTGCACTTGGGCGCCTCGGCCATTACCTCCCCGGTGCTTGAGTTGGTGATCGGCATGTAGTTGCCGCTTTGCGTGTCCTGCCACTCACCGTTTGCGAAGAACTTCAGCTTCTTGGCCATCTTCCGTTTCTCCTCTAAAAGCTCGGCGGCGAGCATGCCGAGATCATTCGCGCGGGTCCCCTGCCCACGTTCCGCCACCTGTGCGGCAGGGTCGACGAGAAGTAAAAGCCGGCGCCGGGCGAGAGCACCTCGCGGCGACCGTTGACGGTCAGCTCTATGCGGCCGGCGATGCAGATGCCGCCCTCCTGGCCGGCGTGGCTGTAAGGCTCCGGGCCGGTGTCCGCGCCGTGGAGGTAGTTCTCGTCCATGATCTGGAGCGTCCGGATCCCGCCGCGCCCGGGGAGCGAGAGGTACTTCAGGCCCGCCCCGGAGGCCACGTTGACCAGCCGGCCGGCGGGAAACACGAAGGCGGACCCGCCGTTCTCCGCGTCCGCCGCGAAGAACTCGCCCAGCGTCGAGCCCAGCGCGGCCAGAATCTTCTTGAGGGTGCTTACCGAGGGCGAGTTCTTGCCATTCTCAATTTGTGAGAGCGCGCTGGCGGTGACCCCGCTGGCCTCGGCCAGGGCGCGCAGGGAGAGCCCCCGGGCGCCGCGCAGCTCGCGCAGACGCGCGCCGACTTCGACGTCCGATCCGGGATTGGCTTGCTGTGGTTCACCGGTGGGCATAACTCCCCTCCAACGGCCGTGCACTATACTGTACACCGGTTAACTATTATAGTCAAGCGGTTTTGGGGATATCTAGTGGTCTTCAGCTGCCGGACGTATCGCTTTGGTGGGCAGTGCCTTAGGGGTCCACGCCAGCTTGCTGACCAGCAGGTAGTGGTCGGACGCCTTGCTCTTGAGCACCCGACTCTCGAGCGTGCGCAGGCTCTTGGGATGGAAGATGTAGTCGATGCGGAAGCCCAGGTCCTGGCCCTTCCACCGCCAGAACCAGGTGATGTGCGAGTTGGGGTCCTTGGTGACCGCCGCGAAACTGTCGACGAACGCTTTCGACTTGAGGTAGCGCGGCGCCGCGAAGCTCTCCAGGCTGTTGAGGTCGCCGGCGATTATCGCGGGTATGTCTTTCTTGAGGTGCTTGTGGATGTTGGCGATCTCCTTCGCGCGAACGCCCTCGGTTCGCCAGAGGGCCTTGAGCACCTCGGTCAGGCCGTTACCCTTTCGTGGGTTGAGGGCGTGCAGGTGCACGTTGGCGATTTGCACCCGGCGGCCGACCAACTCGGTCTCGACGATCCAGGTGTTGAAGAATTCTACCGGCTTTACCCTTTGAAGGTTTTCGAGCTTCCGCTTGGAGAGAAAGGCGAAGCCGTTGTACTTCCTGCCGTACTTGAAGATCATGTGCGGATAGACCTTGCCGAGCTTCTTGCGGAGCGCCTTCTCACATTCCCGGTTGACCTCCTGCAGGCATACCAGGTCGGCCTTGGACTTGGCGATCATCGCGGCCAGCGCTTCCAGGTCCAGGTTGTCGCGGCAGACGTTATAGGTGGCCAGGACCAGCGAGGCGGGCTTCTTGGGCTTGGGCTTGGGCTTGGGGGGGGCAGGGCGCTGGGCTTCCTTTCGGGCAGGCCCCGGGGCCCTGGTGGTCCGGTCGTTGCCGCAGCCCGCGGCCACGGCCAGGAGGGCCGGGAGCAGCAGGCGCCAGGCGGGAGTCGGTATCCGTCGCATCGTGTTATCTTACGGGCGTGGCCGGGCGAGCGTTAAGAGAATTCCGGCGGCTTTTCGCTTGTCTGCCGCCAGGGGTGGGTAGAATGGGGGGCATGAGCAAATCGACTCCGCTATCCGACCTAATGGGCTGCTCGTTCTCGTTCGAGGAGGCCATCGGTTATGTCTAAGGAAGTGAAGATTTGAAACGGATCTGTGTCAACTGTGGATCAAGTCCGGGATTCGATCCTTGTTACATGGCCATGGCTCGAAGGCTTGGTGAGGTGATACTTGATCACGGCCTCGACATGGTCTATGGCGGTGCGGATGTAGGGCTTATGGGCGAAGTTGCTGACACCGTGCTTCGGGGAAATCGCGCGGTGATCGGCATCATACCCAAATCATTTGCGCACAAAGTATCTCATCAGAGGCTGACCGAATTGCACGTCGTTGATTCTATGCACGAGCGGAAAGCAATGATGTTTGATCTCTCCGATGCGTTCGTTGCATTGCCAGGCGGATTCGGGACGCTTGAGGAAGTAACCGAACTCATGACATGGGCACAACTCGGGCTTCACCGTAAACCATGTGGCCTTGTCAACGTTGCCGGCTATTTCGACACACTTCTCTCCTTTTTGGACAACGCCGTCTCCCAAGGCTTTATGAAGCGTGAGCACAGGGAGATGCTTCTGGTATCTGATGATCCAGAGACGTTGATAAGCCGTTTCAAGAATTATCAGGCTCCTGATACCGAGAAATGGGTGGGAGTCAAGACAAGGACGTAACAACGGCATGCGGGCGGACGCTCGAACCTTGCTCCGCTGATGCCGGACGTTCTGCTATCCGCCCCGGCTGCCTGTTCGTCAGTGACGTCAGCGCGGACGACTGGCTGGCGCGCTTCTGACGCGCAGGTAAATCGCGGCGCAGAGCGCGGAGGCCAGCAGCAGCACGGCGACGGCGGTCAGGAAGGGCGTCCCGTCCGGCCAGCTCAGCAGCCCGCCGGCCCAGGGAACGGCGACCAGCACGCCGCCCAGGTAGGGGATCACCGCGGCGCCCAGGCCCAGCACCGCCTCGTGGATTCCTCCGCGGTGCCCGCGGTCGGTCGCGGCGGAAATCGAGTAGTAGATGCTCGAGTAATAGATGATCCCGCAACCCACCCCGATCAGGACGCAGCCAGCGCCGAAGAGCATGGGTGCGCTGGAGAGGCCGCAGATCACGCCGCCGGCCATTGCCAGGCAGGCGCCGACCGCCATCGGCGCCGCGCGGTGGTGCCAGCCGTGCCAGCGGGCCAGGACGATGAAGGTCAGCACCTCGGCGGTGAAAAGCGTGGTCAGGTAGGCGCCGCCCAGCGCGCTGCGGCCCTGGCCGGTGACCGAGGGCATGTGGTAGCGCAGCGCGCCGTTGAGGCCCATGACCGCGAAGTTGAGGATCAGGGCCATCTTCCAGAAGGTCCCCGCGCGGGTCGCGGCCCTGCGGACCGCGCACTCGTCCGGCTCGCGGGCCGGGAAGCTCTCCGGCTCGAAGGTGCGCAAGAGGTAGACCACCAGGGCGAGCATCACCCCCGCCGCGGCCAGGGCCATCACCGGCAGCAGACCGCAAATCTGCCCCAGCACCCCGGCGCCCAGGCTGGCCACCGCGAAGCCCGAGCACCAGGCCACGTTGAAGCGCCCGATGCGCACCGGCAGCTCGCGGGGCGTGGAGTTGTCGCTGATGTCCGCCTCCAGCGCCGGCCAGAAGGCCCCCTGCCCGATGGCGAAGGTGGTCATCAGCGCGTAGAGGTGCCACAGGCGGGTGGCGTGCAGTATCAGGGCGAAGGAGGTGGTGCATATCGCGCAGGCCAGGAAGATGTTCCGCCGCCGGCCCCAGCGGTCCGCGAGCTTCCCGAAGAACAGGCTGGCCAGCACGTAGGCGCCGGCGGTGAACAGCGCGAAGAGCCCCAGTTGGGCGGGGCTGGCCCCGAACTCCTCCTTGGCCCAGTAGGCGCCGGCCAGGACGCCCGAGGCCATGGAGATGTCCATGACGAAGGCGGCCACGTACGCGAAATTGCGGCGGGCCAGGCGGACGAGCCCGGCGCGGGCCGGGGCGGGGGAGGGCACTTCCTGCTTACTTTCCGGGGATGACGTAGATCTTCTTGCAGCGCGGGCAGCCGACCTTCTGGCCGGGGTTCTTGCCGGCGATGCTGAGCACCGCCCCGCAGGTGCAGGTTACGGTCTTCTCGCCGAAGACCGCCTCGCCGCTTTCCTGCGCGGCGCCGCTCCGCTTGAAGAGCTTGTCGAAGAAGCCGCCGAGCTTGTCGATGAACTTGTTGGCGCCGGCCGCGGCGCCGCCGGCCTGGAAGCGTATCTCCGCGCCGCCCACCCGGATAACGTCGCCGCTGTTGAGCGCCACCTTTTGCCGGCCGATGTTCTGGTCGTTCCAGCGGGTGCCGTTGGCGCTGTTGAGGTCGGTGAGCATGAAGTCCTTGCCGCGCGGCTCGATCTTGCAGTGCTGGCGGCTGATCTTGGGGTCGCCGGAAAGCCGCACCTGGCACTCGGCGGACCGGCCGACGAGCACCACGCCGGACATCTCGTGCACGGTCTGTTCCCCGTCTTTGCTGGTTACCATCAGCTTGGCCACCGGCTTTTCCTCCCAGTGTTCGATGTCCAGGTCGGCTATGGTAGTGATTTGGCTGCTCCCAGTCAATGGACGGAACGGCCCCTGCGGGCCGCGAGCGCAGCCCTTGCCTCCGAAGCCGCCGGGGGTTATGATGGCGGGGGAGGAGAGCTGATCATGCATGCCGTTTATCCCGGGACTTTCGACCCCTTTACCAACGGCCATCTGGACGTGGTCGGGCGCGGGCTCAAGCTCTTCGGGTCTCTGACCGTGGCAGTGGCCAGGGGAGAGAGCAAGAAGCCGCTCTTCCCGCTGGCCGAGCGCGTCAGGCTGATCCGCGCATCGGTGAAGGGCCTGGCCGGCGTCCGGGTGGCCAGCTTCTCGGGCGCCCTGGTCGACTACCTGGCCGCGGCCCGGGCGGGGGTGGTGCTTCGCGGGCTGCGCACGCTTTCCGACTACGACTACGAGGTCCAGATGGCGCTCTTCAACCGGCGGCTGGAACCCCGGCTGGAGACGGTCTTCGTGGTGGCCAGCCCCGAGCACGCCGCCACCAACTCCGGGCTGGTCAGGGAGGTGGCCTCCATGGGCCGGGACGTGGCCGCCTTCGTGCCCGAGCCGGTGCGCGCGGCGCTGGTCGCCCGCTTCCGGAAACGCAAGAAGAAGAATTGAAGCCCCTCACACCGGCCCTGAGAAAGCGCATCGTGCTCACCTCCCTCGCCGTGCTGGCGACCCTGATCGTCGTCCTCGTGGCCCTCCTTGGGGTGCGCCGGCGCATCGGGCAGAGCCTGGCCGAGCGGTTGGACCGGGCCGCCGCGCGCCTGGTCGCCCTGGAGAAGGCCCTCCCCGCCGATGTTGACCCGGCCACGCCGCTTTCGCTGCGGGCCCAGTGCGCTTACTTGCAGTGGCGGCTCCCGCGCCTGCGTGAGTCGAGCAAGGTGTTGCTCTTCCGCTCGGCGCGCGAGGAAGTGGCCGCCCTGGAGAAGTCCCTGGCCGAGCTGGAGGCCGGCCGCGATCCGCTGGGCGGCGCGACCGGCGTGGCCCTGCGGGGCTTCCGCTCGCCGGTCGATGGCGACCTGACCACCTATTCGTTGCGCGTTCCCGACGCCTACGACCCGGCCCGCGGCTGGCCGCTGATGGTCCACCTTCACGGCCGGGGCAAGCTGGTGCCCTTCCAGGGACACCGCGCGCCGGACTACGGCGAAGAACTCATCGTGCTTTCGCCTTACGGGAAGGGTTCGGTGGACTACATGGGCCCGGCGGAGGCCGACGTGCTCGCCGCGCTGGAGGAAGTCAAGCGGCTCTATAACATCGACGCCGACCGGGTTTATCTGGGCGGGGCTTCCATGGGGGGCACCGGCGCCTGGCACCTGGCGACGCACTACCCGGACCGCTTCGCCGCGCTGGTGGCCGCCAGCGCCAACGCCGACGATCGCGTCTGGGAGCAGCTCTGGGAAGAGGATGTCCCGGAACCGGAGAGAGGCTCGGTTCGCTGGGCCCTGCGGCGCCTGGAGGGCCTGGACAGCCCGGTGGCCTACGCGGGCAACCTGCTCCACGTGCCCTCGCGGGTTATCCACGGCGACGAGGATTCCGTGGTGCCCGTCGGGCACGCCCGCAGCATGGTGGCGGCCCTCGAGAAGGCCGGCGCCGAGACCGAATACCACGAGATGATCGGCTTCGGGCACAACGTGGCCTACGGCCAGACCCGCGAGGAGCAGGCCGCCTGGCTCCTGGAGCACAGGCGGAAGGCGCGGCCCGCCCGGGTGCGCTACGCGACCGACGGCCGCTGGCCGGGGGCCTACTGGGTGAAGCGGGTGGTCCCCGCGCGTCCCCTGGAGCTCGCCCAAGTGACCGCCGAGGTCATCGGGGGCCGAGCGGTGGAGGTAACCACCAGGAACTGCGCGGCGCTGGAGTTGGACCTGACCGCGGCCCCGCTGGATGCGGAGGGCGAGGTTGCCGTCAGCGTCGACGGCCGCGACCTGGGCGCCGCTCCGCGCGGGCGGGTCTATTGCGTTAAGGACGGGGATAAATGGCGTCGTGCGGAGCGTCCCACCGCGGCCCCCCCGCACGAGTTCGCGCTGGTCTTCTGGCGGCCGTTCGTGATCGTCTACGGCACGCAGGGCAACGACGAGAAGCTCAAGGCCGCGCTGGCCCGCGAGGCCCGCCGCCTGGCCGCCGAGTGGCGCCGGCGATATTTCGGGTTCCCGCGGGTCTACGCCGACAGCGCGGCGCCCGAGAAGGTCCTCAAAGAGTGCGGCCTGGTGCTCTTCGGGGGGCCCGGGGAGAACTCGGTCACCGCCCGGGCGCTCAAGGAGCTGGCTGCCGCGGGGCAGTCGCCGCCTTTTGTTTTCGGGAAGGGCACCGTCAAGTTGCGGGACGGCGCGGAGCTCTCCGGCGACCCGGAAACCCTGGGGCTGCAGTTCGCCTGGCCCAGCCCCTTCAACCCCCGGCGGTCGCTGGCCGTGGTGTGGGGCGCCTCCTGGCGGGCGCTGGTCGACGTCAACAACCGCTTCGGCAACGGCTTCGACTGGACGGTCCACGAGAACCGCCGCTGGTTCGGATGGGCGCTCTTCGACGAGAAGACGGGCGGGCCGGAGTCGTTCGTGAAGGTGGGCCTGTTCGACTCGAAGTGGCGGATCGATCCGCAACTGACCTGGGGGCGGGACGCCGCTGCCGCGGCGAAGCTGCCGGGCGCGGCACCGCGCTACGCGTCGGTGGCCGAAGCCACTGCAGAAAAGCGCCTGTGGCTCGACGAGCTGCTCCCCGCCGAAGTGCACCAGCTGCGCGGGCCGCTGGGCTTCGGCCGGAGCTGGGGGGGACGCTCGCTTTCGGTGGGGGATCCCCGCCGGAAGTTCGAACACGGCCTGGGCGCGCGTGTCCCCAGCCGGCTGGTCTACGAGGCGGGCGGGGCCTTCCGGGAGTTCGCGGCCACGATTGGCGCGGACCTGGAGGGCCGGCGGCTGGGGGACCTCAGCGAGCCGCGGGTGGATCACGGATCCATGATATTCATAGTCCGCGGGGACGGACGCGAGCTTTACCGCAGCGAACCGCTGGGGCCGGCCGATGAACCGGCCGATATAGTAGTAAGCGTCTCCGGCGTGCGGCGACTGGAACTTGAGGTCATCGCCGCCGGCAAGTACGACTGGCACCTGGGCAGCGCCGCCTGGGGGGGCGCGCGGCTCGAGAAGTGAGGTGACGAGGTACCCATGCTCAACCCCCGGACCCGCTACGGCCTGAGCGCGCTGGTGTGCGTCTCGACGGCGATTCTGGTCTTCATGGCCACCGCCACCCGCTACAATCCCACCTTCGAGGGAGATCGCATTGAGACCCTGGTCGCCGAGCTGTCCAGGGAGATCGGTCGCCCGGTCCGCGGGGGCCTGGAAGTCAGCGAGCAGAAGCTGGTCCTCAACCTTCGCTATACGCCCGAAGACTCCCGCTACCTCGACGCGGGCGGTTGCCGCAGGCAGATGAAGGACATCATGGAACTGGCCGCCATCCATTACACCGGCTTCGCGGACGAGATATCCGTGCGCGCCGAACCCGCCGAGAGCGTGCCGCTTATCGGCGACCTGCCCGCGGTCCGGCGTTTCTCCGAGAGCGTGGCCGAGCTGCGCCGGCGCTTCGACCGCAAGCAGATCCTGGCCAGCGGCGACAAGATATGGCGGTTGGGGGAGGGCGTCGGGTACGCGGCCTGGAAGTACGTCGTCGTGCACCACTCCGGGGGGGTGCGCGGCTCGGCCGAGGCCTTCGACCGCTACCACCGAGAGGGACGCGGATGGGAGAGCCTGGGCTATCACTTCGTCATCGGCAACGGCAACGGGAGCCGCGACGGCCAGATCGAGGCCGGCGGTCGGTGGACCGCGCAGCGGGTGGGCGCTCACACCAGGAGCAAGGGCAACAAGTACAACATCGAGGGCATCGGCATCTGCCTGGTGGGCGACTTCGCCAGCGACGCGGAGATGACCAAGGGCAAGCAGAAGCGCCTGCATCCCGGGCACGGGGCGCCGCCCACCAGGAAGCAGATGGAGAGCCTGCGCTTCCTGGTGCTCTACCTGGCGCTCAAGCGGGGAATATCCTCCCAGAACATCCTCGTTCATCGCGACGTCGGCCAGACTATCTGTCCCGGAGAGTACTTTCCCAAGGGGGATTTCATCGACGACGTCAGGCGCCACCTGGCGCGACTCAAGCTGGCCGAGTGATGGACGGCCCCCTATTCTCCTCCGCGGAAGAGGCCGCCTGCTGGGCGGCCGAGCTTCCCGAGCCCGCACTGGGCCGCGCGCGCTTCGAGTACGTCGCCTCCACCTCCTCCACCCAGGACATGGCTTTCGCCGCCGCGGAGCTCGGAGCTCCGGGCGGGGCGGTCTTCGCGGCCGACCAACAGACCGCCGGTCGCGGCCGGCAGGGCGCCGCCTGGCTGGCTCCGGCGGGAAGCTCCCTGCTGTTTTCGGTCCTGCTGCGCCCCGCGCCGCCGTCGGAGGACTCCGGGCGGGCGGCGCTGTCGGCGGCGCTGGCCGTCTGCCGTGCGGCCGCGAAGTTCTGCGGGGTCGACCCGGCGGTCAAGTGGCCCAATGACTTGCTGCTCGCCGGGGGCAAGTTCGGGGGCATCCTGATCGAGTCCCGGGGCGCGGCCGCCGGGCTGGGCCTGGGCATTAACGTGTTGCAGGGTCCGGAGGACTTCCCCGCGGAGCTCACCGGCCGGGCCACCAGCCTGGCCGCCGGGCTGGGTGAGCCTCCCGACCGCAAGTGGCTGCTGGCGATGCTGCTCATCGAGCTCGGCGCGCTCTTCGGGGAGGCGCCTGAGCCCTGGGAGAGCGTTCGTCTGGACGTCACCCGGCGGCTGGCCTGGCGCGGGCGGGCGGTGCGCGTCGCGGGCACGGACCTGGCCGGCACGCTGCTGGGCGTCGACGAGGTCGGCCAAGTGGTCATCGAGCGCGGGGACGGCCAGCGCCTGACCGCCGCGACGGGCAGCCTGGAGTTGGACGAAGATGGCCCCGGAACGTAAGCGTTCGAGCCTGGCCCACAGGCCCAAGGTCGAGGAGCTGCGCCACGCCGGGCGGCGGGACAAGGCCCTGGCCCTGGCCGGGCTGGCCGCAGCCCTGGTGCTGGCCCTGGTGGGGCTGCTCTACGGCCGGCACACCGGGGCGCTGGCGGCGGCGGCGGGGGACGGCGCCCGGCTGGGCTTCCCGACCATGACCTTCGCCGGCGGGCTGGTGGCGGTGATCATGGGCATCGTGGTGCTCTTTTTCGGCTGGCCGCTGTACCGGCTTACCGTGGTGCTTATCGGCTTCGCCATCGGCGCGTCGCTGGCCGGGGGGCTGGGCTGGGTGGCCGCCGGGCAGACCGGCGCCTTCGTGGGCGGGTTCCTGGGCGGGCTGGTCGGCGGGCTGGCCGCCTGGCCCACGGAGGTCATGATCCGCACCCTGAGCGGGGCGGTGGTGGGCATGGCCTTGGGATTGGCCGTCGGGAACTGGATGGGTGGCAGCATGCCGCTGATCCTCTGCGCGATAGGCGGATTGCTGGTGGGCGGGGCGTTGACTTTTCTTGTTTACAAGCCGCTGATCATGGCCTACTCCGCGATCCTTGGGGGGCTGGCGGTGGTCTACGGGGTGCTGAGCCTGCGCTGGCCGCTGGAGCGGCAGGAGCTGCGGCCGGTGCTGCTGGGCGCGGCGGTGGGGCTGGCCGTCCTGGGCTTCCTGGTGCAGAGCGCCCAGGCCCACAGGGAGAAGCAGCACGAGGAGTAGCCGCCCGCCATCTAATGAGGCCCGTCGCGGGGCCGGACGGAGGCGGAATCGGCGGAGGGACGCACCGTTCCGGAGGAACGGGCCGGCCCGGAGCGGCGAGCGACTTTAAGCGAGCCGTCGCCAGGGATGGCGACTAAGCCCTGAGTCACGGATGACGGATATGTTCCCGCGTTTTCTCCCGGACTTGTGACCGC
>CBDUSI010000094.1:0-17542 GCA_965370045.1 uncultured bacterium | reverse complement strand
AAGAATATCGACCAACACACCCCCAGTCCTTTAGAGAATTAGCAGACACAGCCTAATACTATGAGCACCTGTTCACGAAGCGGGACGGCGCGGTGCGTAAGTCGCGCATTCTCGGGCCGTGACAATCTCATTTTTCCCGACTTTGGCCAAGTAGGGGAACTGCTCTCCTCTCAGAACGTTGACACTGTCCATAATAACGGGGGTCTTAGCCCCCGGATGGCCACATTTAGGAGCCGCCAAACACCTAACCGGCGCGGTTTCAACGGGAAGATTTCCGGGGATTTTCCCGAGTTGGCTAAGAGGGTTCTTCCTCACACAAAGCCACCAAGACACCAAGTCAGGTTCCCTTGGGAGCCCCCCCGGACGCGCTTAGAAGCGCGCCCGGGGCATGGCGTTCTCGTTAGCTTTTCGGTTCCACGGTTTTCCTACTTAGCACGCAAGTAGGCATTATCTGCCGCCCTATAGCAGGCTTGCCACACGAGCCCCGCTTTACCAGTCTTGGAGGGATTCTGAGCGTCCAGAGCGTGAGCGCCGATCGTGTCAGCAAGGCGGAGACCCAGATCTCCCTCTAGGAGCTTGACTGGGTCGAGGTTCTTACCCCACACATACACGCCGGCCTTCTCCTCCAGCAAAGCCCGGAACGCACCGAGAATTGGATACACGAAGCCGGACGGAACAGCATACTTTGAGTCCTCGCCGATGAAATAGAGCCTAGCTGTCTTCTTCCCGGAGTAGCAGCTACAGCCCGTCAATTTGCCGAATTTCCCGCCGGAGACGTCCGCGCTTTGACCCCTGGCGACGTTATAGAGCACCGGCAGCCTCAAGTAGATGTGGTCATGCAGAGCCAAGATATCTCGGGCTAATGGGTAGATTTTCCGGTACGAGCTTAAGTGCTGCTCGAAGTGCTTCAAGCACGCTGCCTTTGACGAATAGGACTTGATCGGATGCACGCTGTCATTGAAGTTCTCCCGGTCGAAGGCCGTAAGCATGGCGATGATGTCGCGTATGTCGATGGGCTTCGGCTTACCTGACCTATCCAACTGGTATTCCTGGAAGGCTATGTCCTCGAAGTAGGGGGTATCTTTCAGTGTCCGCTTCAGGTCCTCAAACTTCCCCTGCAGGTTCAGGAGGCTTTCGTCTTGGACTTGGTTGGATGTGTTACGGGCATCTACAACCTGGACGACGTTTTCGGCGGATAGCCCTGCAAGGATCTCCATCTTAAGGAACTGCGGGTAGTCGGCCTTCCTACTTTCCTCTCGGACTATGTAGTAGGTATGCCCACCATCGAGCAAACCGTGGAGGCTAGGGTCGCGAAGATTGATCGTGATGGTCGAGGTGTTGTTGTCGAACGACACGGATTGAGCAGACAGCACTAAACCTCTGTTCATGAATAAAAACATGTCTGGGTAGTCCTGGAAGCCCGAACGTATCGCGTTGGGCACTGCGCCCGTCAACTTCGGGTCTCTCACATTGATCTTGCGCCACTCTGTGAGGTCAGGGAGTTGGTCGGTAGCGACCACCGCGAAGTAGTTGCGGTATCCTTGCTTGTTGAAAGGGGTTTCTAGATTTCGGAAGGAGACTACTGGGAACGACAGGCGGACTTCTTTCTGCATGGTTTTCCTCCTTTGAGCCAAGGGTTCTTGGACTCCGCGATGAGGCTTTGTGCCTACACCGCTTAGCGAGCCTACAGGGCTACGCTAATATATAATATACTCAATGCACGCGCCCATGTCAAGAGGGTAGCCACCTGAATCCTTCCCCCGAATTTGGGTGAATCCGGAGCTTATAATGCCGATTCCCCTGCGTCGAACCTACCCGCCCCCGTTCCTCTGCCTCCTGACGAAGGCCGCGCAGCTCTCCGGCGTGTCGATGCCCTCGGGCAGGGGCTCGACCACCGCGCAGGCGATTGGGTAACCGGCCTCCAGCGCGCGGAGTTGCTCCAGCTTCTCGGTCTCCTCCAGGTCCGCTGCTTCTGTGAGGCGAAGCCATACGGTACTCGTAATCGTAGTCTTGGAAGCTGAACTCTGAACCGCGTTCAAGCCTCGGCGCGGGCCGCGCGGCGTTCCTGGCGGCGGCGCTCGCCTTCGCTCAAGATCGCCTTGCGGCTGCGGATGCTCCCGGGGGTGACCTCCACGAGCTCATCGTCGGCAATCCACTCGAGGGCCGACTCCAGGGTGTGCTTGCGCGGGACGTCCAGGCGGACGTCGATGCCCTTGGTGGCCGAGCGGTGGTTGGTGACGTGGCGCTTCTTGGTGGGCTTGCAGGGCAGGTCCTGGGGCCGGGCGCTCTCTCCCACGATCATCCCGTCGTAGACCTTCTCACCCGGGGTGATGAACAGCGTGCCGCGCTCCTGGAGGTTGGTGATGCTGTAGCTGGTGGCCACGCCGGCCTCCATGCTGACCATCGAGCCGCGGGTGCGCGGGTTGATCTCCCCGCGCCAGGGGCAGTAGCCGGTAAGCCGCGAGGCCATGATGCCCAGGCCGCGGGTGTCGGTCAGGAACTCGCCGCGATAGCCGATCAGGCCGCGCGTGGGGATCGAGAACTCCAGGCGGACCATGCCGGTGCCGTAATTCTCCATGTTGGTCAGCTCGCCCTTGCGCTTGGATATCTTCTCGATGACCACGCCCTGGAACTCGTCGGGGACGTCCATGACCAGCAGTTCGACCGGCTCGGTGAGGCCGCCGTCCTCCGTGCGGTGAGTGATGACCTCCGGGCGAGAGACGCAGAACTCCATGCCCTCGCGGCGCATCTCCTCGATGAGGATCGCCAGGTGCAGTTCGCCGCGCCCGGAGACCTTGATGCGGTCGGCGCGCCCCAGGTCCTCGACGCGCAGGGCGACGTTCACGCGCACCTCGCGCTCCAGCCGCTCGCGGATCTGGCGCATGGTGACGGCTCGCCCGCTCATGCCGGCGAAGGGCCCGTTGTTGATGGAGAAGAACATGGCGACGGCGGGCTCCTCGACCTCCAGTGGCTGCAGCTCCGGGTCGTGGAGCTCAGGATGCGAGAAGGTGTCGCCCAGGGTGATGTCTTTCGCTCCGGCGATCCAGACGATGTCGCCGGCGGAGACCTCCTCCACCGCCAGGCGCTCCAATCCGCGGGTGACCCAGAGGTGGGTGGAAGTCTCCTCGGTGGCCCCCACCACGTCCCAGTCGTCCGGGCCGCGCTGGTGGTCGGTCCACTCGGTCATGGTGCGTATGAACGGGTCGCCCTTGCGGTGCGTTCCGGAGATCACCCGCCCGCAGCCGATGCGCCCGATGTAGTCGCTCCAGGCCAGGGTGCTGACCTGCATGCGAAAGGGCGCGGCGCGGTCCACCTGGGGGGCGGACACCTCCTGGATGATAGTCTCGAAGAGCGCGTCCATGCCCGCGTGTTCGTCGTTCTCGAGGTCGCGGACCACCCAGCCTTCCAGGCCCGAGCCGTAAAGCACCGGGAAATCCGCCTGGTGGTTGTCGGCGCCGAGCTCCGCGAAGAGGTCGAAGGTATTTTCCAGGGCCAGGTCGGGGTCGGCGCTGGGCCGGTCGACCTTGTTGATGATCACCAGCGGACGATAGCCCAGGCGCAGCGCGCGCATCAGCACGTACCTGGTCTGGGGCATGGCCCCCTCGTTGGCATCGACCAGCAGCAGCACCGAGTCGACCATGGAAAGCACCCGCTCGACCTCGCCGCTGAAATCCGCGTGGCCGGGAGTGTCGATGATGTTGATCAGATAGCCGTTCCACTCCACGGTGCAGTGCTTCGAGCGGATGGTGATGCCGCGCTCGCGTTCGAGGACGTCCCCGTCCATCAACCGCTCAGACAAGCGCGCGTTCTCGCGGAAAGTGCCGGCCGCGCGGAAGATCGAGTCAATCAGCGTGGTCTTGCCGTGGTCGATGTGCGCCACGATGGCCACGTTGCGGATCTTCTCTGGATGGGTGGTATCGCTCATGGATGTCACTACGTTTCCGCCGGGACCGCGGCCCGGTGTCGCCTGAAGCCCGACCTGCCAGGAGTACCCCGGCACCAGCCGGGGCTGGCCTGTAATTCTACCTCATGGAGCGCTGGGGTTCAAGCAACAGCACCGATGACCGTAACCGGAGCCCCGGGTTCAGCTCCGGCGCTTGTATCTCGCCACGAAGGCCGCGTAGCTCTCCGGGGTGTCGATGCCCTCGGGCTGAGGGGCGACGACCGCGCAGGCGATGCGATAACCGGCCTCCAGGGCGCGGAGCTGCTCGAGCTTCTCGGTCTCCTCCAGGCGGCTGGCCGGCAGCCCGGAGTAGCCCAGCAGGAACTCCCGGCGGTAGGCGTAGATGCCCAGGTGGCGCAGGCCAATGGTCCCGGGCTGCGAGCCATCCCGGGCGAAGGGGATCGGCGCGCGCGAGAAGTAGAGCGCGTGGCCGGAGGCGTCCATGACCACCTTGACGGCGTTGGGGTTGTCCATTTCTTCTTGCGTGGATATGGGCGCGGCCAGCGTGGCCATGACCTCGTCGGGCGACTTGAGAATCAGCCCGGCCAGTTCCAGCACGGCCGCGACGGGAATCTCCGGCTCGTCGGCCTGGAGGTTAATGATGGCGTCTTCCGCGAGATTCGCCGCGGCCTCGGCGATGCGGTCGGTGCCGCTCTTGTGCTCCGGGTCGGTGAGCACCGCATCGGCGCCGGCCGCGCGGGCCGCCTCGGCGAGCTCCTCGCAGTCGGCGGCGACCAGCACGCGGGAGATGCTGCCGCCGGAGGCCGCGGCGGCCTCCAGGGCCCGCTCGACGGTGTGGGCCAGGAGCGGCCTGCCGGTCTCGGCCAGCAGCAGCTTCCTCTCCAGGCGCACCGAGGCCAGCCTGGCGGGCAGGATGAGAACGGCTTTATCTCTGGGGTCGCCCGGACCTTGCGGCGGGGTGGGGGTCACTTCTTCTTGGCGATCTTGCTCAGGGGCGAGTTCTCGGCCTTGATGAGCACGGCGCTGGCCGATCCGATGGGAATCTTGACCTTCATGAGCAGGGGTATCTTGGTGCGCTTCTCGAGCCAGATGGTCATCTTGCCCTTGCGGACGAAGATGCCCTGGAACTTGGCCGATGGCTCGATGACCAGGCACTTGACCTTGCCCAGGCCCTTGATGTCCTGCTCCTCCTCGCGGATGACCTT
The DNA here is from genome assembly GCA_965370045.1 of uncultured bacterium. Lineage (GTDB taxonomy): Bacteria > Planctomycetota > SZUA-567 > JAKLDR01 > JAKLDR01 > CAZONU01. The sequence goes on along the minus strand of CBDUSI010000094.1, from coordinate 12,433 downwards.
GAGGACCATCACCCAGTTCTTCCTGCTGGTGTTGACGGTCAGCTTGTGCTCGGAGCCGACCTTGAGGTCCAGGCCGCGCAGGTAGTAGAGGCAGCTCAGCGGATCGTGCACCTTGTCGGGAAGCTTGATGATCTTGGTGCGCTTCTTGCTGCTGAACGCCTTCTGCTTGACCCTGACGTACTTGGCCTCCATGGCCTTGTAGTCGAACACGATGCGCTCGGTGGCGTGGTAGCTGCCCTCGTTCTTGTTCATGTCGAAGAGACGGGTGAAGCCGCCCTGCACGTCGATGAGCGACTTGATGTCGTCGCGGACGTCGTAGAACATGGACACGAAGGCATTGGAGCGGGTCTTGCAGCGGATGCTCCAGACCATCGGGCCGCCGGGACCGAGCTGCTCCTTGCGCTTGACTGCCAGCGTGGCCAGCCCGGCGTCGATCACGCCCCACTTGATGGCGTAGGTGAGCTTCTCGCCCCGGTTGAGCTTGAGCTTGATGTCCCGGTGCTTGGGATACTTGTCCTTCTCGGCCACCTTGGCGTCGGGCGGCACCCGGGTGCGCTTCTCATCGGTGGTGGGATCGGCCAGGGCCGAGTCCAGGCTCGTCAGCATGAGCGATGCGGCCGCGAGGAATAGCATCGGGCGGCGGATGAACATTGGCGTCCTCCAACTGTCAACGTCCCCGGGCGGGAAATACTCCTCCTCGCCCGGTTACATCGACGTATTATGATACACCGCCATTCGACGGAATGTCAAGTCTGGCCACCTTTTATCGACGGCCTCGCGGCTTAACCTTAGCCGAGGCAAGGGCATATGAACTCAGTGGTTTCCCAAGACCCGAGTCTTGATGCACTTGTGCAGGGGGGGGGATTCTTGCCCCTTGGAATGGCGCCGACGGGTTCGAAGCAGTAGAGCGCTGGCGGGACGGGTTACTTGCCGGCTTCTTCCAGGATGGCGGCCATGCGCCGGCCATACTCAAGGTAAAGCTCGAAGGCCCCGTCGGCCCCGCCGGTATCGTCGCCCAGGTGCACCTGACCCTTCATGTGCGGCTCGATGGACATGAAACCGTCGTAGCCGCTCTTGACCAGGTCGGCAGTGACCCGGGGCACGTCGGCGGCGCCCTCATCGGGGAAGCAGGTCTTGGACTTGCCGTCCTCGCCGGCCTTGCAGTCCTTGACGTGCACGTGGACGATATGCTCGCGGATCGCCTGGTAATACTCCCAGGACAGGCCCTCGACGGGGCCGCCGTGGGCGACGACGTTGCCGATGTCGAAGGCCATCTTGAAGGCCGGGGAGTCGACCGCCGCCAGGAGCTCGAGCATCTCCGCCGGCCCCTCGCCGCCGTAGCCCGAGCAGTTCTCGTGGGCCAGGATCACGCCCTCGCCCTCGGCGATCTTCGCCAGCTCCTTGAGCCGGCGGCCGGCCTCCTTGAGCCAGTCGGCCTTGGCCAGCGGCTTTTTCTTATCGTTGGGGTAGCTCATGGTCCGGATGAACATGGTGCCCATCTCGCGCATGCGTGGGGCGGCGCGGCGCAACTCCTCGACGTCTATCTGGAACTCGCCGGTGATCGGCCGCGCCCAGTTGGCGATTCCGGAGCCGAAGCAGGAAACGCCCATCTTCGCGGCGGCCAGCTCGGCCTTGGCCTTCGCGTAGGCCTCGTCGTCCAGGTCGCAGAAGTTGACATCCCCGACCATGCGCATCTCGATGGTGTCCCAGCCAAGTTCCTTGTGGGCGCGAATCTGGTCGGCGAGGTCGCTGCCGGCCTCGTCCGCGAATCCGGTGAGCCTGATGGCCATGGAATGCTTCTCCTTTCGAAGTGCGGAGCAGTTTCCGGGGAAAGCTCTCGACGATGCCGATGCTAGAACGCCGTCCGGCGCTGTCAAGTGAAGAGAGCGGCGGGAGTGCCGGGAATTACGTTGGCGACGCGGGTGTTGTTCCGTAGAATCCTGGCGTTGCGTACGGGGACCGTTACGGGGAGCGAGGGAGCCTTGGACACCAACATCCGCATCGCGGGCGAGGCCGGTCAAGGCGTGCAGACCACCGGGAACCTCCTTCTCCGCGCGCTGGCCGCCGAGGGGCTGCACGTCTTCGGCACGCAGAGCTACATGTCCCGCATCCGCGGGGGGGCCAACAGCTTCGACATCAGGATCTCGGACCGCGAGCTTTTCTCCTCGCGGGAGAGCGCCGACATCCTGGTGGCCCTCACGGCCGAGTCCCTTGAGCACTTCCGGGAAGGGGCCGGGGAAGGCGCGCTGGCCTTCATCGACGGAGAGCGCGCCGGTGACAGGGGACTGCCGCTGGCGCTCACCAGGGCGGTCCGGGAGGCCGGCGGGAGCGCGCAGATGGTGGGCGCTGCCGCCGCCGGGGCGACCCTGGCCCTGCTGGGCTGCGGGATAGAGGCTCTCGGGAAGATGTTCGCCGACGAGTTCAAGAAGAAGGGCCCCGAGGTCGTCGCCAGGAACGTGGCCTGCGCCGAGGCCGGCGCCGCGCTGGTCGCGGACCGCAAGGGCAGCGTACCGGCGCCCCCCGTGAAGAAGCCCTTCGGAGCGCTGACCTCCGGCACCGGGGCGGTGGGCCTAGCCGCGGCGACGGCCGGCGTCAAGATAGTAGCCAGCTATCCCATGACCCCCTCGACCGGCGTATTCACGTTCCTGGCCCAGAACGCCGAGCGCTACGGAATCGTCGTCGAGCAGGCCGAGGACGAGATAGCCGCCATCAACATGATCTGCGGCGCGACCTACGCCGGCGTCCCGGCCATGACCACCACGTCGGGCGGCGGCTTCGCGCTGATGTGCGAGGGGCTGAGCCTGGCCGGCATGCTCGAACTCCCCGTGCTGGTCATGGATTCCCAGCGGCCCGGGCCGGCGACGGGCCTGCCCACCCGCACCGGGCAGGAAGACCTCAAGATGGCCGTCCACGCCGGCCACGGAGAGTTTCCCCGCGCGATCTTCGCACCGGGCACCCTCCGGCAGTGCTTCGATCTCACCCGCCGGGCGCTCCAGACCGCCCACCGCTTCCAGACCCCGGTCGTGCTGCTCATCGACCAGTACCTGGCCGACCTCCAGAAGAACGTCGCGCCGCTGCCTGCCGATCCCGACCCTGTCGACAGGTGCCTGGAGGAGAACCCGCCGGAGGACTACAGGCGCTATGCGCCCGCCGGGGACGGGGTCTCTCCGCGGGCGGTTCCCGGATCGGGCGCCTTCGTCCTGGCCGACAGCGACGAGCACACCGAGGACGGGCACATCACCGAGGACCTGGCCGCGCGCGTCCGGATGCATGAGAAGCGCCTGCGCAAGCTGGGGGGCATGACCGCCGAGGCCTTGCCGCCGGAAGTCTACCCGGGGCCCGCCGAAGAGGTCTTGCTATGCTGGGGATCAAGCTACGGGCCCTGCCGCGAGGCGGTCGACCTGCTCCGCGCCGGGGGACGGGACGTCTGCATGGTCCACTTCGGGCAGGTCTGGCCGGTCGACGCGGAGAAGATTGCGCCGCTGCTCGGCGGCAGAAAGGTGTTCGCCGTGGAGGGCAATGCCACCGCGCAGTTGGCCTCGCTGTTGAAAGGGCTGGGCGCGCTGGAGGAGTGGCGGGAGGTGCTGCGCTATGATGGCCTGCCCTTCACCGGCGCGGAGATCGCCAGGAGGGTTTCGCGATGAGACCGGCAAAGGACCCCCACCCGGCCTGGTGCCCCGGCTGCGGGAACTTTTCGATACTGAAATGCCTGGAGGAGGCGCTGGCGACTGCGGGGGTGGACCGCAACAAGCTCGTGCTGGTCTCCGGAATCGGCCAGGCGGCCAAGACCCCGCACTACATCGACGCCAACGTCTTCAACGGCCTGCACGGCCGGGCTCTGCCGGCGGCCACGGGCATCAAGCTGGCCAACCACGAGCTGACCGTGGTGGTGACCAGCGGCGACGGGGACATGTACGGAGAGGGCGGCAACCACTTCCTGCACGCCCTGCGCCGCAACATCGGCGTCAAGGCCTTCGTGCACAACAACCAGGTCTACGGACTGACCAAGGGGCAGGCCTCGCCGACCTCGGACCCCGGCTTCAAGACCAAGATCCAGACCCGAGGGGTAACCCTCCAGCCGGTCAACCAGCTGGCCCTGGCGATCATCGAGGACTGCTCCTTCGTGGCCAGAAGCAGCTCGGTGGTGCCCGGGCACCTCGCGGAGATGATGGTCGCGGCCATCGAGGCCCGGGGGTTCGCCCTGCTGGACATCCTCCAGCCCTGTGTCAGCTTCAACAAGGTGAACACCTTCAAGTGGTACAAGGACCGGGTGAAGCCGCTGCCCGCGGGCTACGACCCCCGCGACCGTGAGCGCGCCCTGGCCACCGCGCTCAAATGGGGAGACGAAATCCCCATCGGGGTCGTCTATCGTTCGGACCGAAAGCCCTTCGAGCAGTTCCAGCCGGCGCTGGAAGGGGGCCCGCTGGCGGTTACCTACGGCGGGTGAGCCCCGCTGGCGGCGACTGGCCGGGCTCAACAAAGGAGAAGCCACCCCAATGATCGACGACGAACGATTCATGCGCGGGGCCGTTGCCGAGGCCCAGAAGGCCTTGGCCGAGGGCGAGGTCCCCGTCGGGGCGGTGGCGGTTCGCGGCGGGGAGATAATCGCCCGGGGGCACAACCGCAGGATTTCGCTGAGCGACCTCACCGCCCACGCGGAGATGACCTGCCTGCGCGACCTGAGCTCCCGGCTGGGCCTGGAGTTCGACCTTTCCGACGTGACGATCTACTCCACGCTGGAGCCCTGCGCGATGTGCTCCGGGGCCATGATCCACTACCGCGTGGGCCGCTGCGTCTACGGCGAGCGGGACCTGCTCCTGGGCGCGGCGGGCTCGCGCTTTGACATCCTGGGCGAGAGCGACGTGAAGGTCGAGTCCGGCGTTCTGCGCGCCGAGTGCCGCGCGCCGCTCCTGGAGTTCTTCGAGAGGCAGTCGGGGCATCCGTCGTGCCAGTGGGAGGACATCCGCCTTCCCGAGAAGTGACCGGCTGCGGGCTCGGGAGTTACTATCCCCATGAACCACAAGGGTTGTCTGCTCGTATTCCTGGCCCTGGCCGCCGGCTGTTACGACGTGCCACTCAGCTGCCCGCAGTGGTCTCCGCGCGGAGACCGCGCCGCCTTCGTGCGCTACAGCCCGCGCCGCGGTCCCGCGCTCTACATCATCGACCCCGCCAAGCCCGACGCCCCGCGCCTCGTCGAGAGTAACGTCCAGCGCTTCGCATTCTCGGCAACCGGCGCCAAGCTCTACTACCTGCGGCCCGGCAAGGAGGGCAAAGACGGCGGCGCGCTGATGGCCACGCACGTCTACGCGACCGACGTCGAGCGCGACGCGCCCAAAGCGATCAGGCGCCTGGAGAAGGGCGCCGAGTTCCGGAACTTACAGGCAGCCGCCGGCGGGAAGATCTATCTCGAAAAGCAGGTCGGCGAGAAGGCCCGCTCGCTCCTGGAACTCGACGCGGCCACCGGCAAGTTCCGGGACATCACCCCCAAGGGGGCGGGCTGGTGCCTGCCGGCCATCGCGCCGGGAAGCAAACCCGCCCTCCTGCTGATGGCGGCCGGCAAGGAGGGCATTAAGCTCTCCTACATGCCGCTCCCCGACGGGAAGCCGACGGCCATCGGCAGGCTGGCGGCGGGCTTCACGGCCCCGGCCGTCATGGCGGTGAGCCCCTCCGGCGACAGGCTGCTGCTCTTCGCGGAGAAGGGCGATCTCAGGCAGCTGATGGTCCTGGGGCCGGCCGGAAAACCTGCGCGCAGCTTCGCCCTGCCCGGCAAGAAGAAGGCGGGCGAGGAGCGGATACCGGTGGCCGCCTCCTTCGACCCTAAGGGCAAGACCGTTTACTTCACGCTGATGATCGACAGGGACGCTTCCCGGCCCGACGGGACGGACAGCACGGAAAGCTACTCACTGGATCCGGCCACCGGGAAGGTCAGCAAGCTGGCCGCGGCGCGCGAGCGGCTGGTCGGGGCGCGCGCGGACGCCCGGCGCGGCGGCCGCTGGCTGGAGTTCACCCCGGGGGGGCTGGCGCTCTTCGCGCCGGGGACCAAGGGTCCTCTGCGCATCTGGTCGATGGGCGCGGCGGAGACCGCCGCGGCCGCGCGCGTGTTCCTGGCCGCCAAGCGTCCCGACCGGGCCCGGGAATCGGTGTCCGCCGCGCTGGAGCTGGCCGGCCCGCACAACGACCGCGCCGCGCTCTACGCCCTGAAGTCCGAGGTGCTGACCGCCGCCGGGAAGCACGAAGCGGCGGCCAACGCCTATCTCGAAAGCCTGCTGCGCTATCCGGTGACTAATCTATCCCGCACCGACAAGGAAATCGCCAAGCGCCTGGCGACCTGGAGCGAGGCGCATCCCGACAACCGCATCCTGGACCTGGTGGCCCAGGCCTACAAGCACCGCGTCGCGGGGGACCCGGCGGCCGCGGCCCGGCTGTGGAAAAAGGCCTCCGGGTTCGCCAGCGACCGCGCCTGGGCCGCGGGGCTGCTCTTCGGTTACGCCGTCGACTTGCTGGCGGCCGGCCGGGGCGCTTCGGCCGGGCAGGTCTTCCGGAAGGTCTCGGAAGTCAAGGAGTTTCCCCAGGCCGACTGGGCCGCGGGGCTGGGGGTCATCGCCTACGCCATGGGGCGGCGCGACGATCTGGCCAGGGAGAACATCCAGCGCTGCCAGGATCGCTACAAGACGAGCCTACTCTTCGCCGATTTCAAGGCGCTGGCCGCGGCATTGAAAGTCAAGGTTCGCGAGGCGCGGACCGTCGAGGAGGCCCGCAGTCCCGGCGGCGCCGGCGCCCGCCTGGAAGCCCGACCAACCACCGGTGCGCACGTCCACTTCACCCCGCGAGCGACGCCCGGGGGCGGCGCCAAGCGCCGCCTGGCGCTGGCCAGCTACGACCTCTACCGCATAGTGCTGGTCCCGGAGGGCAAGCCCCAGAAGGCGCTGCTTGACGGGGTGCCTTTCAAGTTGTCCAAGATGAGCTTCTCCCCCAAGGGCGACCGGATCGCATTCCTGGCCGGCGGGGAGGGGGGCGACGAACGCAGTCTCTATGTGCTCGACCTCTCCGGCAAGGCGCTGCTCGGAAACGTGAAGAAGCTGGTCGCCGGCCGGTTGGACGCCCGCACCCGGGCGACCGACTACCGCTGGCCCAAGGGCGGAGGCCTGCCCAGGGCGGTCAGGGGCGCACGCCGGCGGTAGCCGACCTCGAAACCTCTACTCGGCCGCACTTGCGCGCCCCTCCGCGCGGGCTATATTCCTAATGAGACGGGGGGATTCTTGGCAGCCAAGCGCTTTCACATTGAAATCCGGGGAGCAGTCCAGGGGGTGGGGTTTCGCCCCACGGTCTTCCGCTACGCCCGGGAGGCCGGGCTGGGCGGCTTCGTGACCAACGACGCATCGGGCGTGGTGATCGAGGTCGAGGGTCCGGCCGAGGCCTGCGACGGGTTCGTAACGCGGCTCCGGGAGCGGCCCCCGCCGGCCGCGTTCGTTCGCGAGTCTTATGTTCGAGAGCTGCCGGCGACGGGCGAAACGGAGTTCACCATCCGGCCCAGCGCGCCGGGCGCCGAGCCCTATATTTCCATCCCGCCGGACCTCAACATATGCGCGGACTGCGCGCGGGAGATGTTAGACCCCTCCGACCGCCGCTACCGCTACCCGTTCATCAACTGCACCAACTGCGGCCCGCGCTTCACCATCACCCGGACGATGCCCTACGACCGGCCCGAGACCACCATGTCCGCCTTCCCCATGTGCCCGGACTGCGCCGCCGAGTACCAGGATCCCCTGGACCGGCGCTTCCACGCCCAGCCGGTGGCCTGCCCGCGCTGCGGGCCGCGGGTCTGGCTGGAGGCCGGCGGCGAAAACCGTCCCGAGAGAGAGGAAGCCATTGCCGCCGCGCGCAGGCTGCTGGCCGAGGGCGGGATTCTGGCCGTGCGCGGCCTGGGAGGTTTTCATCTATCCTGCGACGCGACCAATCCCGAGGCCGTAGCCCTTCTGCGTGAAAGAAAGAAGCGCCCCGCAAAGCCCTTCGCGTTGATGTGCCCGGACCTCGCCGGCGCCGAGAAACTGGTCGAACTCTCGGCGACCGAGCGCGAAATGCTGGCTTCCGTCTACCGGCCCATCGTGCTGGCCGCTCTGCGACCCGAGGCGCGAGAGCTGGGCGATTCCGTCGCTCCCGGCAACTCGCGGCTGGGCGTCATGCTGCCCTACACCCCGCTGCACCTCCTGCTCTTTGAAGGCGAGGACCCGCCGCGCTTCCGCGCGCTGGTCATGACCAGCGGCAACCGCCGCGACGAGCCCATCTGCCGCTCGAACCAGGAGGCCCGCCGGAGGCTCTCGGGCATCGCCGACGCCTGGCTGCTTCACGACCGCGAGATTCACAACCGCGCGGACGACTCCATCGTGCTGGTCGCCGGCGGCGCGGAGCGCATCGTCCGCCGGGCGCGCGGCTTCACCCCCCGGGCGGTCCACCTGCCGCGGGCGAGCGGGGAGACGGTGCTGGGCGTCGGCGCCGAAATGAAGGGCGGCTTCTGCCTGCTGCGCGGCGAGCAGGCCTACCTTTCCCAGTATCTCGGCGAGCTCGGAGAGGCCGGCAACGTGGAATTTTACAGGGAGGCGCTGGTCCGGTTCATGGAGTTGCTGGGTGAGCCGCCCGCGGTCCTGGTCCACGACCTGCACCCCGATTACTTCACGACGCGGCTGGCGAAGTCCTGGCCGCGGGAGCTGCCCGACGCGCCGCCGCTGCCCGCCCCCGCGCGGGTGCTGGCCGTGCAGCACCACTACGCGCACGCGCTCTCGGTCCTCGCCGAGCTGGGCCCCGCGGCGCCGGAGAGGTCGCTGGCGGTAGTGCTCGACGGCACCGGATGGGGAACTGACGGCACAATCTGGGGCGGGGAGTTCTTGTGCATTGAGGACGGCGGAGCGCGCTGGGAGCGCCTCGCCGGCCTCGCGCCCTTCGAGCTGGCCGGGGGCGACCGCGCGGTGACCGAGCCCTGGCGGCAGGCGCTGGCCCTGGTCCGGCGGGCCTGTGAGCGCGCGGTGCCCGCGCCGCTCCGCGCGCGTTTCGAGAAGTGCGCCGGCGGCGCGGCCAACCTCGACGCAGTGCAGATCATGATCGAGAGGCGCTTCAACTCGCCGCTCTCAAGCGGCGCCGGGCGGCTGTTCGACGCGGTCGGCTTCCTGGTCGCCGGGCGGGAGAGAGTCACCTTCGAGGCCCAGGCGGCCATGGAGGTCGAGGGGCTGGCGGCGGGCTTCAAAGGGAACGCACGGCCCTACATGCTGGAGGACCGCAAGACTTTGGGCGACGCTCCCGACCGGCTGGACCCCGCGCCGGCAGTGCGCGCGATTGTCGAAGACCTGGCGGACGGGCGCCCCGCCGGGGAGGTTGCCGCCGGTTTTCAGAAAGGCCTGGCCGAGAGCTGCGCGAATATGGCCGCGCGGCTGGCCGGGGAGAAGGGCATCGAGAACGTTCTTCTCTCCGGGGGGTGTTTTCAGAACGCGCTGCTCCTCGATCAGCTGGGCCGGGCGCTTGAAGAACGCGGCCTGAGGTGGTACGCTAACCGCGAGGTGCCGGTCAACGACGCGGGCGTGGCCCTGGGACAAGTGCTGGCCGCGGTCCGGACGGAGGGAGCCTGAAAGTGTGTCTGGCGGTCCCCGGCAAGGTGACGGAGATCAACGGCCGGAGGGCCCGCGTGGATTACGGCGGGGGCCTGGTCCGCGAGGCGGGCCTGGACATGCTGCCGAAGACCGAAGTCGGCGACTACGTGCTGGTCCACGCCGGTTACGCCATCAGCCGCCTGGACGAGCAGCAGGCCCAGGAAACCCTGGATCTGATTCGGGAGATGGGCGGCGTTGGGATTTGACGCCGGCGCCTTCCGCGACGCGAAGCTGGCGGGCCGCCTGGCCGCCGAGATCTCGCGGTTGGCCGGCGAACGACGCTTCAGCTTCATGGAAGTGTGCGGCACGCACACCGTGGCCATCGCCAGGAGCGGCCTCACGAGCCTGCTGCCGGACGGTGTGCGGCTGGTATCCGGTCCGGGCTGCCCGGTGTGCGTCACCCCCCAGGGGGAGAATGAACGGGCCGTCTCCGCCGCGCGGCTGCCGGGCGTGACCCTGGCCACCTTCGGCGACATGCTCCGCGTGCCGGGACGGGACGGCTCGCTGGAGAGCGCCCGCTCGGCCGGCGCGGACGTGCGCGTGTTCTTCTCGCCTCGCGACGCCCTGCAGCTTGCTCGCGAGAGCTCCGAGCGGCAGGTGGTCTTCGTTGGCGTGGGCTTTGAGACCACCATCCCCGTCTTTGCCGCGACGATGCTGGAGGCCCGCCGGGACGCGGTCGCCAACTTCACGGTGCTGAACAGCTTCCGGCTGGTGCCCCCCGCGCTGCACGCGGTGCTGGCCGCCGGGCCAGGGGTTGATGGTTTCATACTTCCAGGGCACGTCAGCGCGGTCCTGGGCGCCGAGCCCTACGCCTTCCTGGCCGAGGCCGGGCGGGCGGCGGTCATCGCCGGGTTCGAACCGCTGGACGTGCTGCTGGCCGTCAAGATGCTCATCGAGCAGCGAGGCAATCCCGGGGTGGAGGTGGCCTATCGGCGGGCGGTGCGTCCGGAGGGCAACCCCGCGGCCCGGGGAATGATCGATGAGGTCTTCGAGCCCGCCGACGCCGACTGGCGCGGCCTGGGTCGTCTTCCGGAAAGCGGCCTGGCCTTCCGCGACGGCTTCCGCGAGTTCGACGCCGCGGAGCGCTTCGGTCTGCCCACGCCGGAAGCGCCCGAGCCCGCCGGGTGCCGCTGCGCGGAGGTGCTTCTGGGCAAACTGGCTCCTCATGAATGCGCGCTCTTCGGGGCCGGGTGCACGCCCGAAATGCCGGTGGGGCCCTGCATGGTCAGCAGCGAGGGCTCCTGCGCGGCCCAGTACCGCTACGGCGGAGGAGCTCCGGGATGAGCGGCGGCGGGAAGATACGTCTGGCCCACGGCGCCGGCGGCCGGCTGACCGGGGAACTGGTCGCGGAGGTCTTCGCCGCAAGCTTCGGCAACCCCGTGCTGGAGCGCCTGGAGGACGCCGCGGAGCTGTACCTGGCCGGCCGGCGACTGGCCTTCACCACCGACTGCCACGTGGTCCGGCCGCTCTTCTTCGCCGGCGGGAACATCGGCCGCCTGGCGGTCTGCGGGACGGTCAACGACCTGGCGATGAAGGGCGCCCGGCCGCGCTTCCTGTCGCTGGGCTTCGTGATCGCCGAGGGCCTGGAGATAGAGGCGCTCCGGCGAATCGCCGCGTCGACGGCCGACGCCGCGCGCGAGGCCGGCGTGCAGATAGTCGCCGGGGACACCAAGGTCGTCGAGTCCTCCGCCGCCGACGGGGTGTTCATCACCTCCTCGGGGGTGGGCGAGATTCCCGAGGGGCGCGAGCTGGCGATAAGCTCGGTCCGCGAGGGCGACTTGCTGGTGCTCAGCGGGGACCTCGCCGAACACGGTGTAGCCGTGCTCGACGCGCGCGAGTCGCTGGAATTGGGGGAGGAGTTCCGCAGTGATTGCGCGCCGCTGGCGGCAATGGTCGAAAGGGCCTGTGCGGCGGCGCCAAACCTGCGTGCGCTGCGCGATCCCACCCGCGGAGGGCTGGCCGCCGCCTGCCTGGAGATCGCCGCGGCCTCGGGCCGGCGCCTGGTGCTCGATGAGAGAAGACTGCCGGTGCGGCCCGCGGTGCGCGCGGCCTGCGAGCTCCTGGGGCTGGACCCGCTCTACGTGGCCAACGAGGGGATATTCCTGGCGGTGGTCCCGCCCGAGCAGGCGCCCGCGCTGGTCGCCGCGCTGAGCGGCCAGGCGGTGATCGTCGGCCGCGTCGAGGCCGGCCCGGCCGGTGCCGAGGTCCAGACCGAGGTCGGCGGCCGGAGGCGGCTGGCCTGGCTGGAGGGCGAGCCCCTGCCGAGGATCTGCTGATGAGCGCTCGCGACTACTCCGCAATCGCCGCCGCGCTCGGCGAGAGCATTCGGCCCGGCGCGACCTTCGAGGAGCGCATGCGCGCGGTCGTCGACGGGCTGTGGGCGGCCCTTTCCCAGCAGCGCGTCTCCTGGTGCGGATTCTACCTGCCCGGCGAAAGCCAGGACGAGCTGGTCCTGGGTCCCCGCCGGGACAGGCCGGCCTGCTCGCCGATAGGCCTCGGCGGGGTCTGCGGCCGCGCCTGGCGGGAGAGGCGCCCGGTCGTCGTGCGTGACGTGGCCCAACTGGGAGCGGCTTACGTGGCCTGCGACCCCCGCGACCGCGCCGAAGTGGTGATTCCGCTGCTCGACGAGGCCGGCCGGCCTCGGGCGGTGCTGGACCTCGACAGCCACGAACTCGCGGCCTTTGACGGCTCCGACGTCGAGGGGCTGCGCTCGGTGCTGGCCGCCGCGGGACTGTAAGCTGGCTGGCGCGGGGCTTTGAAAAGGGGACCAGTAGGGGCGCGTAAATGGGGACCAC
>CBDUSI010000093.1:0-17648 GCA_965370045.1 uncultured bacterium | reverse complement strand
CAGATCTTCTTCATGCCCTCGATCACCGGCTTCCAGAACTTCACGCACTCCGGCGTGCCCCACTCGGGGCCCTCGGCGTCGGTGAGCTTGCCGGTCTTGGGGTCCTTCACGGTGATGAGTATCTTGCGGTCGCCGCGCGGCCCGGCGCCGTCGAAGCTGCCGGTTATCCACGGCGAGCGCCAGAGGTAGAGCCCGATCACAGGCATCTTGCCCTGGTGCTTGGTCGCCAGGTCCATGTACTTCTCGACGATGGAGAAATCCGGCTTGTAGTCGTACTTGCCGCTGCCGCTTTTCACGTAGCGGATCATGCTGCGCGGGTTGCCGAAGTGGGTCTTGCGCTGCGCGGTGACGTAGACCACCTTGTTGCCCACCTCGCCGAGCAGCCGGAACGTACGGTCCAGCAGCTTCCAGTGCTTCTCGCTCCACATCTCCACCTTGTATTGCATGGCCACCGACTCGGGCGACTGGATGAGCTCCAGGAAGGAGTTCTGGAAGTTCTTGGAGTCGGGCACCTGCCAGTCGACCACCCGCAGCGTGACCGGGACGTCCACCGGCTTCTGCCCGGCGGCGCTCACCGTCAGCTTGCCCCTGTAATCGCCGGGCGCCGCATCGCGCGGCACGCGCACCGTGACCCAGATCGGCTGCACCGCGCCGGTTTCCAGGGGGAACTCTTCCAGCTCCATGAAGGCCTTCGCCCGCCTCCCCCGGGACCAGCCCATCCGGGCGTAGCGCAGCTGAACCGCCGAGGCGGGTATCTTGCCGGGGCCGGTGAGGTCCGAGGCGACGGCCTTGAGACCGCTCAGCGCCGCATCGGAGGAGGCCACCGCCTACCCGGAGACGACCCCGTTCCGCCCGGTGCACAGGCGAATCCGGCCCGGGGAATCGCAGGGGTCGCCGTAGTCCGCCGGGCCGACCTCCTGGTAGATGGGAGCGGTCCACACCTGAAAGCCCGGCGGGCGGCCGGTGGCGCCGGTAGCTCCCGCGCCGGAGAGCCGCACCGAGGCCAGCCCGACCCGCGACCATTTGCCGGGGCTGCGCCGGCCGCTGAACATGATCTCCCGGGCCGGGGCGCGGTGCAGCTCCAGGGCCAGGACGTTGACTCCCTTGCGCAGTGCCGAGGCGGGGATGGCCAAGTCCTTCAAGTGACGCACCCGTTTCGCCAGGCGGTCAGCGTGCGCCTTCGCCGCGCGCCTCATGTCCAACGGCTTGCCCTTATCGTCCACGTAGACTTCCTCGGGGTACTCCTCCGCGGGCGTCGCCGGTTCGAGTTTTCCCTTGGGCAGGTGCCGGCGGGCCACCTCCTTGCCGTTGACGTAGACCACCAGGCCGCCGTGATAAGCCACCGAGAGCTTGAGACCTCCCGAGGGCGCTTTCATCTTGAACTTGCCGCGCAGGCACAAGAGCGGCACGCTGCGGTAGCCGAACTGGGGCGTCTTGTAAGCGCCGATCAGGAACGGTCCCTTGAGCCGCCCCCAGGCGCCGTCGTCGAAGTCCGCTTTCCTCCAGTCCGCCGGGGGCGGTCCCCAGAGGCGGCCGGTGCTGAAGGGAGCGATCACCTCAACGCTCCTGCGCTTGCCGTCCACCATCTTGGAGACCCGCTTGGTGAACTCGAAGGGATGGACGTGCATCAGCTTGCCGTCGGCGGTGCGCGTCAGCTCCGTGCCCCGGACCAGCCGGCAGCGCCAGTAGCTTCCCGTGACCAGGATGCCCCCGCCGGCCCCCGCCGCGAGGGCCCCCGGGGCCGCCGTGAGCACCAGCACCAACAGCGGGAGCAGTTTCTTCATGATGATCTTCTCCTCGGGGGACACCAGCCTGCGGTGATGAATGGTTGAGTAACCCAACCTATGGTGACCACGGATAATACACCAGTCCAGTGAGACCGTCACTACAAAAAGTTGACCGGGGCAGGGGCACGGGGTATGCTGTATTGTGCAAGGAGGTATGAGGTGACGGGAGAGAAGCCAGCCGGCCTGATTGCGGATTGGGGATTGCGGACTGCGGAATGAGGGGGACGGGGGCTTGAGCGGTTCCGAAATCCGAAATCCGAAATCCGAAATGGGAAGGCGTTCCAGGCGCATTTACATCTATTGGGGCGTGGCGCTGACGCTGCTGCTGGCTCTGGGACTCTTCTGCTGGGTGTTTGTATTGCCGGCGATGGAGGTGGCGAACGAGGCGCGCCGCATAACACTCAACACTCCGCCTCGAAAAGACCATGATCCCGCTGGAGGATTGGGTGGCCCGCACAGAACGCTTCGCGGCGTCAGACTGTATTTGATGCTTCCAGATCGACTAGCTCCCTACAAGCCGGGGGCCGCCTACCTGCTCGGTGAATGCGGTAAGCCTGCCGTGCCACTGCTCACGAAGGCACTTGGAGACTCGGATTCGGTAATGCGGTTTGCAGCCGGAGCAGCGCTGGCGGTGATGGGCCCCGAGGCGAAAGGAACTGAGCCCGCGCTGAGAGATCTCCTCAAGCGCAAAGACATCTACCGCGAGAGGGTCCCGGCTCTGGCTGCGCTTTGGCGGGTTTCTGGTGACACCGAGAATACGTTTCCAGGCCTCCTTGCTGCCTTGGATAGTGGAGATTGGCGTGTTTCCACCGTTGCCCATAATTTCCTGATGCGCTACCGCGCGAATTCATTTCCAGTGATGGCCAGGATGCTGAAAAGCGGTGCGTGGATTCCGAGCACGTCGAACCTATCTTCGGTACTCGTCTTGAAGAAGATGACAGAGGACAGTCGATTAGATGTCCGCCAAGCCGCCGCAGAAGCGTTATGGCAGATTCGCGCCGCAAAGAAGGAGGAGTAACCCATGGCCAAGGTGGTGGTGACGCTGGGGGACGAGGCGCTGCTGGCGCTCGAGCAGGTGCTGCTTGACGAAGACCAGCCGGCGGCGCTGGAGTTCCTGCGCGAGCACGTCGAGCCGCAGATTCCTACCAGTGGCAGCGCGCCCTGCGACTCCTCGCGGCTGAACCCGTTCCTGAGGAAAGGCGACAAACGGAGGAAGTAGCCGGAGATACCCCCCTCGTCCCTTCTTGACGCCCTTCCCCCTTCACCTATAATCGCCTCAAGCATCATTTGGAGGACAGCTCCTTGTCTCTCTTCGGACGCAGAAAAGAACCCGACCACGGACCCGAGGACCTCCATGCCGCCTTCCTGGGCGTGGCCGGCGCGGCCAGCGAGGAGGAGCTCCTGGAGGGTCTGCGCGCCGAGGCCGCGGAGCTGGTCGGCGGCGCGGCGGCCGCGGTATTCCTGTTCGACCCCGATTACAAGGACCTCGCCGGCCGCGGGCTGGCCGGGAAGAAGATCCGCTTCGGGGTGGGCCAGGGCGCTGCCGGCTGGGTCGCCCAGGAGCTGGGCGCCTGGCGGTCGGCCAAGCCCCAGTCGGAGCCCCAGTACGAGGCGGCCATCGACGGCCTGGCCGGCGGCAACGCGCCGTCCAGCCTGCTGGCCGTGCCCATCACCGACGAGAACGGCGAGCTCCGCGGGGTGGTCGAGGTCGCCGAGGCCGCCGGCGGCGCCTTCAGCGAGGAGGACGCCGCCTATCTCGAGATGTTCTGCGAGGCCAGCAGCCGGCTTATCGACAGCGTGCGCGCCACCGGCCAGTGGCGGGACCTGGTCTTCAGCATCGCCGAGGCCTTCGGCCGCGCGGTGGACACCAAGGTCGGCGCGGTGGTCAACCACTGCGTGCGGGTACGCGACCTGGCGATGGCCACCGGCAAGGCCATGGGCCTGACCCCCGCCGAGTTGGACAGCCTGGAGCTGGCCGCGCTGCTCCACGACGTGGGGCGCTTGCAGGTCGAAGTCGAGGGCGAGTACAACGACCTCGGCGGGCGCATTCACATCTTCTTCACCGAGGCCTTCATGCGCTCGGTCAAGTTCCCCGAGCGGCTGGCCGCCGTGCCGGAGATCGCCTGCGCGCACCACGAGCACTACGACGGCACCGGCTTCCCCCGCGGGGTCGCCGGGGATGCCTTGCCCCGCGCCGCGCGCGTGCTGGCGGTGGTCAACAGCTACGACGTGATGCTCTTCGCCCCGCGCGCCGACGGCAAGCGCGTGAGCCAGGAGGAGGCCCTCGAAGAGCTGCGCAATGGCGCCGGCTCGCTGTACGACCCGCGATCAGTAGAGTGCTTCATCGACAAGGAGATCTACGTCCAGGAGAAGCGCCTGCACGCCCGCCTGGAGCGCGAGACCCCGGTCGACGTGACCCCCGTGCTGCCCGATGGCACCGAGGGCCAGTCCACAGAGAGCCAGGCGCTGGACATCTCCTCCGGGGGCATGCTCTTCACCTTCCCCGAAGAGCTGCCCGCCGGCAGCCTGGTGCGCATGGTCATCCACCTGCCCGGCGAGCGCCTGGAGGCCATGGCCAAGGTCATGCGCGTGCTGCCCGGCGGCGAGGGCGGCGGCTTCAAGGTGGGGGTCAATTTCCTCTGGCAGGGCTCGGCCTGAGCCGCTGAGGGTGAAGACTTGGCGCAACTGGTAGTCAAGTTCCGCGACGGGACGCTCAAGGAGCTGGACCTCCGCTCGGTGCTGAGCATTGGGCGGCAGTCCACCAACGACCTCCAGCTGCCCGAGGAGCTGGCCAGCCGCCAGCACGCGCGGATCATCCCCTCGGGTCGCACCTTCATCGTCGAGGACCTGCGCAGCGCCAACGGCACCTTCGTCAACGGCCAGCAGATCCAGCGCCGGGTGCTGGCCAACGGTGACCTGATCCGCATCGGCGGCTGCGAGCTGGTCTTCAAGGACGACGCCGCCAAGGACCTGGTCGGCGAGCTGATCGCCGACCGCTACCGGGTGCTGGGCAAGCTGGGTTCCGGGGGCATGGGCACGGTCTACAAGGCGCTGCAGATATCCATGGACCGCCAGGTGGCCCTCAAGGTGCTCAACCCCGAGCTGACCCGCGACCGCGAGTTCGTGGTCGGCTTTCTCAACGAGGCGCGCACCGCCGGGCAGCTCAACCACCCGAACATCATCCAGGTGCACGACTTCGGCGAGTGGAAGGGCTTCTACTACTTCTCCATGGAGATGGTCGAGGGCGAGAACGTCCTGGCCATCCTCAAGCGCGAGGGCAAGATATCCCCCCAGCGGGCGCTGACCATGGCCGGCGAGCTCTGCGAGGGGCTGACCCACGCCCACGCCCACAACATCGTGCACCAGGACATCAAGCCCCAGAACCTCATGATCGACCGGCGCCACCACGACGTGGTCAAGCTCGCCGACCTGGGGCTGGCCAAGGTCATCGGCCACGACAAGGGCCAGCGCCGCGGGGTGCTGATGGGCACCCCCCACTACATGGCCCCCGAGCAGGCCAGGGGCGTCCCGGTCGACGGGCGCACCGACATTTACGCGGCGGGCGCCACCCTTTTCCACATGCTTACCGGGCGGGTGCCCTACGACGGCAAGAACTCCATCGAGATCCTCACCAAGCACGTCAAGAACGACGTGCCCGACCCGCGCCAGTACGACGTGAGCATCCCCGAGTCGGTCGCGCGGCTGTGCATGAGCATGATGGCCAAGGAGCCGGCGCGCCGGCCCCAGTCGGCCAAGGCGATCGGCGAGCGGATCGAGGAGATACTGGCCACCGAGAGCGTTCGTTTTCAGCGGGCCGCCGCCCCCAGGCCGGCCACCGCCGCCCGGGCGGTCCCCCGCAAGCAGCTGCGCCGGGTGGTCCGCGGGCGCCGCGGGCGGGCCGGGGTGCTGCCCTGGATTATCGTGCTGCTGTTCGTCGTGGCCCTCACCGTGCTGTGGATAGTGCTGCCCGGCGACGGGAAGAACGGCGCGGGCAACGGCTCGGCGTCCGGGCTCACCCAGCAGCAGATCGGCAAGCTCTTCGAGCGGGCGCGCATTCACCGCGAGGCCGGCAACTTCCGCGAGGCCGAGAAGGTCCTGCGCCGGATATTCAGGGAGGCGCCGGGCACCGCGGACGGGAAGCGGGCCAGCGCCATGCTGGTCCAGATCGGGAAGCTGCGCAAGGCCCGCGGCGAGTACGCGGAGCTGGAGCGTTTCATGCGCCGCTACCCCAAGGCGCTCAAGACCGCCCGGCAGCAGCTCAAGGGCTTCATCGCCAACTACTCGTCGGTTCCCCAGACCAGGCACGCCCGGCGCGAGCTGGAGCGCGTGGAGCGGGCACTGCGCGCCGCGCCGCCGGTCAACGGCTCGAACGGCAAGCTGGGCCGCGAGGCGGAGGCCCGCGAGGCCTACAAGACCGCCCAGGCCCGCGCCGAGACCCTGGCCGGCCGCCAGGAGTTCTTCGCCGCCGAGCGCTCCCTGCTGGACTTCGCCGCGACCTTCACCGCCACCGGGGCCGCCGGGGCTGCCAGGAAGCGCGCGGACGAATTCCGCCGCCTGGGCGACCAGTACCTGGGCGGCCTGCTGGGCAAGGCCCAGGGCTACACCAAGGCCAAGCGCTACCGGCCGGCCACCGAGCTCTACAGCCAGATCATCAGCCGCGACCCCGGCGGCAAGTGGGGCAAGCAGGCCCGCGCCGCTCTGACCGCTCAGGACGCGGCCACCAAGGCGGCCTTCGACGCCGGCTGGGCCAAGGCCATGGCCGCCTTCAAGGAGTTCAAGTTCCTGCCCTGCTCGCGCCTGGCCGACCGCACCGCGCAGGAGCTGGTCAGCACCCGCTGGCAGAGCAAGCTCGACCGCCTGGCCGCCGACGCGGTGCGCGCCGCCCGCCTGCACGCGGCCATGCTCAAGAAGATCGAGAACCACGGCCAGGCGATGCCCTGCCCCTTCCGCGTGCCGGACCCCGGCGGCGGCAGCCATTTTGGGCGCATCGTGGGCGTCAACCGCGACGCCGGGGGGGTCAACGTCAAGGGCGGCCCGGCGACAATCGTAGTCAAGTGGAAGGCCATGAAGCCCGGGGAGATGGCCAAGGTGTACCTCGCCTACAAGGTGCCGGCCGAGCACCACCTGGCCGCGGGCTGCCTCTTCGCGTACCACGGGCTCAAGCCGCAGGCCCTGGCCGAGTTCCGCCGGGCGCGGGCGGTCAAGGCTTCCCGCGACGAGGCCGGGCGGCGCATCGCCGAGCTGGAGGGCCGCGCCAACCTGCTTTCCTATACGTTCACCGGCGGCCTGGAGATGCTCGACTGGCACGCCGCCTCCGGGAGCTGGGGCCTGAAGGCCGGCAAGCTGGCCGGCGGCGGGGCGGGCGAGAGCGTTATCCGGCTCAAGAAGACCCGCTACTCCGCGCGCGACCTGGTGCTCTCCTTCGAGTTCAAGCTGTCCGGCGGCGGCAGCGTCATCACCGCGGAGCTCTACGGCTCGGACAACGACTACCTGGGGGTCATCGTTGACCCCCGGGGAAAGGTCTCGCTGGTCAGCCGGGTGGACGGCACGCCGCTGACCAGCAGCGCCGCGAAGAAGCTGGCCACCGGGACGCAGCACATCGTCAAGCTGACCGTGTCCGGCGGCCGGCTGGAGGTCACCGCCGACGGCCAGAAGCTCCCCGCGCTGGCCGTCCCGCGGATAGAGACCATCTCCGGCAACCTGCGCTTCAAGGTGCTCGACGGCCAGGCGGCCATCGACAACGTGGAAATCCGCAACTCCGCGGAGTAAACTGAGGAAACATGGCTTTCTCGCTCAAGACCTACAACGTGATGTTTTTCGAGCCGGAGGGGATATCTCCCACGCTGAAGATCGCCACCGCGATCCTCAGTGATCTGGAAACCCGGGCCAACGCGACCATCACGGACATCGTCATCCCCGAGCTGGCCAAGATGGGCATGGTGCCCGAGAACATGCCGGTGGCGGAGTTCGCCGCCCGCGCCGGCGAGCTGCCCGACCCGGTGGCCGCCAAGATCACCATTCCGGAGGAGTCCCGCTTCGTCGTCAACGTGCGGCCCTACGAAGAGCTGGGGCGCATCCCCGGGGTGCTCGGCGAGTTCGCCGACATGTACGAGAAGCTCGCCCCGGGGGGCATCGCCGTCACCTTCTTCAACACCGCCTGCGCGGGCCCCGAGAACGACTACGCGCGACTGGCCGAGCTGCTGGAGCAGTTCCCCGCGGTGCGCGAGTCGACGTGGGTGGTGACCACCTCGCTGCGCGAGCCCATTCCCCGGGCCTTCAAGGAGCGCATCGCCGAGAGGAAGGGCGATGCCGCGGGCGGCGCGGGCGGCGGCTCCGGCGGCAAGCGCCTGGCGGTTTCGGCGGGCCTGCCCTGCACCGTGCCCATCGGGGACTCCATCGTGCTCCGGGCCAAGGACGAGGCCCTGAACGTGATCCACGATCGGCTCAAGTATCTCCGCAAGTGGGAGGGCCGGGGCTGAGCGCCAGCGAAGATATCGGCTCGGTTTGCAGCAGCTAGCGCCTTGCCGGGGCGAACTGAACGCCCTGAGCAAATGTGATTTGCGGCGATTGGGATTGGTTCTCCTGGCTCCGCCTGGCCCCTGATGTACGCGATTCCGATACTGCCAGAGAAGAATATGCCCTGCCGGGCAGGCCTCCATTGCAGCCTTGGCTGAGGCGGAGGCGGAGGCCCGGAGCGCAACCCGCGGCGCAGGGCTTTCGCGCGAACGGGGCAGTCGGTCGTATGAACCAACCTGACACCTTCCTTGACCGCGGGAAGAGTTAAGGGACAATGACATAACAAGAGAGTTGCTGGGGCGGCTCGGGGCGAACCACTTGAGGACGACTGCAGATGCGGAACTACGAGACTGCCTCGCGAGTAGAGGAAGTTGCCCTGGAGAAGTCCGGCAAGCCGCTTTCCTACCCCCCGGCAGAGAAGATCGGCGTGCTGGAGGTCGCGGACTTCCCCACGCTGGGGAGACTGGCGGCCCTTCGGTTCCTTGAGTGGCTCCAACTTAATCCGGAAGGGACCGTCTCTTTGCCGACGGGGAAGACGCCCGAGCACTATACCAAGTGGACTGTCCATTACCTGAAAGGCTGGGACCGCAGGGAAATCCAGCGCGATCTGGCTTCTTGGGGGCTGGATCCCGGGCAGCGGCCCAGAATGGACTCGATCAGGTTCGTACAGATCGATGAGTTCTATCCCATGGACCCCGCGCATGAGAACAGCTTCGCCAACTACATACAGCGCTTCTATTTCGAAGGGTTCGGGCTTGATCCCGCGAGGGCACTGCTCATGGATACCTGGCGGGTGGGGGCCCCCGCCGGCAGCGACCTGGACTGGGTCTATCCGGGGGGAAGGGTTGACCTATCACTGCGTTTTCGCGCCCCTGCGCGCGCCCTGGAGGCTCACCAGGCAGGGGCCATCGCCGCCGCCGGCCAGTACGCCATGGAGTACGAGGCCAGGATAGCGGAGTTGGGGGGCATAGGTTTCTTCCTCGGCGGCATCGGGCCCGACGGGCACATCGGCTTCAACATTCGCGGCTCGGACCACTTCAGCACGACCCGCCTGACTCCGATCAATTACGAGACCGCGGCGGCGGCGGCGGTCGATCTCGGAGGTATTGAGGCCGCGCGCCAGAAGGTCGTGATGACCATAGGTCTCAGAACCATTGCCCAGAATCCCACGGTGACCGCGATCGTGATCGCCGCGGGTGAGAGCAAGGCCCGGGTTGTAAAGGACGCGGTGGAAAACTCCGCTTCGATCCTCTATCCCGGCACAGCCCTCCACCGCTGTTCGGGCGGCCGGTTTTACCTCACGCGCGGTGCAGCCCGCCTCCTGACCGAGAGACGCTGCCAGAAGCTGAAGGCGCGGGCCAAGGTCCCCGACGCGTCTGTCGAACGGATCGTGATTGACCTGGCTTGCCGGAGGAAGAAGAGGCTGGTCGATCTCCGCCCCGCCGATCTCGCTGAAGACCGGCTCGGTGAGTTCGTGCCGCATGGCCAGGCGGCCCTGGCCGGGCTGACGGGTAACATCGCCCGCGCTCTGAGGGAGCGGATAGCCAGAGGAATCGAAGACATCGACGGGGCCACCTTCCTGCACACGGCCCCACACCATGATGACATCATGCTGGGATACCTCCCGCACCTTGTTCACCTGGTGAGAAGTCCCGGGAACTCGCACTTCAGCGCCACGTTCACCAGCGGATTCACTTCGGTCACCAACGCGTACACACTTTCACTTCTGGACACCCTGGAGTCATGTATCAGTCGCGGCGCGCTGGAACCGCGCGAAGAACCAGGGTACTTCGCCCCCGACAACGTCGTCGGCCGGAACCGGGACATCTATAAGTACCTGGACGGGGTCGCCGCGAACAGCCTCGAAATGCAGCAGGAAGCAGGTGCGCGGCGAATGCTCCGCAACCTGGCCGAAATGACCAACAAGCAGGACCTGGACTCCCTGCAACTTGAGGCTGCCAGGATCAAGGCGTACCTGAAAAGCAGCTATCCGGGGCAGAAGGACATTCAGTCCGTCCAGGCACTAAAGGGAATGGTCCGCGAGTGGGAAGAGGAACTTCTCTGGGGCCACTTGGGTTTCAACAGCGATCAGGTCTTTCACTTGAGGCTCGGTTTCTATACTGGCGACATCTTCACGCCACAGCCGGAGTGGGAGCGCGATGTCCGGCCAATTCTTGAGCTTCTGAAAAAGGTCTCCCCGGATGTTGTCACCGTGGCCCTGGACCCCGAAGGCAGCGGGCCAGACACGCACTACAAGGTCCTTCAGGCGTTGTCCGAGGCGCTGCAGGCTTATCTGGGGGATTCCCCCCAAAAGAATGTCCAGGTTTGGGGCTACCGAAACGTCTGGCATCGCTTTCACCCCGCGGAGGCCAATATATATGTGCCGGTTTCCATGAATTCGCTCGCGATCCTCAGAGCCGCGTTCCAGATATGCTTCGGCTCGCAACGGAGCGCTTCGTTTCCAAGCCACGAGTACGACGGACCTTTCAGCGACCTCGCGCAGAAGATCATGGTTGAGCAGTACGCCGCACTCAAGACCTGCCTCGGTCGGGAACACTTCTATTCCAATCCGACGCCGCGCCTCCGTGCCACGCGGGGGTTCAATTTCATGCGATCGATGACGCCTGATGAGTTCTTTGGTGAGGCGCGGGCACTGAAAGAACTTGCCGAGGCGTGAGTGTGCGCAGCAGGTAGTACCGCAAAAATCCGTCCGGTCAGGGCCGGCTCGCGCAACCTCCTAGATATGGAGCGGGCATAGAAGAGGAAAAGGGACCGCTAGGCGAGGCCCGCGGGCCCGTCAGGGGGGTGGTCATTCTGGCAAGGGCCGCGCCGGCCCGTGTCATTCTGGCTCGCCGGGGTCCGCCCCGGCTCTAAATCTTAACTTGCCTAAGGGGACTGTTTGCGTACACTTAGCGCGCTGCTTCGGGGGGAGCGTTCCTGGCACTCTTTTTGCTTGCACCTGTGCATGGCAAGAATCCCCCCGGGAGAAGTCTTTTCACAGAGTGGGAGGTGGTCCGTTGATCGAAGTTGACGGCCTGACCAAGCGCTACGGGGACTTCCTGGCCATCGAGGACGTTTCCTTCAACGTGGATAAGGGGCAGGTGCTGGGCTTCCTGGGCCCCAACGGCTCGGGCAAGACCACCACCATGCGCATCCTGACCTGCTTCATGCCCGCCAACGCGGGCACCGCCCGGATCTGCGGCTTCGACATCTGGAAGCAGTCCATGGACGTGCGCCGCAACGTCGGCTACATGCCGGAGAGCGTGCCCCTCTACCCCGGCCTGCGGGTCAGCGAGTACCTGGACTACCGCGCGCGGCTCAAGGGCCTGGACCGCGCCGCGCGCCGCAAGCAGATCCCCGAGCTGGTGGATACATGCGGGGTCTCCGCCTTCGAGCGGGTTATCATCGGCAAGCTCTCCAAGGGCCAGCGCCAGCGGGTGGGGCTTACCGCCACGCTGCTGGGCGACCCCCAGGTGCTGATCCTCGACGAGCCCACCGTGGGGCTGGACCCCAACCAGATCCGCGAGATCCGCGCGCTGATCCGGGGCCTGGGCGGCAAGCGCACGGTGATCATCTCCACGCACATCCTGCCCGAGGTGGAGATGGTCTGCGACCACCTGGTGCTCATCCACGAGGGCCGGGTGGCACTGACCGGTTCGCTGGAGGAAATCACCCGCGCGGCCGCCGGCCGGCTGATCCACCTGGAGGCCAGCGGCGAGGGCGGGAAGATCAAGGAGGCCCTCGAACGGGTCACCGGGGTCAAGAGCGTCAGCCGGTCCGACCGCGGGGAGGGCTCGGCCTTCGAGATCGAGAGCCTGCCCGGCCGCGACGTCCGCCGGGAGCTCGCCTCGGCGGTGGCCGATGCCGGCGGGGGGCTCCTGGAGCTGCGCGGCAACAAGGCCAGCATCGAGGACGTCTTCGTGCGCATCACCACCAGGGAGGGCTGACGCACATGAGTCAAGCGCGCACTGCGGCGGACGCTCCCGCAACCGGCCGCCGCTCGTGGACCTTCCCGATCTGCCTGGGGGTGGTCCTCGGCGGCAGCCTGCTGGTCACCGGGCTTAACTTCATCTACTGGCACCGCCTGAGCGGCAGCTCTCGCGCCGTGGCCATGGGGCTGACCGACACCGTCTGGGGATTCGTGGCCATCTTCGTGCTGCTGGCGGCCGTCGGCCGGGTGTGGGTGGTGATGAGAAGGGAGTTGGTAACCTACTTCCAATCCCCGCTGGTCTACCTGCTGGCCGCGCTGTTCAACCTGGTCATACTGCTCATCCCCGGCCTGCGCAGCCTGGAGGCCGGCCCCAAGATGGCCCTGCCCGGGATCGTCTTCTGGTCGGTCATCGTCATGATCGTGATGGTCCCCATCCTGACCATGCGGCTCTTGGCCGATGAGAAGGCCACCGGCACCATGGAGATACTGGTCACCGACCCGGTGACCGACTGGGACATCGTCCTCGGCAAGTTCATGGCCGGGGTGCTGGCCCTCTGGGCCATGATCGCGCCCCTGGTCATCTACCTGATCATCTTCGCGCTGGTGGGCCGCAGCACCACCCCCGCGGCGCTGGAGGTGGCCTGGTACAAGCTCTGGAAGTGGCCGTTCATGGTCATGGAGTGGGGCCCGATCTTCACCGGCTTCGCCGGCCTGGGGCTGCTGGGGGTGCTCTTCGTCTCCATGGGCCTGTTCGCCAGTTCGCTGACCAGCAACCAGGCGATCAGCGCGCTGGTGGGCATCGTCATGATCCTGGTGCTCTGCGCCCTGGGGCTCCTGCAACAGTTCTTCGACGGGACCAAGGCCCACGATCTGATCAGGAGCCTGAGCCTCTTCGACCGCATCGACATGATGATCCGGGGGCGGTTCGACACCCGATCGATCTTCCTTTTCCTGAGCACCACCGTGCTGATGCTGTACCTCAGCGTGCGCGTGGTTGAATCCAGGAAGTGGAGGTAACGGCCATGAGCAAGCAGAAACCCGAAGCCCCGGGAAAGGCCGCCCAGCAGTTGGGCGGCAACACCATGCGGGTGGTTACCGCGGTGGGGGCCATCGTCGGCCTGCTGCTGATCCTGGTCGCGCTGATCATCGCAGCGACCGAGGGCACCTTCGCGAAGGCCTACTGGACGCCGCTGTGGCTGCTGTGCCTGGGCGTCCTGGCGGTGAGCTTCTTCGTGTTCTTCAACTTCGAATGGCTGGGCAAGGTGGTCACCGGGCGGGCGGCGCTCTCCGGCGTGCTGGTGGCGGTGATGTGCGCCGGCGCGGTGGCCCTGTGGGTCTGCGGCAATCTGCTGTTCAACGCCCCGGGCCGCTTCAACTTCAAGTTCTGGGACAAGAAGGCCCCCAGGACCAAACTGTTCTGGTCGGGGGACTACACCAAGACCCAGCGCTTCAGCCTCAGCAAGAAGACCCAGCGCCAGCTCGACGAGTTGGAGAAGAAGCTGAAGATCACCGTCCTCTACCGGGCCCACCCCCAGGAGGGCCCCCAACTCGACAGCCTCCTGGAGCGCTACCGGGAGTACAGCGACAAGGTCGAGCTGGAGTTCCTGACGCCCGGGGATGAGGGCTACGAGCTCAAGCGCAAGAAGCTGGCCAAGACGCTCAAGATGGGCAGCGCCGACGAGCTGGCCCCCCGCAGCGTCTCGTTGGTCTACGGCAAGGACCGCTTCAAGTACCTGACCCAAAGCAACTTCTGGGACGTGCGCTGGGACAGGCGCGGGCGGCAGCAGAAGAGCTTCAAGGGCGAGGAGGCCCTGACCTCCGCCATCTACGAGCTGCTCGACCCCGAGAAGACCAAGGTGTACTTCGTGGTCGACCACGGCGAGCGCAGCCCCGACGACAAGCGCAGCACCCAGGGCCTGAGCATTGTCGCGGAACTGCTCAAGCGCAGCAACATCGAGTGGGAAACCCTGGACCTGCGCACCAGAGAGAACATCCCCAAGGACGCCAGCGTGGTGGTCCTCTGCGGCCCCAAGCGCGCGATCGCCGCTTCCGAGATCACGGTGCTCCGGAAATACCTGGACGACCGCAAGGGCCGGCTGCTCATCTGCCTGGACGAGGCCCGCCGCGAGGTGAACCTGGGCCTGGACTCGCTCCTGGCGTACCTGGGCATCGAGGCCGGCCAGGATATGGTGGTCGAGCGCAATCCGGACTTCGTCTGGGGCAACTACCCGGGAAGGACCATCGGCAAGAAGCTGGGCATGCAGCCCCGTGCCCTGCTCGAGAAGCTCGACCAGGGCAACATCCGCCCCACCTTCCGGCTGGCGCGCTCCCTGCGGCCCCTGGAACGGCACCGCGGGGAATTCTCGCCTCACGACATATGCTCGGGCAGCTCGGACAGCTACGGCGAGACCGACCTGGCCACCTACATCAACACCCGCCGGACCAGCTTCGACAAGGACGTCGACACCAAGGGCCCTATCATCTACGCCATGGCCAGCTGGGAGGGGCCCGCGCGCATGCCGCTCAAGCGCATGGAGGAGACCCTGGGCCGCGTCGTGGTGGTTGGCGACTCCGACTGGTGCAGCGACAGGCTCATGTACGACATCGCCGATAACCGGACCTTCTTCATGGCCTCGATCAACTGGCTGGCGGGCAAGGAGAAGCGCATCGAGATCGAGCCCAAGCTGGCCGACAACAACGCCTACCGCATGGGGGATTCCCACGTCAAGATGTCCAAGTACGTCCTGTGGTCATTGTTCGTGGTCCTGGTCCTGGTCTCCGGGCTGGTAATCTGGGTGCGGAGGAGGTAGCCATGCGCTGGAAAGCCGCGTTGGTGATGGGAGTTCTGGCTGCCCTGGTGATCGTGGCCATCGTCTTCCAGGGCGACGTCCCGGAGATAGACCCCGAGGCGCGCAAGGAGAAGATATTCCCCAACTTCCAGGCCGAGAGGGTGGAGGAGATCCGCCTGGTGCGCCACGGGAAGTCGCCCGAGCCGGCCGACACCGTCGTCCTGGCCCTGCGCGGGGACGACTGGCGCATGGAGAAGCCGGTGGCCTGCCGCGTCGAGGACTGGGAGGTCAAGGGGCTGCTCTCCAGCATCGCCGACGCCGAGCCCGAGAGGAACACCCCGGTCATCGAGCCGGAGAAGGGCGAGAAGCTGAACCTGGCCAGGTTCGGTCTGGAGGCGCCCCGCGCCGAGGTCACCTACCGCATGAAGGGCGGCAAGCCGCCGGTGACCTTCCTGATAGGTAAGGACGAGGGCGGCGAGAATGGCGGGGCCTTCCTCAAGCGCGCGGACAAGGAAGCCGTCTACATCGTCAGCAAGAAGCTGATCGGAGCGATTCTGCTGCCCGCCGACAAGTACCGCGACAAGCGGGTCTTCGACCTGAAGGCCGCGGAGGTGGACGGCTTCGAGGTGGACTTCGGCGAGGGCCGGGTGGCGTTCAGAAAGCGCGAGGGCGACCTCTGGCGGCTGACCTCGCCGGTCTCCGACCGCGGCAACCGCAACAAGATCGAGGCTCTGCGCGACCGCCTGCTGGAGTTCAAGCTGGCCGAGTTCGCCCGCGAGGAGATCAAGAACCCCGCCAAATACGGGTTCGACAAGCCCACTGCGCGCATCGCCATGTCCGCCGGTCGGAAGCAGCGCCAGGAGCTGATCGTCGGCAAGGTGGTGGAGGGCGACTTCAGCCAGCGCTGGGCCCGGCGCGCGGGGCTGCCCTTCCTCTACCGGCTCAAGAAGAGCGAGTTCGACGAACTCCGCCCCAAGACCAACGACTACCGGGACACCGCCCTGGAGAGCTTCACCAAGGACAAGGTGGTCGAGATTCAGGCGGTCCCGCTCAAGGGCCAGACGCTGACCTTCGTCAGGGACCCCGCCGGCTGGCAGATCCGGACCCCCAAGCCCGCGCCCGCGGACCGCAACGCCGTCGAGCGGGTGCTCGAGGGGCTGGGCAAGCTGCAGATCAAGGCCTTCGTGGCCGACGACGGCAAGGACCTCGACCGCTGGGGCCTGGCCAAGCCCTTCCTGCGCGTCAAGATACAACTGGAGGAAGAGTCCTCCGCGCCCCCGGAGGAGGGGGCGAAGGAGAAGAAGACGGTCAAGAAAGTGCTCGGCGACCTGCTCTTCGGCAACGTCTGCCCTGCGGGCACGATCCCCGGCGTCGTCAAGGGCCGGACTCACGTTTACGCCAAGCGCGCCGCCGATCCCGGAGTCTTCGCGGTGGAGTCGACGAACGTCGACCGGCTGCTGGACGGCCCGCTGTCCTTCCGCGACAAGCGCGTCTTCAAGCTCGAGAAGAAGGAGAAGATCGCCGGGCTGCGGGTCAGGCGCGGGCGCCTGCACTACGCGGCCGAGCGCAAGGACAACAAGTGGCGGCTGACCAGCCCGGTGGGCGAGGAGGCCGACGACGGCGCGGTGCGGCGCATCATCGACCGCCTCTCCGGCCTGGTTGCCCAGAAGGTGGTCGCCGAGGACCCCGACGCCAGGGAGCTCGGCAGGTACGGGCTGACGAAGCCCAACACCGAGGTCGAGCTGACCGTTTCCACCGACGGCGACCCGGTGCGGTACCGCCTGCTCCTGGGCAAGCCCTCGGCGGGGGGCGGGGTCTACGCCAGGCGCTCGGATACCGGCCTGGTCTACGAGCTGCCCAAGTACGTCGCCGACGACCTGAGCGCTGAGCTGGTCCGCCGTGGGCTCCTGGACGTCCCCCGGCACCAGGTCAAGAGCATCACGGTGAAAAGCCGGCGCCAGGAACTGGTACTGGTCAGGACCGGGGCGGGCTGGAACATCGAGAAGCCCGCGCCGGCCGGGGCGGCCGACGCCGCGGCGGTCAGCGGCATCCTCAACAAGCTCTACGCCCTGCGCGCCAAGTCCGTCGCCGACTACGCGCCGAAGTCGCTGCGGAGCTACGGGCTGGAGAAGGACAAGGCGGTCGCCACGGTCACCATCGAGACCGAGAAGGGCGTCAAGCACGTCCTGCTGCTCGGCCGCGGCCTGCGCGGCGGCAAGGAACGCTACGCGAAGGTCCCCGGCCGGGCCAGCGTCTTCGTGATCCCCGGCGCGGTCGCCGAGGCGATCGAGAGGCGCGCCAAGGACCTCCGCAAGAAGGAGAAGAAGCCCGAGAAGAAGCCGCCGGTCAGCAAGACCGGGAAGCTCCCGCGGGTCAAGATCAAGACCAACCAGGGCGACATCGTCGTCGATCTGTTCGAGGACGATGCTCCCAATACCGTGGCCAACTTCATCGAGCTGGCCGAGAGGAAGTTCTACGACGGTCTGGTCTTCCACCGGGTGATCAAGGGTTTCATGCTCCAGGCCGGCTGCCCCCGGGGCGACGGCAGCGGAAACCCCGGCTACAGGTTCGCCGATGAGATCGACGCCGACGCCCTCGGCCTCGGCGAGCTGATCGTCAGCAAGG
>CBDUSI010000092.1:0-17730 GCA_965370045.1 uncultured bacterium | reverse complement strand
TTTACAAGCCCATCAACCCCTCAAAGTGGTCCCCTTTTGCAGGCCCCCCACCAGGCTACGGAGCAATACCTGGCCTACTGCAAGACGAAGAAGCTGGCGCCAAGCAGTCTCAGCCGGTACAAAGCTGCGCTCGCGGCTTTGCTGGCCCTCTGTAAGCTCAAGCGCATTCGCAGGCTCAGTGAGGTGAAATTGCGGCTCCTGGAGGCCTTCGACGAATTCCGCACTAACCACCAGGGCTGTCAGCCCAAGACCGTTTACACCGACAGCCTTATCATCAAGGACTTCTTCAAGTGGGCGGTCCATCCGGCCAGGAAGCTCATCAGGAGCAATCCAGCGGAAGCCTGGGAGGTGCGAAAGCCAGCCAAGAAACAAGGCTACTGCTTCACGCAAGAGGAGGTCGACAAGCTCCAGGCTGGATGCCGTGAGTGGCTGAGGCCCATCCTGACCACCCTCGCCTATTCAGGTCTGCGCATAGGCGAACTCATTCATCTGCGATGGGAGGATGTGGACCTGAACGCCGGCTTCATCCACATAAGTGTTCAAGACGACTGGGCACCCAAAGGCCGCCGCTCACGGAGCGTCCCTCTGCATCCCCTAGTGAAGGCAGCCATCGCGCCTCTGCCCACCGAGAGTATCTACGTCTTCAGGGGGCCCAAGGGTGGCGGCATCAAGGAGAACTACACCTTGGAAGTCTTCAAGCGCGACAGAGACAAGCTGGGCATCCAGAAAGGTATCCTGCATTCCTTCCGGCACTTCTTCGTGTCAAAGTGCGCCCAAGAGGGTGTGCCCCTCGCCACCTGCATGACCTGGGTGGGGCATCGGGATGCAGAAACCGTCTGGCACTACTATCACCTCCACGACCCTGCGTCCCGCGAAGCCATGGAGCGTTTCGCCAGAGGTACGGGTGCCTGAGTTTGGCAAGATTTGGCAAGATTTTTTGTCATGATTTCACCTCAATCCGGCCTGGGCGTGGCAAGATATTTGGCAAGATGGATGATCTGGAAGGCCGGAGGTAGCTTCAAGACCTGCGTACCAAGCTGCCTCTCAATAGCTTACGAAAAAGAAAAGACGAAAATGGCGGAGAGGCCGGGATTCGAACCCGGGGTACGGGCGTAACCCGTACAACGGCTTAGCAAGCCGCCGCATTCGACCACTCTGCCACCTCTCCGCGCCGGCAAGCTGCGGTTCAAGGATATGCTCCCGGAGCCCGATGGTCAAGCGGCTTTCTCGGCGGAACCTCCGGGCCGGGAAAGCCGCCCTCTGGAAATCCGGTGGCGGGCGGGGCCGGGCACGATGTGATAGACTTTCAGGATTCTGCTACAAGATACGTGCAGCGGGCCAACACCGACGCGAACGTGTTCGAGATGATCATCTGGCCACCGAGCACCAGCCGTGGCGCGAAGCGCCGTCAGCCTTCCCGCCGCTCGCGGTCGAGGATCCTGGTCTTGGGCCGGTCGAAGAGATCGGTCATGTACTTGGAGAGCGTCACCAGCGTGGGCCCGAAGCGGTCACCATACATGTACTGCTCGAGTTCCAGGGCCAGTTCGCCCGCGCCCTGGTAGCGCGCATCGAGATCCCTCTCCAGCGACCTCTTGAGGACCATGGCCAGGGGCTCGGGCACCTCGGGGCGCGCCTCGCGCACGTCGGGAATGGGCATGCCGATGACCCGGCGCATGGTCTCTTCCACGTCCTGGACGGCGAAGAGCTGCCGTCCGGCCAGGAGTTCGTAGAGCACCACGCCCAGCGAGAAGACGTCGCTGCGCCCGTCGGTGGGCATGTAGGCGGCCTGCTCCGGGCTCATGTACTCAACCTTGCCCATCAGCACCTCGCCCTCCCGCGAGCGCATGTAGCGCGCGGCCTTGGCGATGCCGAAGTCGGTAAGCTTGACCACTCCCTCCCAGGAGAGCAGGATGTTGCGCGGTGAGACGTCGCGGTGGACGATGCCCAGGGGCAGGCCGTCGCGACTCTTCTTGTCGTGGGCGTACTCCAGCGCGCGGGCCACCCGGCTGGCGATGTAGGCGCCCAGCTCCACGGGCAGCGTCCGGCCCCTGCGGACGTGCTCGTCCACGAAGTCGGCGGAGCTGACCCCGTCGACCATCTCCATGACCATGTAGTAGATGCTCTTCAACCGCCAGAGGCCGTAGACCTGGGCGATGTGCTGGTGGACCAGGTCGGCGACCAGCTTGGCCTCGCCGATGAAAAGGTCCACGAACTCGGGGTCGTCGGCCAGGTCGGTCATGATGGCCTTGACCGCCACGGTCTTGGCGAAGCCCTCGACGCCCAGCAGCTTGGCCTCGAAGACCTCGCCCATGCCTCCGCGGGCGATCAGCCGGACGGGTTCGAAACGGATTTGTGACTCGAGCGGTTCCATTGGCCCTCGCGCTTGCCGGGCCGCTTTCGGGGCTACTTCTCTTTGGCCTCGTCCGCGCCCTTGGGCTTCTTCTTGCCCTTGGCCTTCTCCTCGTCATAGGCCGGAGGCTGGTAGCCGACCAACTCGAAATAGACCTGCTCGCCGGCGTCGCCCAGCCGCAGCCCGTAGGACTTGCGCCACTGCGAATAGGTCTCGTTGGCCGACAGGCGGATGGTCTTGGGCAGGCGGATGATGCGGGTGTAGCCGCCTTTCCGGGCCAGGGGGCTGGGCTCGGCGAACATGGGGGCGATCTGGTCGAAGAGGCGCTTGACCATGCGCTTCTGGCGCAGCCGCCGAATCGCCTGGCGGCGAGCGCCCACCGTGCCCTTCTTGCCCAGGGTGATCATCTTCTCGACCAGGGGCTTGACCGCCTTGGCCTTCTGCGGACTGGTCACCACCCGGCCGTGCTCAATGAGGCTGCAGGCCAGATTGGCGAGCATGGCCTGGCGGTGCGCCGACGTGCGGCTCAGTTTGTTGAGGTTCTTACGGTGACGCACGGCTGGGTGCTCCTCTCTCTCCGGACGGGACTAACCGCCCTCGACGCTGGGCTCCTCGACGCCGGCCACCGGGGAGGACTCCTCTTCTTCCACCACTTCCTCCGTGCCGGGAATGGGCATGCCGAAAGTCAGGCCCAGATCGGCCAGCTTCTTCTTGATTTCCCGCAGGCTGGTCTTGCCGAAGCCCTTGAGCTGACCCATTTCCTCGTTGCCGCGGGCGACCAGGTCGTAGAGGGTCGCGATCTTGTTGGACTGCATGACGTTCTCCGCGCGGCTGGATGGGTCCAGCACGGAGATGGGCAGCTCCAGCTTCTTGAGCAGCTCCTCGCGGGCCTTGTCGAGTTGGGGGGCCTCGGCCTCCTCGGGGGCGACCAGTTCCTTGGCGGCCTCCTCGCCGATCTCGAAGTACTTGACGAAGGGATTGAAGTGCTTGCGCAGCAGCGAGGCCGCCTCGGCCAGGGCGATGTCCGGGACCACGGTGCCGTCGGTCCAGACCTCCAGGATCAGCCGGTCGTAGTTAGTGAGCCGCCCCACGCGGGTGGCCTCCACGGAGTAGCGCACCCGGCGCACCGGGCTGAACACCGAGTCGAGGGGAATCAGCCCGATGACCGGCTCGAGGCTCTGCTCCTCGGCGGGCACGAACCCCCGGCCGCGCTTGACCACGATGTCGGCGCGGAAGTCGACCGCCTCGGTGAGCGTGCAGATCACCAGGTCGGGGTTGAGGATGTCCACCCGCTCGTCGGGAGTGAAGTCGCCGGCCTTGACCTCGCCCTTGCCCTTCCGCTCCAGGCGCAGGGTCACCGGGTCGGCGGTGTGCATCTTCACGCGCAGCTGCTTGACGTTGAGGACCACGTCGGTCACGTCCTCGTAGACGCCCTTCATCGCGGTGAACTCGTGGCTGGCCCCGTCAATCTTGAGGCTCACCGGGGCCGCGCCCTCCAGGCTGGAGAGCAGCACGCGGCGCAGGCTGTTGCCGACGGTGTGCCCGTAGCCCCGCTCGAAAGGCTCGGCCATGAACTTGGTGTAGCGCTCCGTCTGCGTTTCCGCCTCGGGCAGCACCCTGACGGGGAGTTCGAAACCCTTCCACCTTATGCGCATCATCTCGTTTCGACGCTCCTAACTAGAGACAGCTACTTGCTCATCAGCTCGATGATCAGTTGTTCCTGGATGGGGATGGAAACCTCGTCGCGGGTGGGCTCGCTGAGCATCTTGCCGCCCGGCCCGGACTCGTCGAACTCCAGCCAGGAGGGCCGCCCGCGGCCCTTGGTAACTTCCAGGTTGGCCTTGACCAGCTTGGCGGTCTTCTCACGCTTGCCCACGCCCACCGCGTCGCCGGGCTTGGCCAGGCTGCTGGGTATGTCCACCTTGCGCCCGTTCACGGTGATGTGCCCGTGGGTTATCATCTGGCGGGCCTGGGAGCGGCTGGTGGCCAGCCCCAGCCGGGCGACCACGTTGTCCAGCCGGCGCTCAAGGAGGGCCAGGAGCTGCTCGCCGGTGTTGCCCCGGCCGCGCCGGGCCTCGGTGAACAGGCGCCGGAACTGCCTCTCGAAAACGCCGTAGTAGCGCTTGCACTTCTGCTTCTCGCGCAGGCGCACACCGTAGTCGCTGAGCCGCCCGCGACGCCAGTTGTGCACCCCCGGGGGGGTGTCCCGGCGCTCGTAGCTGCACTGCGGCTGGTCGCAGCGGCTGCCCTTGAGGAAAAGCTTGACGCCCTCGCGGCGGCAGAGCCTGCACTTGGGAGCTGTGTGTCTGGCCACTTGTCGCTGACCTCCTCTAGCAGTCCGTTGAAGAATGGAGCGCCGTGACGGCGGGCGCTCCCGAGCGATGCGAGGCCCGAGGGTGAGCGCGATGCCTCTGGCATCGTGCGAATCCCGAGAACGAAGCAGCGCGACGGGACCGCCTGCCGCCCACGGGGTTGGGCCATAATGCCCCATCTTCTTCGTCGGGAACCCGAAGACGATGCTCGGGCATCGACTTCGGAACCCCTCCTCGAATCTGAACCATTCTGGCTCCAATCACGGCTGCCCCATTTTTCAACGGCCTACTAGACCCGACGCCGCTTGCGCGGCCGGCAGCCGTTGTGCGGCAGCGGGGTAACGTCCTCTATGGCCCGGATGGTGAGGCCGGCGGCCTGCAGGCCGCGGATGGCCGACTCGCGCCCCGAGCCGGGCCCCTTGACCCGGACCTCGACCTCCTTGAGGCCCGACTTCTGGGCCTTCTCGGCGCAGGCCTCGGCGGTGCGCTGGGCGGCGAAGGGCGTGCTCTTGCGCGAGCCCTTGAAGCCCGCGGTGCCCGCCGAGCTCCAGCAGATCACGTCGCCGGACTGGTCGGTGATGCACACCACCGTGTTGTTGAAGGTGGCCTTGATGTGGGCCACGCCCTTGACGACGCTCTTGCGGGTCGTCTTCTTCTGGTAGCTCTTGGCCATGCGCTCTACCTCATTTCCTTGACGCTCTTCTTGCCAGCCACGGTCTTCTTCCGGCCCTTGCGGCCGCGCGCGTTGGTGCGCGTGCGCTGGCCGCGCACGGGCAGCCCCCGCGCGTGGCGCAGCCCGCGGTAGCTGCCGGTCTTGCGCAGCCGGGCGATGTTCTGGACCACCTGCCGGCGAAGCTGGCCCTCGACGGTCAGGGTCTTGTCGATGTAGCCGGCTATTCGCGAGAGCTCCTCGCCGCTGAGCTCCTTGGAGCGCCGCTGCCCGTCCAGGTTCAGCTCCCTGACCACCTTCTCGGCGGTCGTGGGGCCGATCCCGTGGATATAGGTCAGGGCCACCAGTGTGGGCTTATCGCCGGGAATGTCAACGCCTGCGACTCTGGGCATGTTTGCCTCCTAACCCTGCCGCTGCTTGTGACGGTACTTCTGCTGGGGGTTCGAGCAGATTATCAAAATCCGCCCCTTGCGGCGTACTATCTTGCAGTGCTCGCACCTGCGCTTCACTGAACTCTTGACCTTCATTGCCTCGTGCTCCCCACCGCCTAGAGGCGGTGCACTATCCGCCCCCGGGAGAGGTCATAGGGGCTCATCTCCAGGGTCACCCGGTCGCCGGGCAGGATGCGGATGAAGTGCATGCGCATCTTGCCGGAAATGTGAGCCAGCACCTGGTGACCACCCTCAATCTCGACGCGGAACGTGGCGTTGGGCATTGACTCCCTGACCACGGCATCCACGCGAATGTTCTCTTCCTTGACCATGCCCCCTCCGGCTCAGTCGCCCGGCGCGGTGAGCACCCGCGCGCCCCCTTCGGTCACCGCCACCGTGTGCTCGAAGTGGGCGGAAAGCCTGCGGTCACTGGTCCGCACCGTCCAGCTGTTATCGAGGACATCGACGCCGTCGCCGCCCTCGTTGAGCATGGGTTCAATGGCTATCACCGTCCCGACCGGCAGGTGCAGATCGGTCGCGGGGCTGCCCCGGCCCACGAAGTTGGGCACCTGGGGGTCCTCGTGCATCTGCCGGCCGATGCCGTGGCCCACGAACTTGCGGACCACCGCGAACCCACGGCTCTCGGCGTGCTGCTGGATGGCCCGGGAGAGCTCCCTGAGGATCATGTCCGGGTGGATGGTCGCGATGGCCGCGCTGAGCGCGCCCTCGGTGGCCTCCAGCAGGCGCTCGGCGGCCGGGTCAACCCGGCCGATGGGAATGGTCACCGCCGCGTCGCCGTAGTACTTGTTGAGGCGCGTGCCCACATCGACGCTGAGCACGTCGCCCTCGACCAGCTCGCGGTCCCCGGGGATGCCGTGGACCACCTCCTCGTTGATCGAGGCGCAGATCGACGCCGGGTAGGGGAACTTGACCCCCGGCACCCGGTAGCCCTTGAAGGCCGGCTCGGCGCCGCGCGAGCGGATGTGCTCCTCGGCCAGGCGGTCGAGCTCGCCGGTGGTGACCCCCGGGCGGGCGTTCTCGCGCATGATCTCCAGGGTCTCGGCCACCACCAGCCCGGCCTCGCGGAGCAGGTCGATCTCCCGGGGGCTCTTGAGCATGATCATCGCCCGACCCCCGCGGCCTCGACCGCCGCCACCAGCCCCACGCCCACCTCTTCGGGCCTGCCGGCCGCGTCCACCTCGCGCAAGAGGCCCCGCTCCCGGTAGTAGGCCACCAGGCCGGCGGTGGAACTCTCGTAAACCTCCAGCCGCTGGCTGATGGTCTCGGGGCAGTCGTCGTCGCGCTGGTAGAGCTCGCCCCCGCAGCGGTCGCAGCGCTCGCCCTTGGCCGAGGGCATGAACTCCACGTGGAAACCGGCGTTGCACTCGCGGCACATCCGGCGGCCGGAGAGCCGCTTGACTACGTCCTCGGCGCTGACTTTCAGGTAGAGCACCGCGGTGATCTCGTGGCCGATCTTCTCCAGTTCCCCGGCCAGCGCCACGGCCTGGGCCTGGTTCCGCGGGAAGCCGTCGAGCAACCAGCCCGGCCCGCAGTCGGGCCTGGACAGGTGCCCGGCGACGATGGCCACCACCACCGCGTCGGGCACCAGTTCGCCGGCGTCCATGTACTTCTTGGCCTGGAGGCCCACCTCCGTGCCGGAGGCCAGCGCCTCGCGGAGCATGTCTCCGGTGGAGATGTGCGGCACGCCCAGGCGCGCTGACAGGCCCTCGGCCTGGGTGCCCTTGCCGGCCCCGGGGGGGCCTAACAGGATCAGTCCAATGCGTTCGGCCATCACCCTACCTCCGCCCGCGGACCTTGCCGCCGTCCAGGAAGCCCTGGTAATGCTGCATCAACAGATATTGATCCATGCGCTGGGAGAGGTCCAGGGCCACGCCGACCACGATGAGCAGTCCGGTGCCCCCGAAGAAGCTGCCCACGTTGTAGCTGACCTTGAGCACCCAGGTCACGATCTGCGGGGCGAAGGCCACGTAGACCAGGGCCACCGACCCGACCAGGGTCACCTTGCGCATGATCCCGTCCAGGTACTGGGCGGTGTGCCGTCCCGGGCGTATGCCGGGGATGAAGGTGCCCCACTCCTTGAAGTTGTTGGCCTGCTCCACGGGGTTGAAGGTCACCGCCGTGTAGAAGTACGAGAAGAAGATGATCAGAATCGCGAAGAAGGTGACGTAGGCGAAGCTGCCGCGCTCCAGGAACCCCAGGACGTGGCCGATCACCGGCGTGCCCATCAGCGTGGGGTTGCGGGTCAGGAAGTCCAGCACCTGCATCAGCGCCTGGGCGAAGATGATGGAGATGACCCCGCTCATGTTCAGCCTGAGCGGCACGTAGCTGCGGTGGCTGAAGCCCTCGCGGGTGCGGGTCCGCGCGGTGTGGATGGGCACCCGCCGGTGCGCCTGGGTGAGGGCCACCACCGCCAGCACCATGAAGACGAACAGGAGTAACAGGGCGACCACCGTCTCCGGGCCGATCTTGCCCTTCTCGGCCGCGCCCAGCTGGGGCTCGAAGTTGGCGGCGATCTCCCGGATGGCCAGCGGCAGCCGCGACAATATCCCGGCCATGATGATCAGGGATATGCCGCTGCCTATCCCGAACTCGTCGATCTGCTCGCCGAGCCACATCAGGAACAGGGTCCCGATGGTCAGCGAGGCCACCACCAGGAAGTAATAGGTCACCGGGTTGGTGTGCCCGAAGGGGGCGGGCGATGCGCCCGCGGGCCCCCGGATCAGCTCCCAGTTGGCCATCATGACGCCCTGCACCAGGCAGAGGCCCACCGTGGCGTAGCGGGTGTACTGGGCGATGCGCTTGCGGCCGACGTCGCCCTCCTTGGCGATCTTCTGCAGCGCGGGCACCACCGCGGACAACAGCTGGAATATAATCGAAGCGCTGATGTAGGGCATGATGCCCAAACCCAGCACCGAGCGCATCTTGAGCGCCCCGCCGGCGAACATGTCGGCCAGGTCGAAGAGCCCGCCCATGTCGCCGCTGTCCATGGTTTTGGTGTAGGCCCCCGGGCAGGGGATGTAGATCCCCAGCCGGTAGATGATCAGCAGGCCCGCGGTTATCAGCAGCTTCTTGCGAAGCTCGGGAATGCGGACGACGTTGACGAAGGCTCCGAACATTGCTGCCCCGCTAAATGACCTCGGTCTTGCCGCCGGCCTTCTCGATCTTCTCGGCGGCAGACCTGCTGAAGCGCTGGGCCCGCACGGTGAGCGCCCGGTCGATCTCCCCGTCGCCCAGGATCTTGATCAGGCCGTCCAGCTTCTTGATCAGCCCCTTGGCGAAGAGCTCCGCGGGGCCCACCGTGGAGTCGGCCTCGAAGGCGGCCAGCGCCGCGAGGTTGACCACCGCGCACTCGGTCTTGAAGCGCACGTTGGAGAAGCCGCGCTTGGGCAGGCGGCGGAAGTGCGGCATCTGCCCGCCCTCCGCGCCGCGCCGCGCCGCGTAGCCTGAGCGACTCTGGCAGCCGTTCATGCCCTTGCCGGCGAACTTGCCGTTGCCGCTGCCCGGCCCCCGGCCCACGCGCTTCTTGGGCGCGCGCCGCGGTCCGTGGAGGTGAGCTTCGTGCACTCTCATCGCAGCTCAACCCCTCGAAGAGCGGTCACCTGCTCCCGGGTGCGAATCTGGCCGAGCGCCTTGAAGGTGGCCTTGAGGATGTTCTTGCTGTTGGCCGAGCCGAAGCTCTTGGAGAGCAGGTTGTTGATCCCCACGCACTCGGCTACCGCCTTGACGACCGAGCCGGCGATCACCCCGGTGCCCGGACCGGCGGGCAGGAGAATCACGTCCCCGCCGCCGAAGCGCCCGCGGACCTGGTGGGGGATGCTGCCCTCAACCACCGGGAAGCGCACCAGGCTCCGCTTGGCGACCTTCATGGCCTTCTCGATGGCCGGAGGAACTTCCCGGGCCTTGCCGTAGCCATAGCCAACCCGGCCGGCGCGGTCCCCGACGACCACCAGGGCCCCGAAGCGGAACTTGCGCCCGCCCTTCATGACCTTGGCCGAGCGGTAGATGTCCACCACCCGCTCCTCGAGCTCCAGGAAATCCTCGGGAGCGGCGCCGTTGGCCCTTTGCGGTTTGCGGTCTTTACCCATGCGTAAGCCTCAGAACTCCAGCCCGGCCTTGCGGGCGGCTTCGGCCAGCGTCTTGATGCGGCCGTGATATTTGTAACCGGCGCGGTCGAAGACCACGCTCTTCACTTTTCTGTCCTTGGCCCGCGCGGCGATCAGCTTGCCGACCTCCGCGGCGGCGTCGAGGTCCCGGCCCTTCTTGCCCAGCTTGTCCTTGAGCTCCGGCGAGGTGGACCCGGCCGCCGCCAGGGTCTGCCCGGCGGTGTCGTCGATGAGCTGCGCGTAAATGTGCTGCTGGCTGCGGAAGACGCACAGCCGCGGGCGCTCGGCGCTGCCCTGCACCTTCTTGCGGACCCGCCGGTGGCGCCGGGCGCGTCCGGTCAGCTTGGTCTTCATGGACTGCCTCTCCCCGCCTCTAAGTGGCCGTGGACCCGAAGGTCTTGCCGGTCAGCTTGCGGACGAACTCCCCGCGGTAGCGAATGCCCTTCTGGTGGTAGGGGTCCGGCGGGTGCCAGGCCCGGGCTGCGGCCGCGAAGTTGCCGACCTTCTGCTTGTCGGCGCCCGCGACCACGATCTGGGTCTGCGAGGGGCAAGTCACGTTGAGCCCCTCGGGTATGGGCATGTTCACCGGGTGGCTGAAGCCGATCTGCATGACCAGCACGCCGCCCTCCACCGTGGCGCGGTAGCCGGTGCCGACGATGTCCAGGTTCTTGCTGTAGCCCTTGGTCACGCCCTCGACCATGTTGAACAGCAGCGCGCGGTAGAGGCCGTGGAAGGCCTTCTGCTGGCTGCTATCGCTCACGCGGCGCACCAGGGCCTGCTTCTTCTGTGCGTCGACCTCCACGGTGATGCCGCCGTTGAGCTCCTGGCTGAGTTCGCCCTTGGGGCCCTTGACGCGCACCACCCGGTCGGCGAAGGAGACATCCACCCCCGCCGGAACGCTCACTGGTTGCTTGCCGATCCGCGACATCTTACCTGCTCCCCTCTCACCAGATGCTGCAGAGGACCTCGCCGCCCACGTTCTTCGAGCGGCACTCATGATCGCTGAGAATGCCCTTCGGCGTGCTGACCACGTAGATGCCCAGACCGTTCATGAAGGGCCGGAGGTCTTTTGCTCCCTTGTAGACGCGGCAGCCGGGCGAGCTGACCCGGCGGATCTCCGAGATCACCTTGGCGCCCTCGCTGCCGTACTTGAGGTGCACGCGGATGCTGTTGCGCGGCTGGCCCTCGACCAGCTCGAAGTCGCGCACGTAGCCCTCGCGCTTGAGAACCTCGGCCACGCCCAGCTTCATACTCGCCGAGGGCACGAGAACCGCCAGCTTCTGGTTGCGCAGCCCGTTACGAATGCGGGTGAGCATGTCTGCTATCGGATCGGTCATTGACATTCCAGGTTACTCCCGCGGCCCTACCAGCTGGCCTTGCGCACTCCGGGAATCTCGCCCCTGAGGGCCAGCATCCGGAAGCAGCACCGGCAGATCCTGAACTTGCGGTAATAGGCACGTCGCCGACCGCACAGCTCACAGCGGTTATACCGCCTGGTGCTGAACTTGGGTTTCATCTTCTGTTTGACCTTCAGGCAAAGCCGCGCCACAGTTCGCGCCTCCTTCTCGCCCTCTACTCTTCCTGATGCCTGCTGAAGGGCATGCCCATCTCGGTGAGCAGCGCCCGGCCCTCGTCGTCGGTCTGAGCGCTGGTCACGATGGTGATGTGCATGCCCTGCACGTAGGCTACCTTGTCCGGGTCGATCTCGGGAAAGACGGTTTGCTCCTCCAGCCCCATGTTGTAGTTGCCTCGGCCGTCGAAGCCCTGGCGACTGACCCCCCGGAAATCGCGGATCCGCGGCATGGCCACGTTGACCAGCCGCTCCATGAACTCGTACATGCGCGCGCCGCGCAGGGTGACCCGGCAGCCCACGTTGAAACCGCGGCGCAGCTTGAAGTTACTGACCGACTTGCGGGCCTTGGTGACCACGCCCTTCTGGCCGGCGATCAGGGCCATGTCGCTCATGGCCTGATCCAGCATCTTGGGCTCCTCGCGGGTCATGCCCACGCCCTTGTTCAGGCAGATCTTCAGCAGGCGCGGAGCGGCCATCCGGTTCTTGTAGCCGAACTGCTCCATCAGCTTGGGGACCATTTCTTCGCGGTAACTGTCTCTGAGCCTGGGCATCTCCCCGCTCCCTAGCAGTCCGTTGAAAAATGGGGCGCCGTGACGACGGGCGCTCCCGAGCGATGCGAGGCCCGAGGGTGAGTGCGATGCCTCTGGCATCGTGCGAATCCCGAGAACGAAGCAGCGCGACGGGACCGCCCGCCGCCCTTCGGGTTGGCCCATAACGGCCCATCTCCTTCGTCGAGAACCCGAAGACGATGCTTGGGCATCGACTTCGGAACCCCTCCTCGAATCTGAACCATTCTGGCTCCAATCACGGCCGCTCCATTTTTCAACGGCCTGCTAAAAATTCTCGCCGCACTTGCGACAGACCCGGACCAAGTTGCCCTTCTCGTCCCGCCCGGGCTTGACCCGCACGGGGAGGTCGCAGCCCGGACAGACCAGGCGCACCGCGCTGATGGCCACCGGGGACTCCGTGTCCACGCGTCCGCCGCGGCTGCCCTTCTGGGGATTGGGCTTCTCGTGGCGGTGCACGATGTTGACCCCGTCGACCAGCAGTCGCCCGCGAGAGCGGTTCACCGTGCGCACCCGGCCGCGCTTGCCCTGGGCGCGGGCCCCCTCGCGCTCCTTGTCCGAGGGCGGGGTCAGCCGCCCGCCGTCGCGCCCGGTGATCACCTGGACGGTGTCGCGCGTGCGGATCAGCGTCTTGGTCACGGCCCGGCCGCGCGCCCGCTTGCTCTTGCCGGCCTTCGCAAAGTCCTTGGCCGCCATCTCAGATCACCTCCGAGGCCAGGGAGACTATCTTCATGTAGTTCTTGGTGCGCAGTTCGCGGGGCACCGGGCCGAAGATGCGCGTGCCCCGCGGGTTCTTCTGGGCGTCGAGCAGCACGATGGCGTTGGAGTCGAAGCGCACCAGCGAGCCGTCGGCCCGGCGGATGGGATACCGGGTGCGCACCACCACCCCGCGGCAGACCTCGCCCTTCTTGACCGCCCCGCCGGGGCTGGCCTTCTTGACGGTGACCACGATTATGTCTCCGACGTAGGCGTAGCGCCGCCGGGTGCCACCCAGCACCTTGATGCACTGCACGCGGCGGGCCCCGGTGTTGTCGGCGACGTCAAGGTAGGTCTCTGTCTGAATCATGATTCCCTATCCGGTCAGCTGCCTTCGGCCCGGGCCACTACCCGGACCAGGCGCCAGCGCTTGAGCTTGCTCAACGGGCGGGTCTCGGCGATCTCCACGGTGTCGCCCAGCCCGGCCTGGTTCTCCTCGTCGTGCGCGTAGAGCTTGCTGCTGCGCCGGACGTACTTGCGGTACTTGGGATGCTTGAACAGCCGGTCAACCTTCACCGTGATGGTCTTGTTCATCTTGTCGGAGGTCACCAGCCCGGTGACCTGCTTGCGCTTGGTGCGCTCGGCCGTACTCATGATGCCGTCTCCCCAGCGCCCGCCTCGCTCAGCGCCACGGCCTCGGCGCGCTGGCGCTCGCGGAGCACGGTCTCGATGCGGGCGATCTCCCGTCGCTGCTGGCCGGGCTCGTGGGGCTTGACCCCCTCGCCGGTGGCCCGCTGCATCTTCATCTGGAAGAAGAGGCGTTTCCTGGCCTCTTCCAGGTTCTCGCGCAGCTCCTCGGTGCTCTTCTCGCGCAGTTCCCCGGCCTTCACCGCAGGGCCTCCCTCTTGATCATCT
Organism: uncultured bacterium; assembly: GCA_965370045.1. Taxonomy (GTDB): domain Bacteria; phylum Planctomycetota; class SZUA-567; order JAKLDR01; family JAKLDR01; genus CAZONU01. Next base: position 4,093 of record CBDUSI010000092.1, on the reverse strand, counting down.
TGACGCGCAGCGGCAGCTTGGCGGCCTGCAGCCGGAAGGTCTCCTTGGCCACGGTATCCTCCACCCCGCCGATCTCGAAGAGCACCATGCCGGGGCGCACCGGGCAGCCCCAGTAGGCGACCTCGCCCTTGCCCTTGCCCTGGCGGGTCTCGGCCGGCTTGGCGGTATAAGACTTGTGGGGGAAAACCCGGATCCAGTACTTGCCGGCGGTGCCCAGGCTGCGGCTCATGGCCACGCGGGAGGCCTCGATCTGCCGGGCGGTAAGCACGCCGCGCTCCAGGGCCTGCAGTCCGAACTCGCCGAAGTCCACCTGGTTGCCGCGATGGGCCAGGCCCCGGACCCGGCCGCGGTGCGTCTTGCGGTACTTAACCCGTTTGGGCATCAGAGCCATGGCTCGTCCTCCCATCCGGCAGCATGCCGCGGTAGACCCAACACTTGATGCCGATGTGCCCGTACTGGCTGGGGGCCTCCACGAAACCGTAGTCGATGTCCGCCCTGAGGGTCTGCAGGGGCAGCTTGCCGTGGCCGGCGTGGTAGGTGCGGGCCAGCTCCGAGCCGCCCAGCCGGCCGGAGACCTGTATCTTGATGCCCCCCACCCCGGCGGCCACCGAGGTCTCCATGGCCCGCTTGACCGCCCGGCGGTAGTTGGCGCGGCGGGCGATCTGCTCGGCGACGTTCATGGCCACCAGCTGGGCATGCCACTCCGGCCGGGTGACCTCCTTTATGCTGATCTCCACCTTCTTGGGCGCCACCAGTTGCTCCACCTGGCTGCGGAGCTCGTCGATGGCCGAGCCCTTTCGGCCGATGACCACCCCGGGGCGCGCGGTGTGGATCAGCACGCGCACCTCGTTCTTGGTGCGCTCGATCTCCACGTTGGCTATTCCCGCGTTGGTGCCCCGGCCGCGGCGGCTGTCAATCCCGCACAGCAGGCGCTTGATCATCTGGCGGATACGCTGGTCCTCGACCAGGCACTTGCCGAACTCTTTCTTGGTCGCGTACCAGCGGCTGCGCCAGTCCTTGGTTATGCCGACGCGGAACCCGTAGGGGTGGCACTTCTGTCCCAAAGCTTCACTCCTTAGACTTGCGGGCCCGTCGGCCGCGCGGCTGGGCCTCTTCCGGGGCGGACGCGAGTTCCACGTGAATATGGCTGCTGCGCTTGAGGATGGGCCGCACCCGGCCGTGGGCGGCGTACTTCCAGCGGCCCATGCGGGTGGGGCCCTCGTCGACCCAGGCGCTCTTTACCACCAGATCGTCGACGTCCACCTGGGCGCTGTTCTCGGCGTTGGCGATGGCCGACTGCAGGACCCGGTCGATGAAGTAGGCGGCGCGCTTGGGGGTGTAGCGCAGGATGTCGCGCGCGGCCGGCACCCGCTTGCCGCGGATCATGTCGATGACCAGGCGAATCTTCTTGACGCTGCCCGGCGCCCGCCGGTGACTGGCCTTGTAAACAGTTTCAGCCACGGATCGTCTCTCCCGTCCTATTTGCGCTCGGGCTTGCGCTCGGGCTTGCCGCCGCCGCCGGTGATGTGTCCGCGGAAGGTGCGGGTCGGCGAGAACTCGCCGAGCTTGTGACCGACCATGTCCTCGGTAACGAAGACCTTGAGGAACTTGTTGCCGTTGTGCACCAGGAAGCTGTGGCCCACGAACTCGGGCACGACGGTGCAGGACCGGCGCCAGGTCTTGATCGGGTCGCGGTTGCTCGAACCCTTTTGGGCCAACACCTTCTTGAGCAGCTTGGGGTCGACGTGCGGGCCCTTCTTCAGCGATCGGCTCATCTCTACTGCCCCTTACCGCTTGCGCTTGCGCTTGCGGATGATGTCCGCGTTGGAGTACTTCTTGGGCTTGCGGGTCCGGCCGCCCTTGGAGAGCAGTCCGGTGCGCGAGCATGGCGGGCGCCCGCCGTGCCGCCGGGCGGCGCCCCCGCCCATGGGGTGGTCCACCGGGTTCTTGGCGGTGCCGCGCACGTGGGGGCGGCGGCCCTTCCAGCGGTTGCGGCCGGCCTTGCCGATGACCACGTTCTGGTGGTCGGTGTTGCCCACCTGGCCCACGGTGGCCCGGCACTCGACGCTCACGGTGCGCACCTCGCCGCTGGGCATCTCCACGTGGGCGCGCACTCCCTCCTTGGCGAGCAGGCGCGCGCTGATGCCCGCCGAGCGGGCGATCTGTCCGCCGCGGCCGGGCTTGAGCTCCAAGTTATGAATGATGGTGCCCAGGGGCATGGCCGCCAGCGGCAGGCAGTTGCCCACCTCGGGCTCGGCCCCCGCACCGCTCATCAGCGTGGCCCCCACCTTGAGGCCGTCGGGGGCCAGGATGTAGCGCTTCTCGCCGTCGTGGTAGGACAAGAGGGCGATGCGCGCCGTGCGGTTGGGGTCGTACTCGATGGCCGCGACCCTGGCGGGCACGCCGTCCTTGTTGCGCTTGAAGTCGATCCGGCGGTAGCGCCGCCGGTGGCCCCCGCCCTTGTTGATGTTGGTCGCGTGGCCGTGGTTGTCGCGGCCGCCGGTCTTGCGCAGCGCCTCGGTCAACCGGCGCTCGGGGCGCTTCTTGGTGAGCTCCGAGAAGTCGTGGCCCATCATGCCCCGACGGCCATTGCTAGTCGGCTTGTATTTCTTGGGAGGCACTTTAGAACCCCTCGATGGCCTTGGACTGCGGCGAGACCCGCACCATGGCCTTCTTCCAGCGTTTGGTCAGGCCCTGCGTGGAGCGCACCCGGCGGTACTTGGGCCGCACCTGACAGGTGTTGACCGCGGTGACCTTGACGTCAAAGAGCTTCTCGATCGCTTCGCGGATCTGGTGCTTGCTCGCTCCCGGGACGACCTCGAAGGAGTACCAGCGGATGGGCTCGCCCTTGCCTTTGCCCTTGCCCTTGCCCTGGCGCAGCCAGGCGGTGCCGTGGGCGTGCGCGTAGCTCTTCTCGGTGACCACCGGGCGGATGACGATCTTGTAAGGGTCGATCATTTCTTCACCACTTCCGACAGGCTCTCCAGCGCCTCCTTGGTGAAGAGCAGCTCTCCGCCGCGCAGCACCGAGTAGGCGTTGAGGTCGCGCACCGGGCTGATCTCGGTGCGGGGGATGTTGCGGGTGCTCTTCCACAAGTCAGGCTGGTGGCCCTTGACGGCCAGCAGGCACTTCTGCTTGATGCCCAGGTTCTTGAGGACATCGACCATTCGCCTGGTCTTGGGTGTTTCGAAGTCGAGCTTGTCGATAACCTTGACCTGGTCTTCCTTGAACTTCGACAGCAGGGCGCTGCGCAGGGCTTCTCGTCGGGCCTTGGCGGGCATGGAGTAGCCGAAGTCCCGCGGCTTGGGGCCCCAGATGACGCCGCCCTTGCGCCACAGAGGACTGCGCCGGGAGCCCACCCGGGCCCGCCCGGTGCCCTTCTGGCGCCAAGGCTTCTTGCCAGTGCCGGCCCGCTGGGCGCGGGTCTTGGTCGAAGCCGTGCCCGACCGGCGGCGAGCCTCGTACATGATCACCGCCTGGTGCAAGAGCCTGCGCTTCACCTTGGTGCCCAGCACGGACTCGTCGAACTTGATCTTGCCGGCCGGTTCGCCCGCTTCGTTGTAGACTGGCAGTTCCATTGTTCTCTATCCTGCCTTGGATTCCGAATTGCCTCAAAAAAACAGTCTCGGCCACTCCGGGCAGACCCCCCGCCCGCCGGATGGCCGGACTATTGCCATCAGAGCCAGTTCCGCCGCCCCGGTGCCTTGGCCGCCCCGGGACTACTCTTCCAAACGGCGCTGCTCTACTTCAATGGCGCGCGCATATTATCATATGAAGCGGCAAGTGTCAAGTGCATCGGGCCCAAAGGGGCCAAACGCAATAAGAAGGGGGCCGCCGCGCGTCCGGCGAGCCCCCTCCTTGAGCTGCGTGTATGTGGGCCGGTCGGATCAGCGCCCTCCCAAGGCCTTGGTGCAGCGGAAGATGCACTCCTGGATGCGCGAGGGCCGCTCTCTGCGCGCGCGGTTGGCCCAGTGCTTGGGGTACTTGGCCCCGACCTCCTTGTAGCACTCCAGGGCCTGGGCATAGCGCTTGTAGTGCTCGTAGTACCCGCCCAGCCGGTAGGAGCCGTCGCCGTAGGTGGTGCTGCGGTGCT
>CBDUSI010000091.1:0-18186 GCA_965370045.1 uncultured bacterium | reverse complement strand
ATATCGACCAACACACCCCCAGTCCTTTAGAGAATTAGCAGACACAGCCTAGTGTTTTTGTGCCTTGGTGGTGAAAAAGAGAACCTCGCCTTGGCGTCTTGGCGGTTGAAACCTCTTTTCGTTACCTGCTCTGAGAAAGCCGGCTCAGCCCGCCTCCGGCGCCCTTTCCAGGATAATCGTCACCGGCCCGTGGTTGCGGATGTCCACGATCATCTCCGCGCCGAAGACGCCGGTCTCCACGGCCAGGCCCAGCTTGCGAAGCTCCTCGACGTAGAGCTCGTAGAGGCGCCGGCCCTCTTCCGGCGGCGCGGCGCGGTCGAAGCCGGGACGCCGGCCCTTGCGGCAGTCGGCCAGCAGCGTGAACTGGCTGACGGCCAGCACCGCCCCGCCCACGTCCCGGACCGAGAGGTTCATCTTGCCGGCCTCGTCCCGGAAGACGCGCAGCTCGGCGCTCTTCCTGGCGGTCCAGCGGACGGTTTCCTCGCTGTCGCCCTTCTCCACGCCCACCAGGATCATCAGGCCCCGGTCGATCTTCCCGACGACCTCGCCGTCCACGGTCACGCTGGCCGCGTCCACCCGCTGAAGCACCGCGCGCACCCTAATCCCCCGCCACCACGGCCTGGGCCACCAGGACCACCGCGCGGTCGCCCTTGGTGAGCACCGCCCGCAACAAGTCAAGGCGCGTCGCCGCCCGACCGGCCAGCAGCACCTCGGCGGCATCGGCCCGCTCGCCGGCACCCAGCACCCGCGCAAGCCGATAGCCCAGGGCGACCGCGTCGCCCACGTGATAGACCCGCTCGCGCCCGCGCGGGTCGCGGAGCCGGCAGCCGATCAGCCGCCCGGACAGCACTTTCACCAGGCGCCAGCGCGAGAAGGCGAAGCGCTCGGCCTCCGCAGCGCTCACCGCGCTTGAGCCCTTCTTCAGGCGGGCCTCGACCAACAGCAGCGCATCGCGGGCCGCGGCGCGCACCACCGCATTGGCGTCGCCCTTGGCGACCCCGCGCAGCGAGACGGCCACCACCGGGCCGCCCACGCGCCCCAGCTGGCGCGCGGCGGCGGCGCGCACGCCGGCCGTCTCGCCGGCGTCCAGCAGCTTGCGCTCCAGAGCGGCGGAGGCGTCGGCGCCCAGCGCCCGGGCCAGCACCTCACAGCCCGCCGCGCGCATCACCGAAGAGCCCTTCTCCATGGCCGCGAGCACCTCGGGGACCAGCCGCCGACCTTCGTAGGGCGCCAGGGCCAGCGCCGCTCGGCGGCCGAGCCTGCCGCCGGCCTTGACCCGCGCCGCCAGCGCCTCCTGCGCCGCCTCGCGCCCTACTATATAGAAAGCCCTCACCGCCGTCGTCCAGACCTCGGGACGGTCGCTGCCGAGCGCCGCCCCCAGAATCGCCGCTCCGCGCCGGCCGCCCACCTCGCCGCAGAGCTTCAGCGCCAGGAGGGTGCGATTGCCCGTGTGCGAGAAGGCCGCCGCTTGCAGGAAACGCCAGCCGGAGTTCACTTCCCCGCGGGCCAATGCCGCGGCGCACTCCAGGCGCACCGCGTCGAGCTCGCGGGCGTTGTCCATCCGGCTCATCAGGGCCAGCTCGGCCGCGGCTCCGTAGCGGCCCCGGGTGGCCAGGCCCAACGCCAGCGCCGAGCTGGCCCGGACCCGCCAGTCGCGGTCGCGGCGGACCGCGCGGGCCAGGGCCTTCTCGACCGCCCCGCCGGGCGGGGCTTTACGCCAAGCCAGCCCTCCCGCCGCCGCGGCCCGGGCCTCCGGTCGGCGCGAGGAAAGCGCCGACAGCAGCGCGCGCGTCCCGGCCGGATCGGGGTAGGCGCTCAGCGCCTCGACCGCCGCCCGCGCGAAGACCGGGTCGCGCCGGGCCATGGCCAGCAGGGCGCCGACCGCCTCCGGCGGGCGCTTCTTCCACACCGCAATCAGGCCCAGGATGCGCCGGTCGACGTGGCGTGCCTTGAGATAGCTGACTATCTCGGCGGCGCTCTCCGGCGGTTTGATCTCCGGGCGGGGCAGCGGCCGCAGCTTCATCCTGGGCAGCGGGGGCTCCCGGGTCCAGGCCGGCGGACGCGCGGCCGGGCGGGGTGCGCTCTCGCGACGCCGGTCCAGCCAGTCCCTGGTGGCGCGCGCCTTCTTCCCGGAGTCCGGCTCGCGGGTGGGGGGCTTCTTCTTGGGCCAGCACCCCGGCGCGACCAGGGCGACCAGGGCCACCAGGACCAGCAGGCACCTGCGAACCATCACCGTGATTCGAGCCTCTCCAGCGCGGCCTCGCGCATCAACCGCGGCCAGGCCTTCCGCCCGGTCCACTGCAGTATCTGCGCCGCGGCCTGCTCAACGAACATCCCAATACCATCGACGGCTCGGGCGCCACGTTTCTTAGCCTCGCGCAGCAGACGGGTGGCCAGCGGGTTGTAGACGGTGTCGAAGATCACCGTACCTGGACGGATCAGCTCGGCGGCCAGCGGGGTTCTCGATGTGCGCGGGCTCATGCCCAGCGGCGTGGCGTTGACCGCGGCGGCGTAGGCCAGGCCCTCCAGGTCGTCGAGCCCGCGGAACTCGGCGCCGAGCTCGGCCGCCAGCCGCTCGCCGCGCTCGACGGTGCGGTTGGCGACCACCAGCCGGGCCCCCGCGCGGACCAGTCCCCAGCCGGCCGCGCGGGCCACGCCGCCCGCGCCGAGCAGCAGCACGGTCTTTCCCTTCAACTCATCGGCGCCCCCGAAGGCGGCCACCAGCTGGTTGACCGCGGCGTCGGCGTCGGTGTTGCTGGCCGCCAGCCGCCCGTCGACGACGGTTATCGTGTTGGCCGCGCCGATGTCCCCGGCGACCTCGTCGGCGTCGTCGGCGCACTCCAGCGCGGCGCGCTTGTGGGGAAGGGTCACGCTGAAGCCCTCGAAACCCAGCCGGGCGTAGCTCCGCAGAAACTCCTCCGGCCGGTCCGGCACCCGGAAGGAAACGTAGACCGCGTCGAGGTTCATCCGGCGGTAGGCGGCGTTGTGCACGGCGGGGCTCAGCGAGTGGGCAACCGGGTCGCCGATCACCCCGAAGAGCCGGGTGGTCTCGCTGATCTCCCCGGCGCGGTAGAGCTCGGTCATCTCGCCGGCGGCGAGCTGGCCCGGCGCGGTGCACTCACTCGCCGAGAGCGCCCCGTAAGACAGATACGCCCCGAAGCGCAGGGAGAGCAGGCGGCTGGCCGCGCCGAACTCGCCCATGCCCACGGCGATGACCGGCTTGGCGCAACTCTCGGAGAGCGCGTAGAGCGGCAGGCAGTCCAGCGGGTGGGCGGGGGTAACCGCGACCTTGACGATGTCCGCGCCGCGTCCGGCGATCTCGCGGGCCAGCCCGGCCACGTCCTCCGGGAACTTCTCGAAATCGTGATGGCTGACGATCACCCGGCCGGCGCCGGCACGCTTCAGCCCCGCCTCGGAGCCCAGCTCCACGTCGACGTACTCGGCGCCCAGCTCCAGCGCGCGGGAGAGCGCGCCCAGGCGCTCGGCCTCCTCGCACTCGCGCCCGCCACCCTGGTCCTTCCGGCGATAAGTGACGATGACCGGCAGCGGGCGGTAGGTCAGCAGGCGTTCGAGGTTGAACTCTTCCATGAGGTCCAGGCGCAGCTCGGCGAGGTCCGCGCCGGCCATCTTGGCGCGGCGCAGCGCGCCCAGCGCGGCCTCGGTATCGGTGACGTTGAGCGCAGCGCAAACCAGACCCACGATAGCTACTCCGAGAAAATCATTTCTTCCCGGCCGGCACCACCAGACGGTAGTGCGTCGGCCCGCTCCAGTTGCCGGCTAGGTCGCGCGCGCGCGCGTGCAGCCACCAGGTGCCGGGCTCCAACTGTCCCAGGGGGTGCCTGCCCGCCGAGCGTGCCGAACTCAGCGTCGAGTTCACCCTCTTCGGCGGCATTGTATCCGCCGCCCGGTCAATCACCACCGAGAACCCGGCCAGGCCACTGCCCGCGTCGGCGGAATCCAGGACGAAGCCGGTCCCCGCGGCGCGGCCGGTCCACAACTCCGCGCGGCGCAGCTCCAGGGAGGCGCCGGGAGGGCTCGGCTTCCCCGCCGCCTCGCGGACGATCACCTGCCCCACGCAGTAGACGGGAAGCTTACCCAGCTTCTTCCGGGCGCGGGCGCCGAGGTCCAGTACCGCCTGGCGCCAGGAGCCGTCGGCCACCGCCGGGGCCCCCGGGGCACCGGTCAGGGGGATTGTCACCTCGTGTCCGGAGACCAGCACCAGCAGCTCCAAGTGCATCCCGCGCGAGGCGCGGTACTCGAAGAGCATGGCGGGCCGATACCCCAGGCGCCAGGGCCGCTCAGTGAGGCTGACGGCCATCGGGCCGGGGCCGGGCTTGCGGACCAGACGCACCGTCCCGCCGTCGCGGTCGGAGGATTCCAGGCGGGCGTTCCGGATCGGCGAGATCCGGAGGGGGTGCAGTATCCTGGAAGCCCGCCGCCTGCCGGGGCCCTTCAGCGCTCCCCACGTAGTAAAGCGCACCCGCGGCGCCTCCGGCGCGCGCTTGTCCTCGCCGGGCTTGACCTGCCAGGTCCAGGAGGTCGCCACCGCGCGGTTCCCGGCGAAGTCCGCGGCGGAAAGCTCAACGCTCAGCTTCTCGTCCGCCGACAGCGTCCGGCCCCACGCCCGCCGCGAGTCCCAGCGCAGCCGGCCACTGGCGGCGTCAAAGGACACTGCCCCGCTCTTGCCCAGCCGGTACTCCGTGGCGTTCACCTTGAGCAGCATGGAGGCCGGGTCCAGCCCGGTGCGGTCGGCCAGGTACACGTCAAAACCGTCGGCGCGCGGCGAGGCGAGCCCGGCCGGGTCGCGGCGCAGCAGCTTCGGCGGCGAGCGGTCCACTATGAAGCGGTAGTGAGCCGGGCGGCTCCAGTTGCCGGCCTTGTCCTTGAAGGCCAGGTGCAGCCAGGCCGATCCCTCCTTGAGCCCGGCGGCGGCCTCGGGAGAAAGCGGCATGCCGCTCTCGATCCCCCGTTTTTCCGGAACCGTGCCTGACATGTTATCGATGGCCGAGCGATAACCGGCCACGCCCAGGGCGTCCCAGGCCTTCCAGGAGAGCACCAGGCCCTTGGGGTTCACCGCGGGCACCAGGCGCAGGTCGCCGACCATCAGGTGCGCTCCGACGCGGGCCCGGCGCTGGCCGGTGTCGCCCAGGCGCAGCGAGGACGTGGTCGGCCGCCGGGTGCCCGCCGGGTAACTCTGACGATAGATAGCCGCCAGGGGCAGGCTCAAGCGCTGCCAGGTGCGGTCGGCCTTCAGTGGCCGCGGCGGACACCAGGCGCGCCGGCCGCCGGGCTGAATCCGGGACTCGTTGATGGCCGCAACCGCCCAGCGCGACCCGGCGCGGAAGACCGCGGCCAGCGGCGTGCTCGGCCCGAAGCGGCAGGCCAGGTCCAGCTCCGGGAAGCGGGCCAGGTCGAAGGCCCGGCCGGGCTGAATCACGAACATGTTGAAGTACCCGCCGTCGGTCAGGTTGACCAGCTCGCAGCCGGCGGGGTCGCCGGCGAGCTCCGGGTAGGCCCGCCGCAGGAAACACTGCCGGTGGCTTCCCCCTAGCCGAAAGCGCTCCGGGCCTATGTCCAGGGACAGGTCGGTGCCGCCGAACCTGGCGTGCACCGTGATCCCCTCGGGCGGCCGGCGGTCGGCGTCCGTCTTGGTATCTACGACCAGCTCCTGGTTCTCCAGGCGATTGCCGGCCAGGTCGGCGATGCCCCTGAGCACCAGCCGGTACTCCCCGGCCGGGCCGGGCCGGGCGCCGACCGCGCCGAGGTCGATGACCAGCCGGCCGTCGCGCTCCGAGTAGCTGACCCCCGGCGAGCCGATCTTCAGCCCCCGGGCGCCCAGCAGCATGGTGAGCTTGCGGGTGTCCAGCCCCGACCCGTCCGCGTCGGGAAAAGGCAGCACCAGGCGGGCGCGCTCGGCGGGCGTGTTGCCGGCCAGGCGCAGCTTGCCGGGCCGCGGAGGAGCGAGGTCCCGCCCGGGCTTGACGTACTCGGGCACGGACAACTCGTACCACGCCCCGGGCGGGTTGCCGCCCAGCCCGGCGGCGGCGTAGCCCGCCTCGCCGAGGCAGCCGAAGACCACCCGATACCTGGTGCCCTTGGGCACGGCGCGCCCTGGACGGCCGCGCACCCGCCAGAAGTCGCGCCAGAAGGCGCCGAGGTTAAGGGAGAGCTCGCGCCACTCGCCATCGGCGGCCACGCCGCGGGCCGCGCCCAGCCAGTTGACTTCGCGATCCTCGGCGCGCGGGTCGGGCCGCGGGCCGGTCAAGCCCAACCGGTAGCGCGTCCCGCCGCTCTGGAGGTAGAGGTCCACGGCGGCGCCCGGCGACGCCCGGAAGCGGAACTTGAGCCGCCCGGCGGCGGCGGGGTCAATCGACAGCGTCCGGACCTGCACCGCGGAAGCCCCGCTGACGGGAGATGCCACCCGCCAGACGTCTTTAGCGCGGCCGGCGATGGCCGGTGGGGGCTCGCATAATCTCAGCGCCTCCAGCGGTGCGGCGGGAGCAACCGGCCCGGCGGCGCCGAGGTCCGGCTCCATCCGGCCCACCCGTTCGGCGTCCAGGCGCAGCCGCGCGGTCAACATGCCCCCGCGCATCGCCCAGACCGCCGCGCGCCCGCCGGGAAGGGGCTCCGGGTCGGTCCAGGAGATCTGTGGACGCCCGCCGACCGAGAAGGTCACCTGCTTCCCGCGGCGCTCCAGGGACAGCTGGTACCAATGCTGGTGGAGCGCCGCCCGCGACGGCCTCCTGAAGGAGTCGTCCGGGAAGCGTGCGTCCCCGGCGCGGGTGGCCGCGACCAGGACGCCCTTGCGGTAGAGCCGGGTCGAGCGGTTGTTGTCGGCGCCGAAGAGCAGGGCGTAGCCGCTCCACAGCGAGCGCCCGTCGCCGCAGATAGTCAGGCCGAAGTCGCGGGGGACCTCCAACGGCGGTCGGGGGTAGGTCATCATCGGCGCGGCGAAGAGGTCAAGGCGCTGAGCGCCCCCGAAGCTCCGCGCCGTCCACGCCGCGGCAAGCGGCCGGGCCCGGCCGGCGAACCAGCTCCAGCGCGGATCGCATATCCATCTATTGGCCACGCCCCAGACGCCGGAGGAAGTCACCAGCTCGACCGGGGCCCGGTCGAAGCCGAGCTCGATCCCCTCGGCGCTGCGCGCCGTCACGGCCCCGCTCGCCGCCAACCGCGCCGGCGAGACCGAGAGAACCGGCCGCGAGATCGCTTTTGTCTTTACCGTCAGGAATATCTTTCCACCCGCGCGGATCGAAAGCTCGCCGCGAACGCAGCGCGCTTCCAGCGGCCGGGCGGCGGGAATCTTGCCGCGTCGCAGCACCTTCCCGCCAGCCAGGAGCTCGGCCAGTCCGGCGGCGGCGTCCAGGCGCACGCTGCAGACCGCCCCGCCCTTGGAGTCGGACCATCTCACTTCCACGCGCCCGGCGGGCGGGAGCTTCGCCAGGCGGACCAGCGCGCCGGAGTAGCAGGGGAAGCGGTAGCGCGCGCCCCCGGCCACGCTCAGCCAGTCGCTGGCCGGCGCGGACCACCCGGCCATGAAGGGGTCCGCGGCCGCGGCCATCGAAAAGGACACGGGCGCCTTCCGGCGGCGGAGGATTTCCCCGCGGTCGCCGGCGACTATCACGTCGTCGAACTCCGCGTAACCCGCCCGGCCGGCGGACCACAGTCCCACGCGGCCGAAGCCGGCATCGGCGGCGCGCGCGCGGAGGACCTCCTTCTCTCCCAGCGAACAGCGCACCAGGAAGGGCTTGCCCTCCCCATCGTCGGAGACGTCCACCGACAGGCGATACCAGGAGGACGGCCAGGGCGCGCCGATCTTCTCCGAGATCAGCGGCTCGCCGGCGGCCAGTCCGTCGGCCCCCACGCGAACCAGCTCGGCCCGCCATTCGGAGCCCGCCGGCCGCAGCCGGAAGAGCAGCCCCGCGTTCTTCCCGGAAAGCGCAAAGGCCAGCCCGAAGGCCGCCCCGCCGACAGTCCGCGCCGAGCACTCCAGGCGGTAGAGTCCCCAGAAACTCTCGCCGGCCGTCGCCAGGGCGGCGGAGCCCACTCTGGCGCCCGGATAGGCCACCGTCCGGCTGCTCAGCCCCCAGGTGAAAGCCCCGGGCTTGATGCGCACGGCGCGCGTCTTTCGGCGGCCGGCGCCCAGCACGGTGAGCGTCGCCTCCCTGCCGGCCAGCATTATTATCCCGCCCTTGCCGCCCAGGGGCTTGCCGTCCATCGCCAGGATCACGTCCCCGGCGCCCAGCCCGGCCTGCTCGGCCGGCGAGGAACCGGTCACCCGGGTGATCGCCAGGGCTCCACCATCCAGAGGCGCCAGGTTGACCCCCAGCCCGGAGCGAGTGCCGGCCAAGCGCCCGGCGGTCAGGGGATCGACGGGCAGCAGCGGGTCGAAGCGGGCGCGCACCGCGCCGGGATTGGCGCTGTGCGCGGCGAAGCTGTGCGCCGCCGACTCCCACAACCCGGAGCGCACCCGCCAGGGGCCGGCCTTCCCCGCCGGGCGTGAGAAGCCGTCGGAGAAGAGCAGCTGGCCGGTCTTCTGGCGGAGTATCTCGCGGAGAGAAACCTTCCCGCCGGGCAGCCGGGCCCCGGGGCGTCCCCGATGAACGCCGGCGTACTTCGCGCCGAGCACGCAGCGACCGTCAGCTAACAAGTAATGCCGCCCGCCGCGGCGGACCAGCGTCACCGTCCCGGGCAAAGCCGCCAGCGCGGCGGAGGCCAGTTCAGTTTCCCTGCCGCCCCCGGCCAGGAGCATCGCCGCCCCGCGGGCGCCGACGCGGACCAGAAGCCGGCGCTTGCCGCCGCTGCCGGGCATGAGTTCGAGAAGCGTCCCCCGGGCGTCAGCGGTCTTGCCCTCCTTGGCCGTCAGCGCCAGCTTCCAGTAGAAGTCGCCCCCGCCGAAGCCGCCGGACGGCGTCTCGCCGGCGGATGCGCCCGCGACCCCGGCCAGGGTGGCCAGCACCGTCGCCAGCGCGCAGGCCGGTCCGGCGGTCATTCGTCTGTCAATCATGGCACTGCGGAAGTCAGTCTTCCGGGCCCTGGCGCATCCATATCGCGAAGAAGTAGACCAGCGCTCCGATCCCGGGCACCAGCGCCACGGCCATGAGCCAGTCCGTCCGGGTGCTGAAATAGGCGATCAGCGCGCCGGCCCCGGCCAGGAACGAAATCCCCAGGCCCGCGATCCAGGGCAGTTTCCTGCCGCCCCAGTTCCGGAAACAGCAGTCCAGGAACATCCATCCCCAGAAGCTGCCCACGATGATCAGTATCGCCGCGATGGTGAATATCCTGCCCAGGATGGCGTCCTGGGTGGAGGAGAGCGTGTCGAACCAGCGCGCCTCGGAGATGCGCCAGCCGCCCTGCACCCTGACCAGCTCGAAGTCCCAGTACTGGCCGTCGTCGCTCTCCGACACCGAGTCCTGCGACTGCTCGTGGTACTTATAGCGCAGGAGCACGCCGACCCGCACCCCCTTCTTGCCGAGGACCTCTACGTCGGTCCGCTCCTTGAAGTGGCAGCTGAACTCGGTGTAGCTGATGCTCTCGAAGTGGTCGTCGAGCTGCTCGATTATGTGATGCAGCCGCTCCTGCTTGATGTTGGGGTCCATCAGCCCGGCGACCATGTCGGAGTCCCCGTCGAGCATCATCTTGCGCAGCTTCTTGAACAGCCCGCGGATGGCGGTGACGTCCTCCGCGGAAACCCCTCGCGGCTGCTCGGCGGCCCGGGCGCGCGCCGAGGCGATGCTCCCCGCCGGGATCAGCAGGAAGCAAATGAGCACCAACCGCCCGAACGCCTTCCAGGTGCGGCGTATTTCGGCCAGCGGATAGTTCTGGGCGAGCAGCCCGCGAATGATAGACAGGCGTTTGAACACTCCGGCTCCAAACAGTCTATGCCCGGCGGCGGTTCGGGAGTCTTCCTTAATCAGCCCCATCACCAGGAAGTTGTGGATCTGCTGGCGGGTAAACCCAGTACGCTTGACCACCGCGCCAATCTTTAACAGCTCCCCTTCCCTACGGGCCACAGGCAATTCCTCACTCCCCGCCGCGCCCACGGCTGGCGGTGATGATACCCCCGGGAAGGGGGGGCGTCAAGCCGGCCGGATAGGCGCTCCGGAGCGCACAAAGAAGAACCCCCGGGGAGCGTCCCCGGGGGTTCTCGATGTTCGACCTTGTCGTGAGACTAGAACTTCACGATCAGGCTCAGGTGCACACGGTGCGCCGGGCTGTTGCTGAAACCGGCCGCGTCGTGGATCATGTCGTCGGGCTCGATCCAGGACCAGCACAGCTTGAGATCGGCGTTGTCGCTGACCTTGTAGCCTACGAACATGTCGATCTCATCGGCCATGTCGTTGACGTTGCTGCCCGTGAAGGCATCGACGCCACCGGCTCCGAGACCGTCACCTTCCTCGAAGGCGTTGAACTTGTAGTAGGCAACGCCAGCGGTCACCTTCTCGCTCTCCATGGGGTTGCAGGTGGCAGCGAGGTACCAGCAACGGATGTTCTGGAGCTGGAACACGTCTGCCTTGCCGAGCCGGCCCTGCGTGTCCTGGAACGCCGGGATGAAGGTGTTGAAGGCGCCGTCGGTGCCATCTTCATCACCGGAAGCCCAGGCAAGGCCCAAGGCGAAGCGGGGGCTCCAGGGAAGCTCCGGCGACCAGCCGAGCTCGGTCTCGAACGCGAAGGCGTCCTGGATGTCCAGGTCCTCGGCGCCCATGTTGACCTCGCCGATCTGGGCGGCGACTTCGAACCCGAAGTCGAACTTCTGGCCGAAGAGCTCCAGCTTGTTGAAGGCCACGCGCGCGCCGCCGGTGAAGATCTTGGCGTCGACGCCGTACAGGCTGAAGGTACCGGCCCCGGTCTCGTCGTCTTCCGCCAGGTAGAGGAGGTAGACGTCGAAGAGCACGTCCTCGCTCACGTGGTAGGTGTTGTAGATGCCGAAGAGGTGCGTGTCGTTGCTGACACCAGCGTTCGCGGCGAGTTCGCTGGAGTTCGTGCCGAACTGCGCGCTGTTCTCGACGACCTTGGCCACGAAGATGGCCGTGTCCAGGTTCTCAATGGGGTTCAGGTCCAGACGCACGGCGTCGTGGGTCAGGCCGGCGTACTTGGTGTCGTCGCCCAGCAGCATCTCGTTGCCGAACACCAGCGGCTGGCGACCAATGGTCAGGGTGGTCTCGAAGCGGAAGATAGTCGGCTTCATCTGCACGTAGGCCTCGTAGACGTCGAGGCTGTCGCGATCCTCAACGCCGGCCGCGCCGTCCTCGGCATCGTTGTAGCCGGCCTGCCCGCCCCACAAGTAGCGGCTCTGCAGGGTCACCTTGACCGAAGTGTTCTCGGCCAGTTCGAAGAGCAGGCCGAGACGCATGCGGGCATCCACGTACTCCAGGTGGTCGTGGTTCGCGGAGCTGGTGTCCAGCATGTTGTTCTGGTTTTCCCAGCGGGTACGCAGTTCACCGTCGATCGTGAGCTTGCTGGAAGCGCTCTCGTTCGACTCCAGGAACAGGCCACCTCCGGCCACGGGCGTGCCGGCACTAGCCGAGAGCCCCATAACCGTTACGAGGCTCAGTGCCATCCCTACTGACAGTAGAGTTCTCATCGTTTGCTTCTTCCTCCCAAATTACCCTTAGTGATTGTCCCGGGCAATCTCCCAACTTCGACACTGTGCCCGGAACAGCCCAAATTGTCTTAACTAAAGCGAGCCGCAAGACCGGCTCAACCTCTCAGCACCCCCGGAGCAGAGCCACCTCCCTTCTTAGTTTCAACGGTCCCCTGCTGAGAGCCCGCACTCCAGGCGTAGCGCGCTCAACGCCTGGATAGACTCAAACTCTTATCGGCCCGAGAGCCGCCAATCCCTTAGTGTTTTTGCCCATCTGCGTACGGATTATAGATCACCAAATGGCTATGTAAAGAGTTTTCTGCTGAAAATTCAGAGCGCATAATACCCATAACCCGCCATATCAAGCTGCTTGCATGCACACATCGGGTCATCAGTCCTGGCGGAGCAACGCTCCAAGCCGGAAAACTGCTAGATTATGCATCCCCACGCGCGGTTCCGCGTCCGATAATGCACCTGTGCAATAGAGCCCTTTTCACCCCTGGGGCGGCTGCTCCTGCAATCTGGCGCGCCACTCGGACTGGCCTTCTTCGTAGAGGTCGCCTCCTACCGTGTCGTAAGCCACGTAAGCCGGAAAGGAAGAAAGTTCCAGTCGTCGAACCGCCTCGGGCCCCAGTTCCGGATAAGCGATGATCTCGGCAGCCTTGATGCACGAAGCCAGAAGCGCTGCCGCCCCACCCGTCACCAGCAGGTAGACCGCGCCGTAGGTGGTGAGCAACTCCTTCATCTTGGGGTCACGGACCCCCTTGCCTACCATACCTCGAAGTCCGAGCTTCAGGAGCGGTTCGACATAAGAGTCCATGCGGTAGCTGGTGGTCGGCCCCATGGCGCCAACCGCATTCCCCGGACGAGCTGGCGTGGGCCCCGCGTAGTAGACGATCTGGCCGTCCGGGTCAAAAGGCAGTTCGCCCCCGGAGCCTATCGCCTCGACTATCCGCATTGTGGGCGACGTCCCGGCAGCTGTATGCCCCTCCCGAAATCAGCAGCTTCTGACCGGCGCGCAGGGAGCGGACCAGCACCTCGCTGAAGGGAGTGCTGACCTCGATCTGCTCAGCCGCCATCGCGGCCTTCCCCCTCAAGCTTCCGGAAGTACTGCACCCACGGGAGCGTCGGCCCGAAGCCCAGCTTCTCGTAGAGTCCCCGGGCCACCGCGTGCCCGTCGTCGCCGCCGGTCTTGACCGTGGCCGTCGGGCATCCCATCTCGCGGAAGAGCTTCAGCGCCTCGCGGCAGAGAGCGGTGCCAATTCCCCGGCCATGACGGTCCGGGTCGACAGTGACCTCCAGGATTTCCCCGACCTGCCCGTTGGGCCAGATGCTCCAGCACAGAAAACCGAGCATCCTGCCGTCCACCTCAGCGACCAGGGTCTGTTCGAGGTTACCGCCGACCAGCTTCATGAGCGAGCGGCGCTTGGCCTCGACCACGTCGTCGTAGGCCGAGCCGTATATCTCATCCCCCAGGAGGCCGCGCCGGGCCTTCCACATGGAGTCACGGGCCCGCACCCCGATGTCTGCGGCATTGTCCGCGTCTTCGGCCCGGGCCGGCCGGATGACCGGGGCGGCGCTCATGACATGACCTCGCGGTGGCGGTCGATATTGATGGCTACCGGCAGCGAGTCCAGGTGGCAGGGTGCCACCACGAGAGGCACGGCCAGGGCGGTGACCGTTCCGCTCAACAGGTGCGCGTCCTGGCCCCAGTTAATGAAAACAACCGCCGAGCGGGTGTCCTGGCAAATCGTAAGCTCCACTGTATCAGCTATTTCCGCATTCTTGAGCAGATCGTCCAGCGCCGCCTGACCCAGCTGGCGCTCTTCGCCCTTCCGGGCCCTGCAAATCGCTGCAAGCTCCTCTCTACCACATACATAGGCCAATTCCGCGGACCTCTTTTCAACGGTCCCGGTAATCTCTTCGGCGCGGACCTCGCGACGGCTCCCCACTACAGTTCCAGACCTCCGTGCTTCTCGATGCATGCCACTAAACCGCCGCTGTCGCCGAACTTGTATGCGCGACCGCTGGTTCCGTTAGTTGTCTCTGTCATTTCTTGTCTTGCCTCCTCCAGGCCCAGGTTAGCACGACCTTGATGATCGCCTTCCAACTCCTCCAGTCGGAAACATCGCAATTCAGGCCAGCCGGCCTGCCGTTCTTAATTTGCCGCCTCACCGAAAGTTTTCCGGCCGCCCCTTTGGCGCCCAACTCGTTTGCTATCTTAGCGATTTCCGACTTGAACTTCTCAACATTGTACCTCCGCAGAATGTAGAACCGCTTGAAACGTTCCGGGTGTTTACCAACCGAGCCAGACCCTCCTTTCAACTCCACGAAGATAACTGGCCATCCCGTTTTGTCATTGCGGAGTTTATACCCATGCTTTGGGGGCCGAGCCTGCTTGGTCCCTCCAAGCTTCTTCCATTCACTTTTCACAAAACGCCAGACTTCGGCTCGAAAGGAATCTGATCCGAAATGAGTCACGCTTATCTCCCACAACGGGCTACCTTGTAGTAACCGACTACTTGTACTTGGGCGATCTGTTCCAGAGCCCGTCCCTGAATCCCTCCTCAAAGCCCGGTTCGCACCATGTCTTCGGATCCTTCTTCTTGCACACAGCGACTCTCCTGTCAACTTCGCTGTCCTTCAGAAACTTGCGTCCCATGTCCCGAAAGGTCAGGAGGCCTGCGGCATAGCCTTTCTTGTAGTTGGCTATCCTCTTATCCTTCCGACTCGGCCTACCGGGAAGAGATACGTCTGGGAAGCGAGCCCAAACAGCGTCGTCCCGCGCAAGTACGAAGGAAAGCGCCCCCACCGTCTCGTAGTGAGTGGAATGGAGAGCGCCATTCTCATCACGCCTATTGGAGTCGGGATGCGCCAATAGAAACCACATCGTGTGTGTGGCTTCACACGACTTGATTTGATTCACAAGCAGTTCCCGTTGCACGAATGATCCATGGGAAGCGATGCGCCGGCCGGTCAATCCGAACATGCGGAGGCATTCATAAGAAAGGTGAAGACTCTTGACTATCCCCGCCGCTCTTCCCACGTACACTTCCTCGGGCACCTCTTTCGGCAGGCTCAGGCACACAATGAGGGCAACCACGATAGCAAGTCCCGGCAGGCCGACCCCAAACGCGAGTAGCCTCTCTGCCGGCGTCAACGGCCCGGGCTTTCTCCTCTTGAACACAGGTCCGTTGAAAAGTTGTCTCAGTGATTCGCCCAGAGGCATTGGAGCGTTCTCAGCACCACCGGGCACGGCCTTCTCCTGCTGGCTGGCAACAACTGAAAGCGCTTCCGCTGCAAACTCGACCCTCGCCGCGCACTTCGGACACTTTCCCGCCTTGCCAGCCATATTGTCGGGTGCGCTTACTTTCTGGCCGCACTCCGGACATATCGCCTTGAGCATAGCTCCCTTTCCGCTCCCCCCTCTTAGAAGAACTCTCGATGGTCGGCGACCTCGCCGGCCCGCGGCCCAGTGCCGTCCTGGGTGAGGATCAGGTCCACGGGGACGACCACCATCTCGCCGGCTTTGACTCTCCTACGGCAGGGGCCGGAAAATCATCCGGCCGGCGCCCGCGATTCTACGCGGGCGGAAATGCCCGTCAACGGTCGAGCTGGCGATCCGCGGAGCTTCCTCGCACCCTCTGAGCCATGCGCCGTTTCAAGTGTCTGCCGAGCGCCATGCTGGCCGCGCGAAGCAGGGCGACCGAGGCCCCGCCCGCGACGGAGAAGAGCGCCACCTGCTCCAATGCTTCGCGGTCGGCGGGTGGATCTCCCCGGAGCCACACGTATGCGAAACATGCCAGGGACACGATCATGGTTATGATAACGAATTCCGCTGCGAACTTGAGGATCGCGAAGCCCACCTTCCGGCGGGGGGCCTCGGCCGACCGCGGTCCGCCGCACGCCGGGCAGGACCGCTGGTCGGCAGTGAGGTGTGCCCCGCAGCCTTCGCAGACGCGGACCGGCTCTTGCGATGTGTCGCTGTCCATGGCAGCCTGCTATTCTAGGCACGAGCGGGGCAGGACGCCAGCCTTCTCTCGACTTGCGCCCGGGCGCGGCCGCACTATAATGCCGCACCATGAGCAACACGGAACTGGCCTGCGACGCAACGCTCTGGGGCGTCGCCGGTTTCGTCAACGCACTTACCGACATCCGCCGCGCCGGGTTCGCCGGGGTCGAGGCCGGCGTGGAGTTGGTCCCCCACTTCGAAGACCGCATCCACATCCTCCAGGAGATGCTCGAGGCCGAGAGCCTCAGCCTGGTAACCATCCGCACCCCGGTGCGCCAGCTCTCCGGCGGCAGCGCCGAGGAGGAGTCCGAGCGCTGCCTCAACGTGGCCCGCTTCCTCGTCGGCATGGAGGGCAAGCTGCTGGTGGTCACCCCGCCGCCCTACGACGCCGAGAGCATCGAGGAGGAGTGGCTGCTGTTCACCAATCTGCTGGCCGAGGTGGGCAAGCGCTGCGCGGAGTCCGGCATCCGCCTGGCGCTCAACCCTCAGCCGGGCACCATCTGCTCGACGCGCACGGAACTCGAGAAGCTGCTCAAGGGTTTCACGGTGAAGTCCCTGCCCCTGGCGGTGGACTCCGCCTTCCTGGAGACGGGCAAGCTCTCGCCTCCGACCTTCTTCAAGAAGTACCGGAACCGCCTGGGACACCTCTATATCAGCGACCTGGCCAAGCCCCGGGTCCGGAAGCGCAAGCCGGCCGCAAAGGGCAAGGTCAAGAAGAGCAGGAAGGCCAAGTCCCCCGAGCGCTCCGCGCCCGCCCGCGTGGAACTCGGCAAGGGCGGCGTGAAGCTCGAACGTTTCGTGGACGCGGCCCACGCCGCCAAGTACAGCGGCTGGGTGACCGTGCGCCTGCCAGAGACGTCCGTGGCCCGCGACCCGGGCGGCGCGGCGGCAAGCGGCTTCAAGCTGGCCGCCGAGATCCTGGACGTATTCTGAGTTCCGCCGGCGCCGAACTCTGACCGTCGCCGGAGACCGGAGGTGCTCCCGTGGGATCCGAAACGGTAACTCGCCGCGGAGATATGTTGGTGGCCGCCCCGGAGGGGCGCCTGGCCAAGGAGGAGGCCGACAGCCTCTGCGAGCAGATCAAGCCGCACCTGGCCGAAGGGGCCACGGCGCTGCTGCTTGACCTCTCCGCGGTGGACTACATGACCAGCACGGCGCTGGGCGTGGTCATCGTCCTGCTGCAAAAGGTGCGCTCCGGCGGCGGGCGGATGGCGGTAGCCGCACCGGGCGAACGCATTCACCTGCTCATGGAGGTGGCCGGCCTGAACCAGCTCCTGGCGCTGTGCACCAGCCGGGAGGAGGCCGAACGGCAGCTCACCGCGGAGGAACAGCAGGCTTGACCCCTCCCGGCGACGCGCCCGAGGAGGCGCGCCTCTTCCCTTTGCCCGGGGAGGGCTCGGAGCCGGCCGCGTCCCCGAGCCACTTCCGGCGCATGCCCCAGGAGGCCCGCGCCCTGGACCGGCCCTGGAGCACGCTGGTCGGGCAGGTCCCCGGCCTCACCGCCGAGCTGGAACGCGACTTCCGCTTCGGGCAGAGCGTCTTCCCCTTCAGCGACGGCTGGCGCCTGGGCGGCAGCCTCAAGGGCGGCTCCAGCACCACCTGGCGCCCGACGGGCGAGAGCGACTACCATGCCTACCAGGCCTGGAAGGTGCGCGAGGGCATCCCCGAGGAGCCCGAAGATATAGAGGCTTTCGAAGAGCTGGCCGGGCTCCTGGCCGCCAACCAGGTGGAACTCTGGAACATGGGGCACAAGTTCGCCCCGCGCCTGCCGGCCGAGTACCTGCCCAAGCGCGGCTGGACCTACCGCACGGCGCTGGACATCCTCCACGAACTGCCCAAGGAGCACCTGCAGCGAGAGGACTTCGCCGCGCTGCAGCTGGGCGGCTGGGGCCCGTCCTCGGCCAAGGCCAGCGCCTACGAGAAGGGCCGGGTCTATATCTACGACTTCGCGCTGGGCGGGGCCAAGCGGACCATGATCGGCCTATTTATTCACGAGATGGGCCACGCCCACGAGGCGGCGTTTTCCGATGCTCAGATCGACGAGCTGGCCAGGCTGCACGCGCCCATCGCCGAGGCCGGTGCGCTCTTCGGGCTGGAGTTCCTGCTCGACGCCGAGAGCCGCAAGGTCTACCAGCAGTTCCTGGTCAGCGAGTTCGTGGCCGAGACCTACGTGGCCTACGCCGCCGCCGGCCCGTCCCTCCGCGAGCACATCGCCGGGCAGACCGACCAACTGGCCGCCGCCGCCTGGCGCCGGACATATGAAATGTACAGGGAGTCCTTCTCGGGCGTCGAGTACGAGTAGCCGCCGAAAACGAAACGGACCGGGGAGAGGCCTCCCCGGTCCGCTCTTTCTTTCGCTTACGCCTTGGACTTGGGGTTCACCACCCGGCCCAGGAAGAGGATGCTGCCGGTCTTCCTGTCGCGAATCAGGAACACGAAGGGGCGGTCCGCCCGGAAGATCGGGTAGCGAGGCTTGCCTTTTCTCGCCATGACCACGGCAGTGGCCGCGGCGGCCTCGGTGCCCTGCTCGTCGATGGCCACGAAGGCCTTATGGACCACGACGGAAATGTATAGGTCACGAGTGCCGGTC
>CBDUSI010000090.1:0-18335 GCA_965370045.1 uncultured bacterium | reverse complement strand
CAGCGCGACGGGACCGCCTGCCGCCCTTCGGGTTGGCCCATAACGGCCCATCTTCTTCGTCGAGAACCCGAAGACGATGCTTGGGCATCGACTTCGGAACCCCTCCTCGAATCTGAACCATTCTGGCTCCAATCACGGCCGCCCCATTTTTCAACGGCCTGCTAGAGTCTGTTCCTGAAGGCTGCCTCTGAGCGCGGCAGGACGTCCCAGAAGACGCCTTCCCAACCCTGGTGCCGGTTGTACATCGCGCGGAGTCTCCAGACGAGCCCGCGTTTGCCGGGACGGGCATCCGGAAGTTCCGCGGGAGCCGACAACTTCAGTCCCTATTATCATGAGTTGGTCGGCTTCGCATTCGTCGGTAGGGAACCACACGTAACAGAAGGATGTGTCGCCGATGACGCACAGCATTTCCAGCTTGATACCGAGCCCCTTCTTCAGGCCGGCCTCGTAGCAGCGCCGAGCCCATTCCGCATTGTCGGCGGCGAGCGGTAGTCGGACCCATATCCTGCACCTGCTACTGGTCAGGTCCTCCCTAAAAACCCATTGCACGTTGCCGGGATGACCGTTCGCGGAAAGGAACGTCTGCAGCCTCTGCACTGCGTCGTCAAAACCGGGACAATCACCTGCCAGCTTCGTTCTCTCGCACAGGAGGTTATCTCCGGGGCTCATCACTACTGCGCCCTCGGTCAGGGCGTCCCAATCGACGAGGAACGGCTCGCATTCCTGCTGGTCAAGCTGGACTTGTACCTTCTCGCCTTCCACGTGCTTCACCTCATGGAGTTCGTCCCCGTGAACAATCGTCCGGAGGTGGTGCTTGCTACGCGGCAGCCTGATGTACTCGAAGTCCGTGTTGGGCATCTTCTCCTCGACGTCGACCAGATGGAGCGCGAGCGCGCGCGTGTCGTCAATCCGGAAGACCATCGATGGTTCCCGCTGCGAGGGAGAGTCCAACTGAACCACATCGAGCGGCTTGACTTGGACCACCTCGACGAATCCCAGTTCCAGCTCCTCCTCTATCTGCCGCCTGTGTTTCTTGTCATGCCTGTGCTCGCGCACCGCCAACCAGGCCGAAGCGACAGGGACTACGATGAAGGTTATCGCCCCTGACGCCCAAAGTACGTATGCGCCAGCTTGCTCCGAGAAAGCGTTCGTCAGGTAATAGACGCCGTACAATACGAGCCCCACCATGAACATGGCGAAGACAGTGACGGCAATTGTGCACCCGACGGATTCGGAAGAGATCCACCTCAGGGCGACTTGTCGCTCCTCGTCGGTAATCGGGCGCGTGTGGAAGAAATCCGGACTGGCCATAGAGCGGATTCTACCCGCCCGTCACGCCGAAGCCAAGAAGATAGGTCCGTCTGCCAACGCCCCCGGCGGGTGCGAGGGCCGTCCTGGGGAACAGTCCGGGGATTTGGGCGGTGATATTGAGCAGCTTCCCGTGACGTACAGTGATGATGGCCGGTCGCCGGAAGCTGCGGGAATTCGGCCGTAACGCCCTAAACGACAGCAGGCCCCGCGCTTGGGGGCCTGCTTGGTTTGTGGGGAATGGAGATGAAGGGATTCGAACCCTCGACCTCGGCATTGCGAACGCCGCGCTCTCCCAGCTGAGCTACATCCCCACTGTCATGCAGTCTACCCCCCCGGCGGGCTTAAGTCAAGAGACCGGCCCGCGCGCGGTGAGAGCGAAGGCCCTCGCATCTGTTTCTGTTCACTGCATCCGGACGAGCGCGCGGCGTCATGATTCAAACAGACTTGCTCCTGGCAGGTATGCAATGAACAGCCGCGAAATCGTCCGTCGCGCGGTCCGCTTCGAGTTCGCCTGACGCCTGCCGCTGGTCTTAGATTCCCCAGGCCTCCGCAACAACCGCAGCGTCGGGCCGGACTTCACCTCGGACCCCACCGCCGCCGCCGATCTTCATGCCGACTTCCGCGACGCACTCGAAGAGCTTTTCGGCCAGTCCTTCCGAACCGGTGGTCGCGTACGACTCGGGCCCGTCGTACGCACTCAACACGGGAAAGCAAAGGGGACCCGGCACATTGCGCAATATACGGAAAGCCGTAACCCGCCAGACTGGTCAAACACCGCGCTTCCCGACGCGGCGACCCATACTGAAGCCGCCTTGCCGTAAAGGGCTGTATTTCAAGACCGTAGCTGGAAATCGCCGCTCGGTTCGTGACACAATTGAGATCCTTTCAGGAAATAACGTTGACAAATGTGTTAATAGGGTGTAATAGAACATACTCGCACATTACGGAGGGTCGAGATGGGGCACGCCGGACAACGCCGACAGACGGTGCTGGAACGCCTGGACCGGGAGTCGTTCGTCAGCGTGACGCAGCTGGCCGCCGAAATCGGCTGTTCGGAGATGACCGTCCGCCGCGATCTGGCCCGCCTGGAGTCCGAGGGGCGTCTCCGGCGCCAGCACGGCGGGGCGGTGCCCACCCGCATGGTCCGCCTGGAGTTCGCGGTCTATGAGCGCAGCAAGGTCAACCGTGCGGCGAAGACGGCCATCGCCTGCGCCGCGGAGCAGCTCATACAATCCGGCCAACGGGTGATCCTCGACACCGGCACCACCACCCTGGCGCTGGCCCGCCAGCTGCGCGCGCGCGACGGGATCACCGTGGTGACCACCAGCTTGGCGATAGTCTCCGCGCTGCTTCCCGCGCGCGGGGTGGAGTGCATGCTGGTGGGCGGCACGGTGCGCGAGGGCTCGCCGGACCTCTACGGGCCGCTGGTCGAGGACAACCTCGCGCGCATCCACGCGGACCTGGCCTTCATCGGCTGCGACGGCCTCTCCGACGATGGCGAGCTGATGACCACCGACCATCGCGTCGCCCGGGCCACGGGGTTGATGATCGAGCAGTCCTCCAAGGTCGCGCTGCTGACCGATTCGTCGAAGGCCGGCCAGAAGTCCTTCATCACCTTCGGCCGGCTTGACCAGCTCGATTACCTGGTCACCGACGAGGGCATGCCCGCGGAGCTCCTGGAGCGGGCGCGCGCCAGTGGCGTTGAAACGATCCTGGTCAGTCCCGAAAGGGAATGAGGAAGGAGGCCCCAGTGGCGGGCAAGGAAGTGCGGCTTTCGCGGTTGTTCAACGGCGACGAGAACGCGGTGATCATCGCCGCCGATCATGGCTTCTTCGACGGGCCCATACCCGGAATGGTGAAGATCGACGAGACGCTGGCGAAGATAGACCCGGGGGTGGACGCGGTGCTGCTCTCCCCGGGCATCGTCGCGCGCTCGGCGAAGCTCTTCGGGACCAAGGGCGCGCCGCAGGCGGTGATGCGCCTCAACTGGTCGAGCCACTTCTGTTTCGAGTGGGGCTACAGCCAGGGCGCCGCCTGTCAGGCGGTGAGCGCCGCCGAGGCGGTGCGCCTGGGCGCCGACGTCGCCCTGGTATGCCTGACCTTGTGCACCGGCAGCGAGGAGCGCGACGCTCGCGGGGTGGAACTCTTCGCCAGACTGCGGGCCGAATGCCACGCGCTGGGCCTGCCGGTGATCGGCGAGTACTTCCCGCGCAACGTCTCCGAGCTGTCTCCCGACGAGATGCACGGGCAGATCAGGAACGGCTGCCGCATACTCGCCGAGCTCGGCGCTGACTGCATCAAGACCTTTCGCACCAACAAGTTCCCGGAAGTAGTCGCGGGCTGCCCCATACCCATCTTCGGGCTGGGCGCGGAAAAGTGCCCCACGCAGCTGGAGGCCCTGCAGTTGGCGCGCATGGAAATCGACGAGGGCGCGCGCGGGGTGGTATTCGGGCGCAACGCCATCCAGGTGCCGAACCCGCCGGCCTTCCAGAAGGCGCTCTGCGATGTAGTCAAGCGCGGCGCTGACCCCGCGGAGACCCTCAGGAATTTCGAACTGGAGGACTGACCGGACATGGGCGCCACCGATTGCAGCGTCATCGAGCTGGGCGAACGCGCCCGGCTGGCGCTGGACACCATCAACCAGCGGCCGACGGAGGGCATCGCCACCTGGATGCTCAACGTCATGGAGCACGAGCAGTTGGAACGCCTGGCGGGTGCTCAGCCGGGAAGCTATCCTGCCGACCCGGAAGACACGTACCTGGGCATGCAGAAGCGGATCGGCGCCTGCTCGGTCGACCAGTGGATCCCGCGCAACCCCCTGACCATGGGGGCCCGCGGCTACGAGCACAAGGAACGCGGGGCGACCACCGGCGCAGAGCGCATCGAGCGTGACGGGATGCTGATCGACTCGCCCGAAGCGGTCGCGAAGCACATGGAGCAGCACGTCTTCCCGGCGCTGGCAGACGCGACCGCCGCGTGCGACGTCGATGCCCCGGAGCCGGTCCAGGAGTTGATCGCGGAGGAACGGCGGGTCCAGGCATTCCTCGGCACGGACATCCTCAAGGCCCCCTACGGCAAGGGCTTCAACAACTTCCCGCACTTCCGCTACGGGGAATACGGCTACGTCAACTACTTCATGGCCTACGCGCTCTTCCCGGAGGTCGTGGCCCGGGACTTCCAGCTGCAGGCCGACCTGGCCGTCAGGGAGAACGCGATAGCGGCGCGCGCCTACCGCGAGGGCGGGCTCCCGCCGCTCCTGCGCCTGGACCACGACATGGCCGACTCGCGCAGCACCCTGGTGAGCATCGGCTCGCTGGACGAAATGTGGTTTCCCCAGTTCGCGCGCGCCATCGAGCCCTATCTCCGGGCCGGGGTCAAACTCATCTGGCACTGCGACGGCAATCTCATGGAGATGGTCCCGCGGCTGCTGGAGGCCGGCCTGGCCGGCTTCCAGGGCTTCCAGTACGAGGACGGAATGGACTACGAGCGTATCTGCCGCATGAAGACGCGCGGGGGTGAGCCGCTGGTCATCAAGGCCGGCGTCTCGGTCACGACGACGCTGCCCCAGGGCACGCCCGACGACGTCAGGAAGCAACTGAAGTGGCTGGTCCGGAACGGCCCGGAGACCGGGCTGTTCCTGGGGGCATCGAGTTCGATAGCGCCGGGGGTGCCGGCCGAGAACCTGGACGCCCTCGTCGAGGGGCTGCGCTACTACAGGGAGCACGGCAGGAACTGATGGGAACGGGCCCGCGGAGCCCGATTGATTAAGGAGTTGATACTGTGGGCATCAGCCTTGGACTCGTGGGCCTGGGGGCCTTCGGAAGCAGTTTCGCACCTCTCTTCAAGAGCCATCCGCTGGTTGACCGGATCGGGCTCTGCGACCGGGAGCCGGATCGCATCAAGGCCTGGGCCGAGAAAGAATCGTTCGGAGACAAGTTCGACCCCACCGACAGCTACGCGACTCTGGACGACATCTGCAAGTCGGATCTCGACGCACTGGTGATCATCACCCAGCCCTGGCTGCACGCCAAGCAGTGCATCCAGGCCATGGAGAGCGGCAAGGACGTCTACAGCGCGGTGCCCATCGTCTCGCTGCCGGACGGCGACGAGGTCCTCGACTGGTGCGATAAGGTCATCCGGACATGCGAGAAGACCGGGCGGAAGTACATGCTCGGCGAGACCACCTACTACCGCCCGGAGGGCATGTACTGCCGCCGCCGCGCAGCCGAGAACGCCTTCGGGGAGTTCGTCTACTGCGAGGGCGAGTACTTCCACGACATCGACCACGGCCTGCGCGAGGTCAAGGCCCGCCGCGAAGGCTCGGCCAGCGGCCTGGAGTGGCAGGAACGCGCCAGGAAGTACGCGCAGCGTGGCGTCGTCAGCGGCCCCATGCACTATCCCACTCATTCGGTCTCCGGGCCGGTCTTTACCATGAACGCCCACGCGGTCAAGGCGGTCTGCTGGCCGCACTACGCGGAGATCACCTTTGATTTCAGCGGGGACGCGCCGTCCAACGAGACCGCGCTCTTTCACATGTCCAACGGCGCGACCGTGCGCATCTGCGAGCACCGGGCCATCGGCATGCCCGGCCGCGAGACCTTCCGGGTCTACGGAACGGAGGGCTCCTTCGAGGACGACGTCTGGTTCGACAAGCACAACCGCACCGAGCTATCCACCGATGAGATGCGTGATGGTCTGCCCGAGGAGGTCAGCAAGGCCTTCGTGGTCGAGAAGATGGGCGAGGAGGAGGGCGCGGCCAAGCTCAGCGCCCAGGAACGCGAGGACTTCCTGGGCGGCCACGGCGGTTCGCACGCGTATCTGGTCCACGAGTTCGTGAGCGCGGTCGCCGAGGGCCGCACGCCGGCAATTAACGCCTGGGAGTCGGCGCGCTACATGGCCATGGGGGTCACCGCCCACAAGTCGGCGCTGGCCGGCGGCGAACTCCTGGACGTTCCCGACTTCGGTGAGGCGCCCAAGAGCTGAGCAACGCTTGCAGCGGAGGCAGGAATGACAGTAGAAACCGCGAGCTGGGCTTCGATAGACGTTAACCGGTACCCCAAGCTGGTCACTTCGGAGATCCCCGGTCCGAAGTCGCGCGCAATGCACGAGCGCGCGGCCCGGATCATGAAGGGCTACTCCGGGCAGGTCAAGCTCTTCCCGGTGTGCTTCGAGTCCGGCAAGGGCGTCACCCTGCGCGACGTGGACGGCAACGAGTACATCGACTTCTCCTCGGGCATCTACGTCACCAACCTGGGGCACTGCCATCCCAAGGTCTCCGAGGCCGTGGCGGGGGCGGCCAACACCCTGATGAACTGCCACGACTTCACCACGCCGGTGAAGTTAAAGCTGCTGGAAAAGCTGGTCGATGTGCTCCCCGGCGACCTCACCGGCGTGCAGCTCTACGACTCGGGCACCACCGCCGTCGAGGCCGGCCTACGCCTCTGCCGCGCGGCCACCGGCAAGCACGAGTTCATCTCCTTCTTCCGCGACTTCCACGGCAAGAGCGGCCACGCGGTGTCGCTGGCCCGTATGACACCGGCCAACGGCCCGCACCGCACCGGCGGCTTTTACATGGTCCCGCGGCCCGACCCCTACCGCCCGCTCTTCACGCGGCCGGACGGCTCGCCCGACACCGAGCGCTATCTGGCGCTCTACGACGAGTTCATCACCGAGGCCACCACCGGTCAGGTGGCCGCCGTGGTCCTCGAGCCGGTCCAGGGCTGGGCCGGATCGGTCTTCCCGCCGGAGGACTTCCTACCCAAGCTGGCCGCGTTCTGCCGCGAGCGGGGCATACTGTTCTTCGCCGACGAGGTGCTGACCAGCATGGGCCGCACCGGCAAGTGGCTGGCCTGTGAGCACTGGGACGTGGTCCCCGACGTGGTGACCATCGGCAAGGGTTTCGGCAACGGTTTCCCGGTCACCGCCATGATCTGCCGGGAAGAGCACAAGGAATCCTTCGAGGCCATCAGCGCCTCGACCTCCTACGGTGGGAACCCCATGGCCTGCGCCGCGGCGCTGGCCTGCTTGGAGGTAATAGAGGAGGAGAAGCTTCTCGAGCACGCCGCCGAGCTGGAGAAGTTCTTCGCCAGGCGCCTCCGGAAAATGCAGGAGGAGCACCCCATAATCGGACACGTGCGCTGCAAGGGATGCCTGATGGGCGTGGAACTGGTCAAGGACCGCGCCACCAAGGAGCCCTTCGCCGCGGCCGGCGAGATGGTCTACCAGAAGGCCTTCCGGAAGGGGCTTGCGTGGATTCCCGCGGGGCACATACTGCGCATGAGTCCTCCGCTGATAATGGAGGAGCCGGTGGCGGCCAAGGCCATGGACATCATCGACGAGGCCATCGGGGAAACCGAAAAGGAGCTTCTGGGGTGACCGACTTCGGAAAGCTCAACCCCGTCTTCGAGTACGACGAGGTAGATGAGAAGGTCTGGCGGGAAGAGCTCGATCCCTTCCTGCCGCCGCGCATCTTCGACTTCCACGGGCACGTCTATCTGGAGTCTCACGCACCATCCAGGGGGAAGGCCAGCCTCAATCCGTCGATGCCCTCGATCGGCCTGAAGGAGTATCCTCGCGAGGTCTTCGCCGAGGTTGAGAAACGGCTCTGGCCGGGACGCGAGGTGAAGGCCCTGGTCTTCGGGACGGTGGCCGCCGACGCCGATCTCGACGCGACAAACGCCTACGCCGCCGACGCCGCCCGGGCCCACGGCTGGGAAGCGCTGATGGTCCCGGCGATGGACGACGACGCGGACGCACTCCTGGAGAAAGTCCGCGCCGGTGGCTTCCTGGGCTTCAAGCCCTACTGGACCTTCGTCCGGGACAAGGCCCAGAACGACGTGAAGCTCGAAGACATGATCACTCCGGCGATGCGCGAGGCCGCCGACCGCGGCGGGCTGATGATTACCACGCACATCCCCCGGGCGGGGCGGCTGGCCGATCCCGTGAACATCGAGGGGCTCCGGCGGCTGTGCAATGACGCGCCGAGAGCCAAAATAGTGCTGGCGCATTTCGGACGGTCGTACTTCCCGGAGGCGCTGGGCGACGGCCTGGGGCTCGCCGACTGTGACAATCTCTATCCCGAGCTCAGCATGGTCCAGGACTGGGAGGTGGTCGAGGCGGTGATGAAGGCCTTCGACCGTGGGAGAATCCTCTTCGGCCTGGACCTACCGATCGCCCAGGAGAAGGGCAAGTGCCTGGGGATAAACGGCCAGCGGCACTTCTTCACGAAGCGGCCCCACAAGTGGAGCGCGCACGTCGACCCCGACGGCTATGAAGTAAAGTGCACGCTCTTCGCCTACGAGATGGCCCGGGCCATCAAGAAGGCCGCGGGGAAGGCCGGCCTCTCGGCGGAGGAGGTCGAGGGCGTGTTCTGGTCCAACGCTGAACAATTGGTGGCCTCGGTAAAGGAGGGCATGCAGTGAGCGCAAAGCCGCGCGCGGGGCTCCTGCCTCTCTACCTGGAACTCTACGACGAGGCCGCGCCCGCGGCCCTTAAAGTGCTGAAGAAGTTCCTGGCCGGCGTGGCCAAGGGGCTCGGCGAGCGCGGGCTTGACGTCGAGACCGCTCCGGTCTGCCGCCTGGAGGCCGAGTTCGAGTCGGCGGTCGCAAAGCTCGAAAAAGCCGGCGTCGACGCGATAGTCACGCTGCACCTGGCCTACTCGCCCTCGCTGGAGTCGGCCGGCCCGCTCTCGGAGACCGCGCTGCCCATCGTAATTCTGGACACCACCCCCGACGCCGGCTTCGGCCCCGACGTTGATCCCGCGCGGATCATGTACAACCACGGCATCCACGGCGTGCAGGACATGGCCAATTTGCTCATCCGCCGCGGCAAGTCGTTCGAGATCGTCGCCGGGCACGCCGGGAGTTCCGACGTCCTGGACCGCGCCGCGGACCTGGTCCGCGCGGCGCGCGGCGCGCGCTGCCTGCGAAGCACCAGGGGGCTGCGCGTCGGCGAGGCCTTCAGGGGCATGGGCGACTTCTCGGTCCCCGATGAGAAGCTGGCCAATCTGCTGGGCATCTCAGTGACGCAGATAGAGGCCGGGGAACTCGCCCCTCACGTCGAGAAGGTGCCGGAGGAGGCGATCGCCGCCGAGCTGGAGTCCGACCGGGAAGCTTTTGACGTTGAAGTGAACGAGGAAGTCCACCGCCGCTCGGTCCATTTGGGTTTAGGTCTGCGCGCGCTTCTGGAGGAGGGCCGCTACGGCGCCTTCAGCATGAACTTTCTGGCTTTCGACTCCCCGGAAACGACCGTGCCTTTTCTCGAAGCCTCCAAGGCCATGGCCCGGGGCGTGGGCTACGCCGGCGAGGGCGACGTGCTCACCGCCGCGCTGGTCGGCGCGCTGCTCGCCGCCTGGGAGAAGACTACGTTCACCGAGATCTTCTGCCCGGACTGGGAAGGCGACTCGCTTTTCCTTTCGCACATGGGCGAGATCAATCCGGCTGTCGCGGCGGCCAGGCCGCTGGTCTGCGAGAAACCCTTTCCATATACGAAGGCGCAGAACCCAGCCGTTCTGGCCTGCGCGCCCGCGCCGGGTCCGGCCGTTTTCGTCAACCTGGCCCCCGGACCGGAGGACTCCTTCCGCCTGATAATCGCGCCCGTCGAGATGCTCGGCGACGGCACGCACCCCGAGATGCGCACCAAGATTCGCGGCTGGATGCGCCCCGCGCGTCCGGTGGCCGGGTTCCTGGAGGAGTTCTCCCGCCTGGGCGGGACGCATCACAGCGCGCTGGTGCTGGGTCAGCACGCCGAGGCGCTCGCGGCCTTCGCGCGCATGGCCGGGCTGGAACCCCGCGTCATCTGACCGGAGGAAGTCTGAGTGGGGCAGGAGGCACAGATTCAGATGCTCTGGCCCCGGAAGCGGCTGGACGCGTCGCCGGCCGTCCGCGTACCCGCCGGCTACACGCTGCGCACTTTCGGCGACGGCGAAATGAACACCTACCTCGCGCTGGCGCACGCGGCGGGCTTTGATAGCTTCGACGAAGAGAGCGTGTCCAAGGACATGCCCACGATACTGCCCGGGGGATTCTTCGTGGTCGAGCACGACGCGACCGGCGACATGGTCGCCTCGGCCATGGCCCAGCACGTGCCCGAGGAGCTGCACCCCGAGGGCGGCGCGCTCGGCTGGGTGATGGGGCAACCCGCGCACTCCGGCAAGGGGCTGGGCCTGACGGTCTGCGCGGCAGCGACCGCGCGGCTGCTGAGCGCCGGGTACCGGCGCATTTACCTGAAAACTGATGCGTCCAGGCTGCCGGCGCTGAAGACGTATCTCAAGCTCGGCTACGTGCCGTTCCTCTTCGCCCCGGACATGAAAGAGCGCTGGCGCAAGGTCTGCGAGAAGCTAAGCTGGCCCTTCGCCCCGGAAGACTGGCCGGGGCTCGAACGCCGGGAGGCGAGCACGTGACCGACCTCTTCATCGGCATCGACCTGGGCACCACCGGGATCAAGGTGGGGCTTTTCGACGGCTCCGGCGCGGAAGTGGCCGCGGCCAACCGGGAAATCCAGCTGGACACTCCCGCGCCGGGCGTCGCCGAATTCGACGCCGCGCGCTACGCGGACCTGGCCTTCGAGGCGGTCCGCGAGGTGCTGGCCGCGCCGGAAGCGGGCCCCAAGGCCGTGAGGGCCATCGGTTTTTCCAGCCAGGCGCAGACCTTTGTACTCCTCGGTGCCGACGACCGCCCGCTGCGCCCGGCGGTCAGCTGGCTGGACGTGCGCGCCGAGGCCGAGGCCCGGGAGCTCAGCGACCTGGCCGGCCGCGGAATCAACGCCATCGCCAGTTGTCCCAAGATTCTCTGGCTCCGCCGCAACGAGCCCGAAACGCTGAAACGCACCGAGCGCGTCCTGATAACGCCCGATCACCTTATTTACCTCCTCACCGGCCGGGCCGCCAGCGACCCGATCACCGCCGGCTCCACCGGCGCTTACGACTCTGAAACCCGGCGCTGGCTGGATGACGTCCTGAAAGCCTGTGGCCTCACCGAGAAGATGATGCCCGAGGTCCTTTCTCCCGGAGAGAAGGCCGGCACACTGACGCCGGGCGCCGCGGAGAAACTGGGGCTGGCTGAGGACGTGTTGGTTGCCGTCGGCACCAACGACCAGTGCGCTGGAGCGCTGGGCGCGGGCAACGTGACCCCGGGCTGCGCCTCGCTGGCGCTGGGCACCGCGCTGGCCCTGGTGGTCACCTCTCGGCAGAGCGAAGGCGCCTCCCCATGGGCGGGCGAGGGCCCCGCGCTGCACCCCGCAGCGGAAAAGGGCCGGGAGCTTTACGTACTCCTGGGCTACGCCAAGACCTCCGGGGTGGTGCTGCGCTGGTTCCGGGACACCTTCGCGCCGGGCGCCTCCTACGAGGAGATATTCCGGGAGGCCGCCTCCGTGCCGGCGGGCGCGGCGGGGGTCAGGTGCCTGCCGCACTTCTCGGGCACGGCCACGCCGGACTTCAGCCCCGCGGCGCGCGGGGGCTTTTCCGGGCTGAGCCTGGCCCACGGCCGGGCTCACCTGGCCCGCGCGCTGACCGAGTCGCTGTGCTTCACGGTGCGCGAGAATCTCGAGTTGCTCGGCCGGGTGGAAAGGATCACCGAGCTCCGGGCCATCGGCGGCGGGGCGCGCTCGGACGTCTGGCTGCAGATGATCGCCGACGTCACCGGAGTCCCCGTCGAAAGACCCGCCGTCCGCGAGGCCGCCTGCCTGGGCGCGGCGGAGATGGCCATGGTCGCCGCGGGGCGCTTCGCGACCGTGGCCGAGGCCGCCGAGTCGCTCTACTCCGCGGAGAAGCGCTTCGAGCCGGACGCTTCGCTGCGCGCCGCCTACCAGGAGGCCTACGCGCGGTACCGGACCTTCTACAAAGCTCTCTACGGGAAGGGCGGTGAGAATGCCTAAGCGCGAGGTCCGCCTGGGAATCATCGGCTGCGGGCTGATGAGCCGCGAGGTCGCCTCGGCCGCCGCGCGCTGGTGCCACCTCACGGATATCGACGTCGAACCCCAAATCGTCGCGGTGGCCAGCCGCACCGAGAAGTCGATCGGCTGGTTCACCGAGCACGTGCCGTCGGTGAAACAGGCCACTACCGACTACCGCGAAGTCCTGGCCAACCCCGACGTCGAAGCGGTCTACGTCGCCGTGCCCCACAACCTGCACGAGGAGGTCTACGTCGCGGCGCTCGAGGCCGGCAAGCACCTGTTGGGCGAGAAGCCCTTCGGCATCGACCTGGCGGCCAACCGGGCCATCAACGCGGCGGTCGCCGCGCATCCCGAATGCTTCACGCGCTGCGCCACGCAGCTGGCCTTCTTCCCCGGGGCGCTGAAGATATTCAACTGGGCCCGCCAGGGACGCTTCGGGAAGATCATCGAGGTCCAGGCCGGCTTCTGGCACTCCAGCGACCTGGACCCCGACAAGGTCATCAACTGGAAGCGCCGGCTGGCGACTAACGGTGAGTACGGCTGCATGGGCGACATGGGCATGCACGTGCTCTACCTGCCGCTGAGGCTGGGCTGGCGGCCGAAGAACGTTCGCGCGCTGCTCAGCAACGTGATCAGGGAACGCCCCGACGGGAAGGGCGGGCGCGCGAGCTGCGAGACCTGGGACAACGCCATCCTCTGTTGCGAGGCGGGCGCGCCCGATGGCCAGCAGTTCCCGATGATCGTCTCCACCAAGCGGATCATGCCCGGCCACGGCAACAGCTGGTTCCTGACGGTGATTGGCACGCGCTTCAGCGCGACGTTCACGACGCAGAACCCCAAGCAGATCCGCTTCATGGAGTACGAACCGGGCGGCGAGCAGGCCTGGAGCGAGCTGGACCTCGCGCACGTCTCGGCGTATCCCACGATCGCCGGCAGGATCTTCGAGTTCAACTTCTCCGACGCGCTGATGCAGATGATCGCCGCTTACCTCGACGAACTGGTTCACCGCGATAAGATGAGCGGGCCGCTGGGCTGTGCCACGCCGGAAGAGGCCGCCGCCAGCCACCGGCTCTTCACCGCCGCGCTGGAGTCCGCGCGCAGCGCGGCGACCGTGGCGGTCGAGTAGGGGGTCCGTCTTGACAAACGAATTCTCCGTCCCGAAGACCATGCGCGCGCTGACCCTGAGCGGTGCGGGCTTCGAGCATCTGGCGCTCCGCGAGGTCCCGGTGCCCGAACCGGGACCCGGGCAGATGCTGGCGCGCGTCGACGCGGCCGGAATCTGCACTTCGCTCATCAAGATCATTGAGCAGGGGGCGAGCCACAGCCAGATATACGGCTGGGACCTGGCCAGGTATCCGCTGATCCTCGGCGACGAGGGCGCGGTCACGCTCCTCAAGGTCGGGGAAAAGCTCTCGGGACGTTATCAGGCTGGCCAGCGCTGCGCGGTGCAGCCGGCCGTTGATCACGAGCCGGTCAACTGGCGCGAGCGCTATCGCGACAACTCTCGCGGCGTGGCCAGGGTGGCGGTGGGCTACACCCTGCCCGGGCACCTCGCCGAGTACATACTGCTCACCGAAGAGGCCATCGAGGCCGGGTGCGTCCTGCCGCTGCCCGACGACTCGCTGCCGGCCGCCCACGCCGCGGCGGCCGAGCCCATTTCATGCTGCATCTCCGCCCAGGAGCACCACCTGCACCTCACACAGGAGCGCCCGGACGCCCCGCGCGCGGCCGAGAAAGGCCTCAAGCCCGGCGGCGTGACCGTTATCATCGGCGCGGGGGCCATGGGCCGCATGCACGTCGACGTGGCGTTGAGCTACAGACCGCGCGCAGTGGTCTGCGCCGACCTGATCCCCGAGCGGCTGGAACTCGTTGCCCGGCTTTTCGACGAGCGCGCCCGAGCGCGCGGGGTCGAGCTTTGCGCTGTGAACGCCAAGGAGAAGAACCTCGCTGAATTCGTCGCCGAGCTCACCGATCACGGCGGCGCCGACGACGTGATCGTGGCCGTGGGCTCGCCGCCGGCCATCGAGAGCGCCCCGGCGCTCTGCGGACGCGGGGCGGTGCTGAACCTCTTCGGCGGGCTCAAGAAGGGCGAAGATATCGTTTCGCTGGACACCGGGGCGGTGCACTACCGGGAGATCGTGGTCACCGGTTCCAGCGGCGGCTCGCCGTGGGACCTGGCCCGCGCGCTGGAGCTGATGGCCGGCGGCGAGATCGAGACCGCCGCGCACATCACGCGCATCGGCGACCTGACGCACGTCCCCGAACTCATCGCCAGGATCAAGGCCCGGGATCTCGACGGCAAGGCGATAGTCTATCCCCATCGCCGGACGGACGAAGTCCTGGCCGTCGAGCGCTGGACGGCCGCGGACGAGAAGAGCTACCTCTCGGGATAACATGCCACTCTCCGGCGCGCGCACTTTCGTGAACTTCGGCTTCGGGGCCATCGGCGCCGGGCTTCTTCTTTACGAGGCCTGCGAGTCGGGCAACTTCGGCCGGCTGACGGTCGCCGAGGTGCTCCCCGAGGCGGTGGAGAGTCTGCGCGCGGCCGATGGCTTTTACTCGGTGAACCTCGCCCGCGCCAGCGGCGTGGCGGCCGCCCGCGTCGGACCCGTGGAAACCTGCAACCCCAACATCGTGGAGGATCGCGAGAAGCTGTTCGCCGCGATTTCCAGCGCTGAAGAAATCGCCACAGCGGTACCCAGCGTGGGCTTTTACGTTTCGGAGGGCGAGGGCAGTCTGCACCGCGTCCTCGCGCGGGGCCTGGAGCGCAAAGTTAAGAGCGGCGGCCCGCGCGCGGTCGTCTACGCCGCCGAGAACCACAATCACGCGGCGGAGATCCTCGAGGAAACGGTGCTGAAAGAAGTCAGCGCGGACGCGCAGCAGGCAGTCCACGCGCAGGTCCAGTTCCTCAACACTGTAATCGGCAAGATGAGCGGGCTGGCCGAGGAGCCCCAGCGCCAGGGGCTGGCACCGGTGACACCGGGAAACGCGCGCGCCTTCCTGGTAGAGGAGTTTAACAGGATCCTCGTCTCCGAACCGCGCTTTGACGCACCATTCGAGCGCGGCCTTGCCGTATTCGAGGAGAAGTCCGACCTCCTGCCCTTCGAGGAGGCCAAGCTCTTCGGGCACAACGCAACCCACGCGCTGGCCGCGTATCTGGGTGCGCAGTTGGGCGTTCGGGAGATCGCCGGGCTGCGCGAGGTCCCCGACTTCATGGCCTTCTTGCGCGCCGCTTTCGTCGAAGAGTCCGGCGAGGCGCTGGTGAAGAAACATGCGGGCGCCGACCGGCTCTTCACGCCGGCCGGCTACGCGGAGTACGCTGATGACTTGCTGGCGCGAATGACCAACCCGCACCTGGGCGACACGGTGGAGCGCGTGGCCCGCGACCCGCACAGGAAGCTCGGCTGGAACGACCGCTTGATCGGCACGCTGCGCGTCGCGCTTGCGCAAGGCGTCCGCCCGCGGCGCTTCGCGCTGGGCGCCGCGGCGGGACTGGCCTTCATGGACGCGGGCGTTCTCGACGAAGCCGCCCGGCTCGAAGCGCTGGCCCGCTCGCTGTGGACGCCGGCAGCCCCAGAGGCCGGCGTGCTCGCGGCGGTCCTGGAGGTCCTCGAGGAGGGCCGCCGTGCGCTCCTGACGTGGAAAGAAACGGGCCTCCCGGAACTGCCCGCGTTTCTGGGAGGCGAGTAGATAACTTTCTCCTCCAGACCGGCTTTCGGACGTTGCCGCCCCCGGGCGCGGAGATAGAATTACCCGCCCCCCGATGGATGGAGGCCGCGGCGATGTCCAAAGTGAAGCTCCCCGGGAAGTTCGTCAGCAAGTACCCGCACAAGTTCGCAAAGGGCAAGAAGAAGTTCCTGAGCGGCCGGCGCATCCTCCCGGGGCCCATCACCGGCAGGGAGAAGCTGCCCGACCTGGTGGACAACGTCTTCCTGGCCTACAACGCGGCCCGGCTGCACGAGGCCTGCCGGCTCTTCACCGGGAAGATGCTCGGCGCGCGGGTCACCGTGGGCATGAGCCTGGCCGGGGCGCTGACCCCCGCGGGGCTGGGCTCGGCGGCCATCGTGCCGCTGATCAAGGCCGGGTTCGTTGACTGGATCGTGTCCACCGGCGCCAACCTCTATCACGACCTGCACCACGCCATGAACCTGCCGCTCTACAAGGGCTCGCCCTTCGTGCGCGACCCCGAGCTGCGCGAGGTCGGGGTGGTGCGCATCTACGACGTGCTGCTGGACTACAACAGCGTGCTGATGGCCACCGACGAGGTCCTGCGCCAGGTGCTGGAGCAGCCCGAGTTCCAGAAGGAGATGGGCACCGCCGAGCTGCACTACCTGCTGGGCAAGTACGCCGCGGAGTTCGAGCGCCAGACGGGGCTCAAGGACGTCTCCGTGCTGGCCGCCGCCTACCGCGCGGGCGTGCCCTGTTTCTGCCCCTCGCCGGGTGACTCGACCATCGGGATGAACGTGGCCGGCCTGGAACTCACCGGCACGAAGCTGCGGGTCAACCCCAGCATTGACGTTAACGAGTCCACCTCCATCGTGCTCCACGCCCAGCAGGGCGGCGGGCGCACCGCGGCGGTAATGGTCGGCGGCGGCTCGCCCAAGAACTTCATGCTGCAGACCGAGCCGCAGATCCAGGAGGTGCTGCGCGTCCCCGAGTTCGGCCACGATTATTTTCTCCAATTCACCGACGCCCGGCCGGACACCGGGGGGCTCTCCGGGGCCACGCCGCAGGAGGCGGTCAGCTGGGGCAAGGTCGACCCCGCGCAACTGCCCGACGCGGTGGTCTGCTACCTGGACAGCACCGTGGCGCTGCCGCTGCTGACCCACTACGCGCTGGCCCGGCACAAGCCGCGCCGCCCAAAGAAGCTTTACCACAAGCTCCCGAAGTTCATGAAGGAACTGAAGAAAGCCTACTTCGACCACAACAAGTAGGAGACACTCCCGATGGTCGCCACCCGCGAGCTGCAGGAGCTGGCCGGGAAACACGGCACGCCGCTCCTGGTCGTGGATCACGACGTGCTCCGCGCCAACTACCGCGAGTTCCGGAAAAGGCTGCCGCGAGTGCAGGCCTACTACGCGGTCAAGGCCAACCCCGACCCGGCCATCGTCGAGACGCTCTACGCCGCCGGCGCCAGCTTCGACGTGGCCTCCATGCCCGAGTTCCTGGTCGTCCACAAGAACATCCAGGGCCTGCCCGAGAAGGAGCGCCAGGACTGGATCTGGGACAAGATCATCTACTCCAACCCCATCAAGGACGTCCGGACCCTGCGCGAGCTGGACCCCTACAAGCCGTTGGTGGCCTTCGACAACATCGAGGAGGTCGGGAAGATCCGCGAGCACGCCCCGCACGCCGGGCTGGTGCTGCGCATCAAGGTGCCCAACACCGGTTCGGTGGTGGAGCTCTCGCCCAAGTTCGGGGCCGCGCCCGGCGGGGCCGCCGACCTCATCGCCGCGGCCTTTGCGGCCGGGCTGGTGGTCGAGGGCATCAGCTTTCACGTCGGCAGCCAGTGCACCAATTTCGAGAACTACGTGCAGGCCCTGGACCTCTCGGCCTCGGTGCTGCGCGAGGCCCGGGGCCGCGGTTACGAGCAGGTCAAGCTGCTGGACATCGGCGGCGGCTTCCCGGTGCCCTACGACCAGAGCGCGGAACCCTTCGAGGCGCTGGCCCTGCGGGTAAACTCGGAGATCGAGCGGCTGTTCCCCCCGGAGGTCGAGATCCTGGCCGAGCCCGGCCGCTTCATCGTGGCCACCGCGGCAACTCTGGTCGTCGAGATCATCGGCAAGGCGAGACGCGACGGCAAGCTCTGCTACTACGTGAACGACGGCATCTACCATACTTTCTCCGGGATCCTCTTCGACCACTGCAAGTACCGCCTGAAGTCCTTCCGGGCGGGCGAGGCGCAGATATGCTCGGTCTTCGGGCCGACCTGCGACGCGCTGGACACTATCTCTCTCGCCGAAGAGTTGCCCGACCTGGCGCTCGGCGAGCTGCTCTACAGCGAGAACATCGGAGCCTACAGCCACGCCTCCAGCACGCACTTCAACGGCTTCCCCCCGGCCCGCGTGGTCCACGTCAACGTCTAGAGCAATTTAAGTATGTGTAACGAATTGCCGATAAAGGAAGTATGCCAG
>CBDUSI010000089.1:0-18858 GCA_965370045.1 uncultured bacterium | reverse complement strand
AACCCGAAGGGCGGCAGGCGGTCCCGTCGCGCTGCTTCGTTCTCGGGATTCGCATGATGCCAGAGGCATCGCGCTCACCCTCGGGCCTCGCAGCGCTCGGGAGCGCCCGCCGTCACGGCGCTCCATTTTTCAACGGCCTGCTAAGCGAGCGCGGCGGCGAGCGCCCTGATGTGCTGCGGCGTCGTGCCGCAGCAGCCGCCGACGATGCGCGCGCCGGCCTCGACCAGCTGGCCCGCGCGGGCGGCCATCTGCTCGGGCGTCTCCCGGAAGACGGTCTGGCCCTTCACGAGCTCCGGGAGGCCCGCGTTGGGCTTGGCCCAGATGGGCAGCCCGGTGGCGCCTTTCATGAGGCGGACGATTTCTATCACGTTATCGATGCCCGCGCCGCAGTTGGCGCCGACCGCGTCGGCGCCGGCGGCGGCCAGTTCCTCCGCGGCCCGTTCTGGCGTGACCCCCATGATGGTCGCGTAGCCGACGGCGCCCTTCTCGAAGGTCATGGAGGCGACGACGGGCAGCGAGGTGTTGTCCTTCGCGGCCTTCAGCGCGGCCTTCGCCTCGCCGAGGTCGGTCATTGTCTCTATCACGATGCCGTCGGCCCCGCCGGCGGCCAAGGCCGCGACCTGCTCCGCGAAGATGGCGACTACCTGGTCAACGGAGAGCGTTCCCAGCGGCTGGATGAACTCCCCGGTGGGGCCTATCGACGCGAAGACCAGGGCCTTCCCGCCCGCGGCCTCCTTGGAGAACTCCGCGCCGCGGCGGTTGACCTCGGCGAGTTCCCCGGCCAGCCCGGCCTTCTGGAGCTTGGGCCGCGAGCCGCCGAAGGTGTTGGTCAGGACGATGTCCGCGCCGGCCTCGACGTAGGCGGCGGCCACGGCCCGGACCTCGTCGGGCCTTTCGAGGTTCCAGGTTTCCGGAGCGGCGCCGGCCCCGAGGCCGCGCGCGGCGAACTGGGTGCCCCAGGCCCCGTCGGAGACCAGGACCTTCCTCTCATCGAGCAGTTCGGCAAAGGCGCTCACGACGTCACCTCAGCTCCCGCGCTTCTCGCGCTTCCAGGCGGCCTCGAAGAGGCCCACGTCCTCGGCGATCATGTCCGGTTTGTCCTTGGTGAAGACCCCCACGCAGACCGCATCGGTCGCCCGCATGGTCCGGGCCGTGAAGGCCAGGGCCTCGGCGGGGTCGTTGCGCCCGGCAGCCATCACCTTGTAGTGGATCACCGGCCGGGGCAGTTCCTGGATGGTCGCGGCCATGATCCCGCGGTCCTCCTCCAGGAACCACTCGGGCGAGCCCTTGAGCTTCTCGGCGCTCTCGTCGCGGTGCGCGGAGTTGTAGTAGCTGCACATGTAGAAATCCAGCCCCAGCTTCTCGCGCTCGGCCCAGCGGAAGACCTCCGGGTCGTGGCCGGCTATTCCCGCGGGCAGGCCCGCCGCGCGGATTCGCTCGATGCCCTCCAGCGGGTCGGACATGTCCCCCCGCGCCAGGCAGTTGTCCATCACCCCGCCGTGGATGTAGACTGCTCCGGCGCCGCCGTCGATGGCCATCTCCACGGTCTTGATGGTGGGGCCCACCCCCGGGCAGGTCTGGGCCACCCACTGGAGACTGCCGCCCTCGTCCCGGTACTCCATGAGGACGCGGATGATGTGCCGGTCGGCGCGGGCCAGGAAGGCCGTGATCCCCGCGGCCTCGGCCTCTCTCAGGGCCTCCTTTATCCTGGCGGTGGTGTACCAGTGCGTCATTTCCCGGGCGCGTTCCTCGCTCTGGTGCGGGAAGCCCGAGAAAGGGTTGCCGCCCAGGATGAAGCGGCCCACCTCCAAACTGCCCAGCTTGACGGTGTCCATGAGGCGCTCTCCCTCCGCCGCCGGCGCGGATCGAGTTACCGAGGCCCGAGCCTAGCGCCAGTCGGAGAGCTTTTCAAGCAGCGCCCGGAGCCCGGCGGTGCGCTCCGCGGACGGCCGGCGCAGCTCGTCGGCGGTGAGGTCCAGGAACATGGGGGTCACCGAGATGAACCCCGCGGCCAGCGCTGCGGCGTCGTAAGTCTCGT
Organism: uncultured bacterium; assembly: GCA_965370045.1. Classification (GTDB taxonomy): domain Bacteria; phylum Planctomycetota; class SZUA-567; order JAKLDR01; family JAKLDR01; genus CAZONU01. The sequence goes on along the minus strand of CBDUSI010000089.1, from coordinate 16,820 downwards.
CGGGGTCGCTGACCTGGAAGTCCCCCTGGACGTCCCAGCAGCGGACCCCGTCCGCGCCGGGGTCGCCCCGGGGCTCGTAGTACTCGCGGAAGCCGCTTCGCCCCTGGCGGGTCAGGCGGGGGCCCCGGGGCTTCTCATCACAGCGGGGCAGGTTCACGTTGAAGAAGATCCCCGGCGGGAAGGGCACCAGCGCGGCCAGGCGCTCGAGCACCGGGCGCGCCGCGCGCCCGGCCCCGCTGAAGTCGTAGGGGTCGGAGACGTCCTGGCTGACGGCGATTCCCGAGACCCCGACCACCGCAGCCTCCGCGGCGGCGCCCACCGTTCCCGAGTAAAAGACGTTGGCGCCCACGTTGGGCCCGCGGTTGATGCCGCTGACCACCAGGTCGGCCCAGTCGGGCCACAGTTGGGCCAGGGCCAGCTTGACCGAGTCCGCGGGCGTGCCGCGCACGGCCACGGCTTCCTGGCAGTGGGGGACATCGACGGGCACGGTGCAGACCGACTGGTTGAGCGTCACCGCGTGGCCCGCGCCGGAGGAATGCCGCTCGGGCCCGGCGGCGCGCACCGCCCCCAGGAGGGCGAGCTCGCCGGCCAGGGCCAGGGTGCCCTCGGCGCCCAGGCCGTCGTCGCAGGAAAGGATTATCTTGAGTGAGGACCCGCTCAACTCTTCTTCCCGGGTTTCTTCCCGGCGGAGGGCTTCTTCCGCGTTCCGCGCCTCTCGTAGCCCAGCGCCGCGGGGTCGCCGAACTCCTCGGGCGGGGACTTCCCCTCGGCGATGCGCCCGGTGGAAATCTCCAGGCGCCCGCCGCTGGGCATCGAGAAGGTGGCCTCCAGGAGCAGGCCCTTGATCGCGGCCAGCTTCTTCGCGGCCTTCTCCGACAGGCAGTTGCCCAGGAGCAGCCACTTGCTGTCGACCAGCGGCGCGCGACGCTCCGCTATCCAGGCCCGGAAGAACTCCTCCTCCCCGATCTTGACGACCACCAGCTCGCAGCTCTCGCCCAGGATCTTGCGGCGCTTGCCGGGGCGCGTCACGGTGAGCTCCGGCGGCTTGGCGCCGAGGCCCAGGATATCCCGCAGCTTCTCTTTGTGCGGGCCGTCCTCGATCATGGGCAGTCGCCGTCCCAGCCGCGCGCGGACCTGCGCGGAGCGCTCGTTGATCTCCCGGAAGGTGACCTCCCGGTAGGTCTTCTCCTTGGTGTCGAGCATCCAGATGAGCTCGCGGTCGAAGCGCACGATGCTGACCTCGCCGGTATCCGCGCAGTGCTCGCGCAGGCGCCCGGGGGCCAGCTTCACGGTGTATCGGCGGGTCGAGAGCTTGACTATCTTCGGTTTCCCGGGGGCGGCAGGCTTCTCGCGCTTCTCCCCCTTCTTGACGGGCTTGACGCCGAACTCGGTGACGGTGCGCTCCAGGACCAGGACGGCGACTTGCTTCTTGCGGGCCTCGCCGGCCGCGACTGGCGAGGCAAGCAGCAAGCTGACGAAGAGGGGCGCGTATCTCAAAAGACTCTCCTACACCCAGGTAGTGATCTCGTCGAGCGGCTTGCGCTCATTGAACTTGCCGTCCTCGGCGGGGTAGCCCAGGGGGGGTGAGCGCCACCGGCTCGAGGTCTTCGGGAATCTCCAGCAGTTCGCGGAGCACCGCGGGCTTGAAGGCCCCGATCCAGCAGGTGCCCAGGCCCTCGGCGTGGGCGGCCAGGGTCAGGTGGTCGAAGGCGATGGCCACGTCCACCCAGGCGTAGTTGATCTGATCGCCCCGCTTCCAGGCCTCGCCGGGCCTGGCGCAGGCGGCGATGCAGGCCGGCGCACCCCAGAACCACTCCTTGCCGTATGCCGCCTTGAGGCTCTGGCGCCTGGCGGGGTCGGTCACCACGTAGAAGTGCCAGGGCTGGCGGTGGGCCGCGCTGGGGGCGATGCGCGCGGCCTCCAGCACCTTCTCGATGGCCTCCCGGGGCACGGGGTCGGGCTTATAGGCGCGGATGCTCCGGCGGGTGCGCAGGGCTTCCCACAGGTCCATGAGCGATCTCCTCTTCGCGACGCCTGGATTCCAGATCGCGGGCGGACCGCGCTAGCGCTTGGCGGTGACCGCTTTCAGGAACTCGACGGCCCGCCGCACTCCGCCGGCCACCGCCTTCGAGGATACCGTGGCCCCGCTGATGCCGTCAAGGTCGCCCTTCTTGATTCTCAGCTGGTCGGTCGGGCGATCAATGAACTTGTCGAGGAAGTCGTAGTCGCGCTCCGGGAGCTTGACCTTCTCGATGCCGGCCATGGAGGCCAGCGACTTGCGGGCGGCCTTGTCGGACACGCGGGCGCCCAGCCCGGGGGTCTCCTTGTTCTGGGTGCTGCGCACCAGGAGCACCTTCTCGAGGGCCTGGTCCACGACCACCACCAGGACGATGGGGTCGCTGCCGTTGTAGCAGCGCGGCTCCACGCACCTGACCTGCGCGGCGTAGGCGATGACCTCGCCGCCCGCGCCGAGGACCTCGAAGCACTTCTCGTCCTTGTCGTACTTCTTCTTCAGCTCTTTCGGCGTTTCCAGCTCGCGGTTGTCTTTATAGCCAGGCACCTGCTTGAAGGCCGCGCTGAGCTTGCGCTTCTTCTGCTCCCTGACCCGCTCGCTGGTGGCCACCTCCACAAAGGCCAGCCCGCCGCCGGCGATGGCGGCGAGGACCGCCAGGGTCAGTGGGTAGCGCAGCCAGTTGGGCATCGCTCAGGCCTTCCGCAACCTGGTCCCGAAGACGCGCGGGACGGAGTAACGCTGAATCACCAGCCGCGCGGCGTTGACCAGGAGTATGCTGTAGCAGACCCCCTCGGGATAGCCGCCGTAGACGCGGATAAGGGCCACCAGCAGCCCCGCGGCGATCCCGTAGATCACCTGCCCCTTGGAGGTCGTCGGACTGGTGACCATGTCGGTGATCATGAAGAAGGCACCCAGGAAGAGCCCCCCGGAAAGCAGATGGACCACGGCCAACTCCCCGACCACCTTCCATTGCCCGGCGTACAGGCCGGTCCAAGCGAAAACGTCCGCCCCGGCGGCGTCGACGCCGGTCTTGATGCGCACCGGCAGGAGCAGCACCGCGACGACGGTGGCCAGGATGTAGGCCAGGGGCAGCCGCCAGTTGATGTAGCGGTTGGCGATGAGGATCAGCCCGCCGAGCAGCAGCGCCAGCTTGCTGACCTCCCCGATGCAGCCAGGGATGTTGCCCAGGGCCAGGTCGCGGGCCACGTCCAGCTGGTCGAAGCCCCGCATATGCAGGGCGTTGCCGACCGCTTCCAGCGGCGTAGCCGCGGCCACGTCCGCCGAGGGCCCGACCGCCCCCAGAGGGGTGGCCACGCTTATGGCGTCGGTGGCGCCCGAGCCGACCTTGAAGATGTTGCCGGCCAGCGAGTCCACCAGCGGCTTGCGCATCAGCATGGGCCACTGCGGCCGGCTGAGCTGGTTGGCGAAGGCGAACTGCAGGAAGGCCCGGCCCAGGAGCGCGGGGTTGAAGTAGTTGCGGCCCAGCCCTCCGAAGACCTGCTTGCCGATGAAGATGGCCACAAAGGAGCCGACCAGCGGCACGTACCACTTGACGTCCGGCGGCAGGCAGCAGGCCAGCAGCAGTCCGGTGACCACCGCGCTGCCGTCCGAGACGGTCACCGGCTTCTTGAGCATCTTCTGGACGAGCGCCTCGCTGAGGGCCGCCCCGGCCACCGCCAGGAGGATGACCACCCCGGCGTGCCAGCCGAAGACCACCAGCCCGGCCACGCAGGCCGGCACCAGGGCCAGGGCCACCGTCCACATGATCTGGCTCACCGTCTCCGGCGAGCGCACGTGGGGACTGGTGGCCACCAGCCACTTGTCGGGCATGCCCGCCGTCTTCTGTGCTTCCGGGCTCACTTGGCCGGGACTCCTTCCGGGGTCTCTTTCTTCCTCTTCTCCGCCTCGGCCTTGATCTTGGCCAGGCGCAGTTCGCTCTTGCCCTGCTTTATCCAGTGGATGATGGGCCGCTTGGCGGGGCACTGGTAGGTGCAGACCCCGCACTCGATGCAGTCCAGGATGTTGGACTCCATCATGTCGCCGAAGCGCCCGCGCTCGCCGAGGATCGAGAGGCGGTTGGGCATGAGGTTCGCGGGGCAGCCTTCGACGCAGCGGCCGCAGTTGATGCAGACGGTGTGCTCCGGCGGGGCGGGCTCGTCGAGTACCAGCACCCCGCTGGTGCCCTTGAGCACCGGGACCTCGGCGGTCCACTGGGCCAGGCCCATCATCGGCCCACCGGAAATGAGCCGCCGGGCGCCGGGCCGCACCCCGCGGGCCGCCAGCAGCGCGCTGATCGGCACCCCGACGCGGCAGAGCAGGTTCCCGGGCCGCTCGATGCCCTCGCCGGAGACGGTGACCACGCGCTCGGTGAGCGGCCGGCCCAGGTACACCGCCTCGGCCATGGCCACGGCGGTGCCCACGTTCTGGACCAGGGCGCCGGCGTCCATGGGCAGCCCGCCCGAGGGCACCTCGCGGTCCAGCAGCGCCTTGATGAGCTGCTTCTCGGCGCCCTGCGGGTACTTGACCGCGACCATCTTGCAGGACAGGCCCTCGACGCCGCGCACCTCGCGCACCAGCCGCTCGTGGGCGTCGGGCTTGTTGGCCTCCACGCCGATGATGCCCTTTGAGGCGCCGACGGCCTTCACGAAGAGGCGCAGCCCGCGGACGATGTCCTCCGGCCGGTCGAGCATCAGGCGGTAGTCGGAAGTGAGATAAGGCTCGCACTCGCAGCCGTTGATGATGACCGTATCGATCTTCTTGTCCGGCGGAGGGCTGAGCTTGACGTGCGTGGGGAAGGCCGCGCCGCCCATGCCCACCAGGCCGGCGGCGGACACCTTGGCGATGATTTCCTTGGCCGAGAGCGCGGCGACCCCCTGGTCGTTGAGCGCGGCGCAGGCTTGCGCGTGCCACTCGTCGGCGCCGTCCGGCTCGATGAAGATCGCGTTGGCGCGCAGGCCCACCGGGTGGGGACACTCGCCGATGTGCTTGACCGTCCCGCTGGTCGAGGCATGAAGCGCCGCGGATACGAAGCCGCCGGGCTCGGCGATCAGCTGCCCGCGCAGCACGCGATCACCGGCGGCCACCACCGGCTTGGCCGGCGCGCCCAGCCCCTGGGCCAGCGAGAGGGCCAGAAGCGGCGGGATCGGGAAAGCCTCGACCGCGACGTCCTTGGAGAGTTCCTTCTTATCCGGCGGGTGGGTTCCGCCGCGGAAGGTGGGCAGGCCGAAGAGATGCATGGGGTCTACCTCTTCTCCCCGGCCGGCTCGGCCTCCAGGCGCTCCTGGCGCGCGCGCCGGGCCTGACGGAAGTTGAGGATGATGCCCCGCGGGCAGGCCTTCACGCAAGCCGCGCAGTTCTTGCACTTCTCGTAGTCGATGGTGGCCAGGCCGTCGATCACCCTGATCGCCTCGAACTTGCAGGACTTCTCGCACTTCTTGCAGGCGATGCAGCCCACCTTGCAGACCTTGTTGACGACCTTGCCGGCGTCGTGCGAGGCGCAGGCCACCACCACGGTCTGCTTCTCCCCGCGCAACGTGTAGAGGTCCCGCGGGCAGGCCGTGACGCACTTGCCGCAGGCGGTGCAGAGCTCCTCGATGACGTGGGGGATGCCGTCGGCGCCCATGACCAGCGCGCCGAAGGGGCACGCCCGCACGCAGGAGCCCAGCCCCAGGCACCCGAAGCGGCAGCCCTTGGGCCCCTCGTGGACCAGCGCGGCGGCGCGGCAGTCATCGATTCCGAAGTACTCGAACTTGTCCTTGGTAAACTCGCGGGTGCCGCGACAGGCCAGCACGGAGACCTTCCGGTCGGACTCGTCGAAGACCACGCCCATGACCCCGGCGATGGCCTTGGCGGTCTCCGGGCCGCCGGGCGCGCAGAGGTCCACACCCATGCCGCTTTTCACCACCCCCTCGGCGTAAGCCGCGCAGCCGGGCAGCCCGCAGCCGCCGCAGTTAACCCCGGGCAACGCGGCCAGCACCTGCTCGACGCGGGGATCGATCTTCACGGCGAAGGCCCGCGAGGCGATGAACAGCAGCATGCCCAACCCGCCGCCGATCACGGCCATGATGCCCGCGCCCCAAGCGACGGTCTCGACGGTCGTCGCGGGAGCGGCGGCCGCCAGCGGCGCCAGGCAGGTGAACAGCGAGGCCGATGCGGACATCGCTATACCATCCCCGCAAAGCCCAGGAAAGCCAGCGCCAGGCTGGCGGTGATCACGAAGGCCAGGGGCACGCCCTTGAGGCTCTCGGGAATGTCCGCGCCCTCCAGATCCTCGCGTATGGAGCTGATCAGGATCATGCCGATCATGAAGCCCACCCCGCCGCCGAAGCCCTGGATGGTGGCCTGCAACAGGCCGTCGGGCGCACCGGCGAACTTCATGTTGAGCTGGGTCACGCCCAGCACCGCGCAGTTGGTGGTGATCAGCGGGAGGTAGATGCCCAGCGCGCGGTAGAGCGGGGGACTTACTTTTTGAATGACCATCTCCACGAACTGCACCAGCGTGGCGATGACCAGGATGAAAATGCTTACCTGCAGGAACCCGTCCAGCTTCAGGTGTTCGAGAGCGGGATTCCTGAGGACCCCCACCAAGAGCAGGTGGCAGACCACCGCGGCCAGGGTGATCACGAAGGTGACCGCCAGGCCCATGCCCACCGCGGAGCTGCGCTTCTTGGAGACGCCGATAAAGGGGCACAGTCCCAGGAACTGGGCCAGGACCAGGTTGCTGACGAAGACCACTCCGAAGAAGAGCTTGAAGTAAACCACGGCCTACTCTCCCCCGTCCTTCTCGTCGGCCGGCTTCTTCCTGGCCTCGGCGGCGGCGGCCTTCGCCTTGAACTGCTTGACCAGCGTGGGGCCGAAGATCGGCTCCTCGTCGAGCGCGACGCCCGCCGTCTGGGCGGCGACCGCCGCCTTGCTGCGCGCGCCGAGCATCCGGAAGAAGGCCAGGCTCAGGCCCAGCACCAGGAACGCCCCCGGGGCCATGATCAGCACCGCCGCGGGGTTGAAGCCCTTCATGCTGATGGGCACGCCCCACAGCTGCCAGGCGCCGAAGATTTCCCGGAAGAGGCTGACCCACACCAGCCCCAGCGTGAAGCCCAGCCCCATGCCCAGCCCGTCGAAGGCGCTGGCGGCCACGCCCTTCTTGCCGGCGAAGGCCTCGGCGCGCCCCAGGATCACGCAGTTGACCACTATCAACGGGATGAAGATGCCCAGGGCCTCGTCCAGGTCCGGAAAGTATGCCTGCATTACCTTCTGCACGATGGTCACGAACGTGGAGATGACGATGATGAAGCAGGGGATGCGGACCTTCGGGGGGAACAGCCGCCGGAAAACCGAGATGATCATGTTCGAGCAGGTCAGGACGAATATCACCGCCGCGCCCATGCCCACCGCATTGGTTATGCTGGTGGTCACCGCCAGCGAGGGGCACAGCCCCAGCACCAGGACAAAGAGAGGGTTCTCTTTGATGAGTCCCTTGGTTAATTCCCGCAAGGCGCTCACTGCTGTCAGTTGGCTCCCGGCATCGGCTTGCTGGCCCACGACGAGCGCCGGATTATATGTCGCCGCAGCCGACCGTCAAGAAGCTCGCCGCATGCTGGACCGGGTCTCTATTCTCGAAGGGTAAGCGCGCCAGCAGGTTGCGCCCATTTGGTGCCAATGCCAGCGAGGGCGATCCTGTCAGAAGGCGGGGCCTCTCGCTCCGGCCATCGGGTCCCAGGCTCCCGCGCCGCGACACACATTCGCAAAGGCCGCGCCCCATAAGTTATCATCATAACATATGACGAATAAACCACTTATGCCTGAGCACTGCAATTCAGAAGCTTTCTCGACAACGGGCACTTGCCGCTGATGCTCCTCCGCGCGGCCGGACGTCGCGAAAGGGGCGGCTCCCGGCGGGGAGTACGCCCCTCCTGCCCGCTCCCCTTGAAACTTCGCAGCTCGGGGCTACCATCGGGTTTTCCAGGGGAGGGGAAAGCCGACAGTGCTGGACGAGATCCGCGGGGACTTCCACGCAATCAGGGGCCGCGACCCGGCGGCGGGAGGCGTCTTGGAGCGCCTGCTGTGCTACTCCGGTTTCCAGGCCCTGGTGATGCACCGCGTGGCCCACTGGCTGCACGCCAGGCTGGGGCTCAAGCTGCTGGCCCGGCTGCTCAGCCAGGTCTCCCGCTTGTGCACCGGCCTTGAGATACATCCCGGCGCTACCATCGGCCGGGGGGTATTCATCGACCACGGCATGGGCGTGGTCATCGGCGAGACCGCCGAGATCGGCGACAACTGCACGCTCTTCCAGGGGGTCACTCTGGGAGGCACCGGCGAGGCCGGCGGCAAGCGCCACCCCACCCTGGAGGAAGGCGTGGTGGTCGGCGCCGGGGCCAGCGTGCTGGGCAACATCCGCATCGGCAAATACACCCGCATCGGCGCGGGCAGCGTGGTGGTCTATGACGTCGTCGCCGAGAGCACAGTGGTCGGCGTGCCCGGCCGGGTAGTAACCCAGATCGGCACCCGGGTGCCCGGGGCGGTGCTGGATCACGGCAACCTGCCCGACCCCATCCGCAACGCGCTGGAGGACCTCCACGAGGAGATCAAGCTGGCCGAGGCGGAGATGCGCAAGCACTACAACTTCCTGGCGGAGATGCGCGAGTGCAAGCTCCGCGAGGTGGGCTTCGCCGAGGCGCGGACGCCCCAGGAGGAGCTGGAGCCCAAGGCCCGGGAGGCCCGCGAGGGCCGGCGCTCCTTCAGGGACGCGCTGAAAGAACCGGGCGTCTCGCTGATCGCCGAATGCAAGCGGGCCAGCCCCTCGGCGGGGGTGATTCTCCATCACTATCACCCCGACCAGATCGCCAAGGAGTACGAGGCCGCCGGGGCGCGGGCGCTCTCGGTGCTCACCGACCGCTGCCACTTCCAGGGCTCGCTGGACGACATGATCGAAGCCCGCCGGGCCACCGGCCTGCCGGTGCTTCGCAAGGACTTCATGCTCACGCCCTACCACCTCTACCAGAGCGCGGCGCTCGGGGCCGACGCGGTGCTGCTCATCGTGCGCTTCCTGCGCGATGGCGAGTTCGCGGAGCTCTACAAGCTGGCCGGCGAGCTGGGTCTGGACGCACTGGTCGAAATCCACAACGAGTCCGAACTGGAACGCGCCCTGGAGGTCGGCGCCGAGATCATCGGCATCAACAATCGCAACCTCGACCAGTTGGTGACCAGTCTCGACGTCACCGCGCGCCTCAGGTCCAAGGTTCCCGATGGCAAGATCGTGGTCTCCGAGAGCGGCATTAAGACCCGCGAGAACGTCAGGCAGTTGGAGGACCTGGGCGTCGACGCGATCCTGGTCGGCGAACATCTGCTCAAACAGCCGGACCACGGCAAGGCGGTCAGGGAACTGTTGGGAACGGCGTAGGCCACTCCTGCCCGGCGCACAGTCAGCTCGGAAACGGGTGCCAATAAGCTATAACCCGTTGCTTCCTAATCATTTAGGCTTTCACATCAAGCCTGTTTTATCACTTTCGGTTGACTTTTCCGCGATACTGTGATATATGTAGAGCAACAGGGTCGGGTCAAAGGCTATTCTCAGGAGGGCGGAGGCATGGCTGGGGAGATCGGCAGGGTCATCAAGAAGCTGCGCGAGAACGCTCGACTGCGGCAGTCGGACCTGTCCAATGCCTGCAACGTGAAGCAGCCCAACCTCTCGCGCATAGAGAAGGGGCACTGCGAGCCGCGACACAACACGCTGGCCCGGGTCGCCGAGGCCCTGGGCACCACCGTGGAGTCCATCGAGATGGAGGCCGTCAAACTGGCGGCCATGACCACCTGGCCGCTGCCCCGCCCGGGCTCGGGAGCCGAGGACCTGGGGGTGGCGGGGATCAAGACCATGACCGTCCCGGTCTTCGAGACCAGCGCGGGCTACACCATCGACTTCGACGACGGCGGGCACCCGGTGGGCCTCAGTGACATGGTCATCCAGGTGCCGCTGGTCGACGTGCCCTGCTTCGCCTGCCGGGTCTTCGGTGACTCGATGACCTCGCCGGGCTCGGACAGCTTCGTGCCGGGGGACATCGTGGTCTTCGCCCAGCGCCCACCACGCAGCGGGGACTACGCCTTCATGCGCACCGACGAGTTCTCCACCTTCAAGCAGGTCTACTTCGAGGCCAACCAGGTGCGGCTGGTGCCACTGAACCGCTCCTACGAGGAGGCCCGGGTTCCCGCCCAGGAGATAATCCAGATGTGGAAGCTGGTCCAGCACGTGCGCCTCTTCGAGTGAGCCGCGGCGGCGGGAACTTCTTACGGAATTGAAATATGTTCGCATCAGTTAGGAACGCGCGATGAGCACCAAGCTCTACACCCAGCCGGACTGTCCTGACTGCCAGGAAGTCAAGGAGTGGCTGGCGGCCAACGAGATCGAGTTCGAAGAACTGGACGTGGCCGCCTCGGAGGACGCCGCCGGGCGCGCCGCGGAAATCGGCTACGGCACCCCAGCGCTGCCCACCGTGGAGGCGCCGGGCCGGACGCTGATCCGCCCGGGGCCCTGCGAGCTCAAGGTCTTCTTCGGCAAGAAACTCCCCGCCGTCGTTGAGGCCCAGTGCGTCATAGTCGGCGCCGGCCCCGCGGGCCTGACCGCAGCGCTGTACCTGGCCCGCGAGGAGATCGCCACCATTGTCATAGACAAGGGCCAGCCCGGCGGGCAAATCAACACGACTAACGAGGTCGAGAACTACCCCGGCTTCCCCCAGGGGATCAGCGGGCCGGAGCTCGCCGAGAAGCTCACCCACCAGGCGCGGCGCTTCGGGGCCGAGGTGGTCCACCCCCTGGAGATCACCGGCATCCGCGACGACGGTGATATGCACGAGGTGTTGGCCGGCGACACCGTTTTTCGCGCCCCGACGGTGATCGCCGCCTCGGGCAGCGACTACCGCCGACTGGGGGTGCCCGGCGACAAGGAGCTCAGCGGCCGGGGGGTCAGCTACTGCGCGACCTGCGACGGTCCCTTCTTCCGTAACAAGACCATCGCGGTGGTCGGCGGCGGCAACACCGCGGTGGAGGAGTCGCTGTTCCTGCTCAAGTTCGTCAAGGAGATTCACCTCTTCCACCGCCGCGGCGAGCTTTCCGCCCAGAAGAAGATGGTCGAGGAGCTTCTGGCCGACGGGCGCGTCAAGGTCAACTACAACCACGAGGTGAAGTCCATCAAGGCCGACGGGAAGGGCGCCATCAAGTGCATCAACGTCCGCGAGAAGCAGAGCGGCGCCGAGCAGTGCGCGCCGGTCGAGGGCGTGTTCGTGTTCATCGGCCGAGTGCCCAACACCCAGTGCTTCGAGGGCTACGCCGAGTTCGACCAGTGGAAGTTCCTGACGACCAGGCCGGGCACCGTCGAGACCGACAAGCCCGGCTTCTTCGTGGCCGGCGACTGTCGCAGCGGAGCCAAGGCGCAGATTGCCACCGCCGTCGGCGACGGCACCATGGCCAGCTTCTTCGTGCGGGACTATCTCAACCAGCGGAAGTAGTAGCAGTCCATCATGGATGGTCAGGGCGTCAGCTTGAAGCTGGCCAGGCAGGCGCGGAACTCCTTCTCCACGCCCTTGAACTCGCTCTTCAGTGCCGTGCAGGTCACGAGAACGACCTCGTCCTTCTTGAAAACGGCCAGCGAGAGGAAGCGCAGCTCACGGCCGACCATCTTCCCCTCGCAGTCCAGGTGCAGCGCGTCGAGCCCGCCGACCTTGGACCTCTTCTTGCTGTTGATCGTGACGCCCATCGCGTTTAACTCCTTGAGCGTGAGCTTATCATATGCGTCGATAGAGGTGCTCCTCTTCTGAATCAGGATGTTGACATTGCTGGAGGAGGCCTTACTGACCGGTGCCTTGAAGGCGGCCAGCGTAAGGCTTTTGCCCTTGGGCACGTCCGCGAACAGCGGGGTTTCAATGCTGAAGCCGTGCCGGGCGTTGCTGTACTTGGGGCGGGAGACTTTCTTCTTCTTCGCCGCCGCCGCTTCCGCGGCCACCACCAGGGCTACGACCCCCGCGCCGCACAGGAAAGCTACCATTGCCTTCTTCATCGCAACCTCCTCCGGTCGTCTCATCCCAGGTAGGCCACCGCGTCGATTTCCAGCTTGACGTCCTTGGGCAGTCGCGAGCACTCCACGCAGACGCGCGCCGGCTTGGCCTCTCCGAAGTACTTCGCGTAAACCTCGTTGACCGCCGCGAAGTCGTTCATGTCCGCGAGGTACAGCGTGACCTTGACCACGTTGTCATAAGAAGCCCCGGCGGCCTTGAGTATCGCGCCGAGGTTTTTCAGCGTTCGCTCCGCGGCAACTCCCGCGTCATCGGCGCCAACGACCTCGCCGGTGGCCGGGTCAATGGGCACCTGTCCGGCAGGGAAGAAAAAGTCCCCGGCGCGGATTCCCTGCGAGTAGGGCCCCTGCGGCGCGGGAGCGTCCTTGGTCTCGACTATTTCCGCCATGTCAGTCTCCTCTCGGGCGTGCAGCTTACCCCGCTCCGGGCGCGCAATCAAGCCCGCCCCGCGGCGCTTGACAGTGGACGCGGGGCGTGAAAGAATGGCCCCGCGTCCCAGCCCCGGAGGAGACACTTCATGGCCGTCACCGCCGAAGTCGTCAACAACCCCTTCAAGGTCGCCGAACGCTGCAGCGTGGAACTCACCGTCCGGCCCGACGATGAGCTCAAATCCGGCGACGCCATCGAGGTCCAGTTCCCCAACTCCTGGCTGCTGATCTCCGGGCCGAGCTTCACGCGCAAGGTGCAGAGTTCCGACCCCGATGGGGACCACTACGTGTCGGCCTCGGCCGACGGGGCGCGCTTCGAGGTCGGGATCACTGAGCGCAACCCCTTCTTCCCGGAGGGGCGCACCCGCCACGGACGGCTCTTTAGCGCTAGGTTGGCAGAAGGCCGCGTCCCCGCGGGCGGCGAGGTGAAGATCACCTACGCCAACACCCCCGCGCCCTACGTCGCCGAGACCGAGACACTCTACGTCCGAGTCAAGAACGCGGCCCCGGAGAAGGCGCCCGAGATCGTCACCCAGCCTGGAGAGGCCCGGGCGCTGAGGGTCATCGTTCCCTCCGGCGCCGAGCCGGGTCGGGAGTTCGAGGTGCTGGTGGTTTCGCTGGACCGCTTCGAGAACCGTTCGGCGACGCGTTACGAAAACCAGTCCCTGGAACTCGTCGGCGTGGGGCCAGTTGCCGAGGGGCTCAGCTTCACCGGGAGCGTCCGCGTGCCGGTCACCATCGAGACCGAAGGCGTTCACCGCTTCCGGATGGGAGAGACGGTCTCCAACGCGGTCCGGGTCGCGGAGGGCGCACGCGGCCCTTACTGGGGAGACACTCACATTCACACCACCTGCTCCGGCGACGGAATGGGCTGCGACCCCTACGGCTACGCCCGCGAGGTCTCCGGGTTGGATTTCGCCTGCACCGCGGACCACTGCGAGGCTCTGGGCGACGGCGGCTACCAGCAGACCATTGAGTGGGCCCGCGCGGCCCATCGCCCGGGCGAGTTCGTGACTTTGTTCGGCGACGAGCGCAACCCCGGCCACTGGACCGGCCACCATAACGCCTACTTCCGCGACGAGGAAGCCTTCCTGCGCTGCCGGCTGCGGCCCGGCTGCTACCCGCGCGGCAGCATGGAAGAGTCTCGGGAGAGCACCGCCAAGATCGAAGCCGAGCCCCGGAACTGCATGCTGCTTCCCCACCATACCGGGATGGGCTGGCAGAACCTGCCGCCCGAGGGCGACATCGGCTGCGCGGTGGACCTGGACGCCGTAAAGGACGACAAGGGCCTGCGCCCGGTGATGGAGATCTACGGCCACCACGGCCAGAGCGAGCTCTACGACCCGCACCACATCCTGGCCTACGAGTTCAACCGCATGCGCAACCTCGAGCGGCGCTCCAACTGCTCGGTGCCGGGGCCCTTCTACGCGCAGAGTTACTGGACCGCCGGGCGGCGGATAGGTGTCATCGGCTCCTCGGACGAGCACTCCGGCCAGGGCGGCCGCCGGCACGGGGGCATCGCCGCCGTCCTCGCGGAGGAGCTCACCCGCGAGGGCATCTTCGACGCCGTCAAGGCCCGCCACTGCTACGCCACCACCGGAGAGCGCATCCTCCTGGAGTTCTCGGTCGACGGCGTGGGGATGGGGGGGGAGGCCAGGCGCAAGCCGGGCGCCAGGCTGCCCGTGCGTCTCAATGTTTGGGGCACGGACATGCTGGTTCGCGTCGACGTGCTGCGCCACCGCTTCGGCGCCGACGACGGGTTCAGGATTATCGAGTCGGTGTCGCCGCGCACCGAGATCGTCAGGAAGGCCGCCCTGATCACCGAAGGCGTCCCCCAACTGACCAGCGACGCGGAGGTGACTCTCGAAGAGGAGTTCACCGGCCCGGTGGTCTACTACGCGCGCGTCGTGCAGCTGCCGCTGGAGTGGCCGGGCATGGCCTGGACCAGCCCGGTGTGGATCGACCCGCAGTAGCGCGGCCAAGAACGTTTACGGAGTCCATGAATGGAAACCGGTGGTGCCTCCGAGGCAAGCGGCAAGCCGGGCGATTCCCTGGCGACGGCGCCACTTCGGGGCCGGCGGCGCGAATCCCGGTGGTGCTGGATCATCTTCGGGGCCCTGGGGGCGCTGGTCGCCTTCGCCGGCTGGTGGACGCTGGCCAACTGGGAGCTGGTTCGCTTCAGGTATCACGCATACCGCTACCGGCGCACCTGCGACGGCGTGGCAATCTACGAAGCTTCCCATTTCTTCCGAGAGAACCACAAGGAGTTTACCGAGAAGCGCCTGCGCGAGCTGCTGGGGCCTCCGAAGGTGGTGCGCATGGGCGATGTGCAAAGTGATTACGCGTCGGTTGCGGAGTGGATGCAAATGCTGGGCGTGGAGCCGAACGGCTCGGAAAAAGTGCTGTGGTACAGCGATACTGGCCCGCCGGACCACTTTCCTTCGGACGAGTCCGGCAACATCTACTTCCTGGTCCGCGACGGCAGGGTGATCGACTACGGAGAGCTGTTCCCCTGAGCGCCCTCTCCGGCGGGATCGTCCGGTCGCGGCCCTCCTATTTCTGTTGCACTTTCCCGGCATATCTGCCATACTCTCCCCCGTACTGGAGGGACGTTCGTGGCCAAGAAGTTCCTGATCGGCTGCCAGCCGTGCTACTACGCCAAGGTGATGGTCTACACTCTGGGCGTGGAGGGCCCCCGGCACCGGGTGATCTTCGCCTCCGGGGCGGAGCTCTCCGCGCGCCTGGCCGCCGACGAGTTGGACGTGGCCCTGATTCCCTCCATCGACTACTTCCGCCGGCCGGGGCTGGTGCTCCTGCCGGACATGTCGGTCACCGCCAGGATGGCCGCGGGCTGCGGGCTATTCGTGGCCCGCACCGGGCTGGGCAACCAGCAGCGGGTGGGGGTCGATCCTCACGAGCCGGCGCTGGCCGCGTTGGCGGCCATCTTCCTCAAGGAGAACTTCGGGGTGACCCCCGAGTGGGTGGCCGCGGGCCCCGAGGGGGCCGCCGCGGACGAGACCCTCGACGGCTGGGTGGCCGGCGCGGAGCTGGGCGTGCCGGTTCCACCTGGCGCGGTGCAGGTTTTCGACCTGGGCGAGCTGTGGTGGAAGCTGGCCCGGCTGCCCTTCGTGTACGGGGTCTGGGCGGCGCGCGCCGGCGCGCAGCTTGAGGGCCTGGACAAGGACCTGGTGGTCGCCAAGCGCGACGGCCTGCGCCGGGCCATCGAGGTCGCCGAGGTGGAGGCCGTCCGCCTGGGCGTCGATCCCGAACTGCTCATGGCCTCCATGATGCGCACCTTCCAGTACGACCTCAGCCGCGTGGAGCTCGGCGGCCTGCAGACCTTCTACCGCTACGCGGTCCGTGCCGGGCTGGTGGTCGACGGCGTCAACATGGCCACCTACCGCGGGTAACCCGGACCGGGAATGCTGGCCAAGACGCTCAGCGCCGCGCTGGTGGGCCTCGACGCCCGGATCGTCGAGGTCGAAGTGGACATCTCCGGCGGCCTGCCCGCGGTCACTGTCGTGGGCCTGCCCGACGCGGCAGTCAAGGAGAGCCGCGAGCGGGTGAAAAGCGCGGTGCTCAACTCCGGCTATCGCTTCCCGCCCCGCAGGGTCACCGTCAACCTGGCGCCCGCCGACCTCCGCAAGGAGGGCCCGGCCTTCGACCTGGCCATCGCCGTCGCGGTGCTGGCCGCCGGCGGACAACTCGACCTGGCGCGCGCCGAGCGCTTCATGCTCCTCGGCGAGCTGGCCCTGGACGGCGCGCTGCGGCCGGTGCGCGGCGGGCTGCCCGCGGCGCTGGCCGCCCGCGCGGCGGGGTTGGAGGGCATCCTGGTCCCCGAGGCGACCGCCGCCCAGGCCGCGGTGGTCGAGGGCCTGGCGGTCTACGCCCCGCGAAGCCTGCCCGAGGCGGCCGGCTTCCTGACCGGCAAGCTGGACCTCGAACGCTGCACCGCGGACGTCGAAACGGCCATGCGCTGCGCGGCCCAGGGCGCGGCGGACCTCGCCGACGTCCGCGGCCAGGCCAGCGCCAAGCGCGCCCTGACCATCGCCGCCGCCGGTGGCCACAACCTGCTCATGATCGGCCCGCCGGGCAGCGGCAAGAGCATGCTGGCCGCGCGGCTCCCCGGCATCCTCCCGCGCATGACCCTGGAGGAAGCGCTGGAGACCACCCGGGTCCACTCGGTGGCCGGGCTGATAGCGCCCGGCGCGGCGCTGGTCGCCACCCGGCCCTTCCGCGCGCCGCACCACACCGCCAGCTACGCGGGCCTGGCCGGCGGGGGCGCGGGCGCGGCGCTGCCCGGGGCGCTCCGCCTGGCCC
>CBDUSI010000088.1:0-18974 GCA_965370045.1 uncultured bacterium | reverse complement strand
TCACGGCAGCCCCCTCATCTCACTTGAGCGCGCGCACTTCCGACCGCGGAAGGGCACCTCGAGCGGCTCCCCAGATTATAGGTGATTCGCCGCTCGCCCGCGAGCTCTTTGCGCTCTCGCCCGCCGCCCCGCCTGTCGCGCAAGCGCACCAGGACAATCGACGTCCTTATTGGCCTGCCCCCCAGGCACGACTTTCTGCCTTGCATGGACTTCACGCAATCCTATGATTTCCAGGGTGGACGGCGTTCTTCGGGGGAACACGCAATGACGACCGGAGTGGCGATGATGACTGGCGCTCGAGGGGGTGTCGCTGTTAGAGCCCTGCTCGCACCCGTGCTCTTTGTGTTGGGCCTGTGCTGCGGCGTAGGGAGCGCGGGCGAGACCGCTAAACCGAAGTCCAAGCCCCGGCTCAAGTCGCTGGGCCTGGACGGCTACGTCCTGAAGTCCGGCCCCACGCGCATCGAGGGGATCAAGAAGAACGCCTCGGGCATCGCCTACAATCCGGACACCAAGAGCTTCTTTGTGGTCACCAACAAACCCAAGCGGGTCTACGAGATCACCGGGACAAACAAGAACCTGCGCGAGATCATGCTCTCCGGCTTTAGCGACACGGAGGGGATCGCCTACCTGGGCGGGGGCAAGTACGCCATTGTCGAGGAGAAACGCCGTACGGTCTGCATCGTTTCCATAGGCAAAGACACCAAGAAGGTCAAACGCTCCCGTGGGAAGCTTGTACTGATCGACCCCAAGGACGCCGGCAACATGGGCCTGGAGGGAGTGGCCTACGACCCGGTGACCAAGTACTTCTACCTGGCCAAGGAAAAGGACCCCAAGAAGGTCTACAAGATATCACGCGAGAACGTCGAGAAGGGCAAGGCGGAGATCACTAACCCATGGGACGCCGAGAAGGACGCGCTCAAGCTCCGGGACATCTCCGATCTCTACTGGCACGCCCCCAGCGGGCACCTGCTGGTTCTCAGCCACGAGTCGGCCTGTCTGGTGGAGTGCACGCCTGACGGCAAGGAGATCAGCCGCCTATCGCTCTCGGCCGGCTCGGCGGGGCTCAAGGCAGCCATCCCCCAAGCCGAAGGGGTCACCGTGGACAGCGCAGGCACGCTCTACATCTGCAGCGAGCCCAACATGCTGTACGTGTTCACCAGGAAGAAGGGCACCAAGAAGTAGCGACGTCCCGCACCTGTCCTGGGAAATGTCGAATAGGAAGGCCTGATACTCCGTCGGCTGGGAGGCTGGGAAACGGAAATGACTCCGACGCGCGGTACCAGAGTTCGCCCGAGGCTCGCGGTGGGCTTGCTGCTGCTCCTCCATGCATGCGCGGCGCTCCCGGCCGAGGCGGCCGCGCCGGCGGCGGGCGGCGAGGCCTTCACCGGCGGGCCCTGGCTGCAGAAGCCCGGGAAGACGCACATGACCGTGGTCTGGACCTCCGACCTGGCCGCCGGGGGGCTGGTCCGCTACGGGAGGGGCGGGGCGCTGAAGAAGCAGGTCGAGGTCAAGCCCACCGTCTTCGACTACCTCAAGGTGCGGCCCCGGCGCGGCCCCATGCCGGCCAACGACGCCAAGGCCTGCGTCTACAAGGCGCACCTGGTGGATCTCAAGCCGGGGACCGATTACCGTTACGAAGTAACCTGCGCCGGCAAGAAGAAGCAAGGCTCCTTCCGGACCTTCCCCGAGAAGCCGGAGAGCTTCACCTTCGTGGCCTACGGCGACAACCGCTCCGCGCCCCGGGAGCACCGCGAGGTCGCCTCCGCCTTCGCGAAGCACAAGCCGGCCTTCGTGCTCCACAACGGGGACATGGTCAACAACGACCATTACCCGGACTACCGCGAGTTCTTCTTCGACCCGCTGGCCGGCATCGCCGAGCGCCTGCCCATCCTCACCGCCCGCGGCAACCACGAGGGCGACGGGGTCTACTACCGGCACGTCACCGCCCTGCCCGGGAAGGAAGCCTATTACTCCTTCGACTACGCCAACGTCCACTTCGTGTGCCTGGACTCCAACTTCCACCGGAGAGTGGCCCAGAAGCACAAGACCCCGGTCATGCTGGAGTGGTGCCGGAAGGACCTGGCCGCCTCACGGGCCGACTGGAAGGTCGTCTACATGCACGAGCCCATCTACGACCTGGGCTGGCGGCGCACCGCCTGGGGACGCCAGAAGCTCCTGCCCATCCTCCGGGAGCACGGGGTGGACCTGGTCATCAGCGGGCACAGCCACTGCTACCTGCGCTTCCGGCCGATGTTCTGGCCGGGCAGGAACGAGAAACACCCTATCACCCACATTGTCACCGCCGGCGGGGGCGCCCCGCGGACGATCCCCTTCGACGCCAAGCCGCACCTGGCCGCCTCCTACTCGCGGACTCACTATACCCTCTTCAGCGTGGACGGCGGGACGCTTACGGCGCGGGCCCTGAAGCCCGACGGGACGAAAATAGACTCCTTCAAGATCGTCAAGAAGGCCGGCAAGCTCGACGGCGCCTACCTGGCCGGGGCCCTCAGCGAGGAAGCCTTCGGCGCCCTGGAGCGCAGCGTGAGCGTGGTGCGCCTGCGGGGAATACCCAAGAAGGGGCAGCCCTTCACGGTCAAGATGACGCTCAGGGGCGGGCGGAAGCCGGTCAAGTTCGAGGTCCGCGTGGCCGAGGTATCACGCAAGTACCTGGATTTGGTCGCGCCGGTGACCGGTACCATCCCCGCTGGCCGCCCGGCCGAAGTGGCGGTCTCGGCCGTCTCCAAGGTGAGGATAAAGAAGAGAAACCGCGGCCGGACCAGCCCCTGGGTGGTCTTCGCGATTCACTACGAGGTCGACGGCAAGAAGTACATGATCGAGTGCAACTGGGCCACCTGGAAGTGACCGGCCGGCGCTGAGGCGGCGCGAGAGCGCATTGGCGAAGAAGAGGAAGCGCCATTCGCCCCCTGCCCCCAGAAGGACAGAATGCGTGCGCCCTATTTCCGGGCCTTCATTGCCTCCAGCACTTTGCCGGCCGCCACTCGGACGATGAAGTCTTCGTCCTTGGCGAGCTTCTCGAGTCCAGGCGCGGCGAGCTTGGCCGCCGGGCCGATTCTGCCCAGCGCCCAGACCGCCTCGCGGCGGACCAACTTGCTCTTGTCGGTCAGCGCCTTCTGCAACGCGGGCACCGCCTGCGCGGCCCCGGGGCCGGCGCCGGCGAAGCCCAGAGCCTGCGCGCACTTGGAGCGCAGCCAGGCGTCGCCCGGGCCTCCCAGCACCTCGGCCAGCGCCGGCACGGCGTCCTTGCCTATCCCCCCCAGCGCCTTGGCCGCCGAGTAACGGATCTCCTTCTTCTTGTCGGTCAGTGTCTTCTTGAGCGCGTCGACTGCGCCCTTGGCCGCCGGACCGCAAGTGCCCAGCGCCTTGGCCACGTTGTTGCGCGCGCCGTAGTCCGCGGTACCCAGCTCAGCGACCAGGGCGGGAACCACGCCCGCCCCGCCCGGAGCCACCCGGGCCAGCGCATCGGCCGCCTTGCTCTTGAGGTAGTGGTCAGGGCTCTTTAGCGCCGCGATCAGCGCCGTCGCCGCATCCTTGGCGTCCGGGCCGATCATGGCCAGGGCCATGGCCGCGCCGGCACGTGCGCCGCTCTTGCCTCCCGCGCTTCCCACGGCCCTAATCAGTGCCGGGACGGCGGGTTTGCCGATATTGGCCAGCGCGTGCGCGGCGTGGACGCGGCAGTCGCGCTTGGAGCCCCAGCCCCCTCCGCCGACGGCGCCCAGCGACTTGATGAGCGCGTCGGTCGCCGGTGCGGCATCCTTCCCGATCTGCGAGAGCGCCCAGGCCGCTGGCTGGCGAGCCCAGATATCCTTGCCGTGCAGCGCCTTGGCCAGGGCCGGGACGGCATCCTTGGCGCGCGGCCCGTAGCAGCCCAGCGCCCAGGCGATGAACCCGGCCGGATTGAACTTCCACTTGGAGTTCGAGACGGGGTAGGGATGTTCAAGCCGCTTGATGAGCGCCGGGACCACGATCTTCTCGTCGGCGTGCGCCGCGATGGCTCCCAGCGCCCAGGCGGCGAAGAGTGTCTTGCGATTGTCGTCGGTGTTCAGCACCTTGACCAGCGGCGCGGCGGCCGGTGCGGCCTTGGGCCCGGCCATGCGCAGGGTCCTGATGGCCATGTAGCTCGCGCGCGTATTGGTCTTTTTGATCTTGTCGTTCTGCATGTCGATGTCGGCGACGAGTTCGGGGATGGTCTTGGGCAGGGCGCTCCACTCGGGCTTGGGGACCTCCTTGCCATCGGAGGTGCGCAGCCGGTCGGCGGTGAGCCGCTCGGCCAGACGGATGTCGGCCAGCTCGTTGATGTAATACTCGATGTATGTGTAGCCCTTGTGCCGGTCGCCGGGCGAGGCCCCGGCGGGGACTGTCTTGTTGTTGTCCTTGGGGTCATTGGGGTTCAGCTTGTGGGCCTTCTCCCACTCGTCGGGCATCCCGTCGTTGTCGGCATCGGGCCTAGGCTTCCCGCCGGCCAGCCGGGCCCGCCAGTCACCGCGCGGGTACTGCCGGCCCCAAAGGCCGGTGCGGGTGCGCACCTCGTAGACGCAGCGCGCGGTGATTTCGTCGCGCGGCAGCGCCCCCACATGCGCCATGACCTCTTCGTAGGCCTCTTCGGCGACGTGGGTGGTGACCGGCGCCGCGGGGTTCTCCTTCTCGCCGATGGGGCGCCGCATGCGCGCGCCGCGGGCCTTGGGCTCGTAGTAGCCGCCGGCCCAGTCCAGGTAGTTGCCCTTGACGTAGGTGGGGTAGTTGTGGTCCTTGTTCCTGCTGACCGCCCAGCTCAGGGCCGGGGCTGCGTAGGTCCCCACGGGATGGTAGATGCGCGGGAAACCGAACCAGGCGCCCCAGCCGTACTTGCCGTAGTTGTTCATGAGGTTGCCGGAACGGCTGTGAAGGGTGGTGCCGAAGTTGTAGATGACGTTGTTGCGGCTGTCCACGTCGTGGGCCCGGGGGTAGTCGCTGGGCGCGCGGTCGTGGTGGTGGGCGAACAGCATGTGGTGCAGCGAGAGCGGCCCTTCGCTCATCAGTACGCCGAAATTGTGGGGCTCGTCGCCACCCTCCCAGTTCAGCGCCGACTCCTCGATGGTGCACCACTGCATGGTGGCGTTCTTGGTGCCGCCGAGATCCACCGTCTCGTCACCGCCCCATGAAAAAGAGACGTGGTCGGCGATCACCCGGTTGCAGCCGCCGAACCGCGCCGCGTCTTCCTTCGTGGAGCGGAGGCGCATGTGCCGGACCGTGATGTCCTCGAACTTGCCCTGGAAGCGAAGCTGGCCCTCCAGGGTGATGCCCGGTCCCGGGGCGGTCTGGCCGGCGATGGTCACGTTCCCGCCGGCGGCTACGACCTTGTTGTACTTTGAGCGCGCGCGTTCGATGACGCCGCTGACATCGAAGACGATGATGCGCGGCCCCGACGCTCTGAGCGCCGCGTGAAAACTGCCCGGCCCACTGGCTTTGAGAGTAGTGACCTTGATGACCTTGCCACCGCGCCCGCCCTTGCTGACTGCCCCGGCGCCCTCAGCGCCCGGGAAGGCCGGCAACTTGCTCCCGCCGCCCTCAGCCCCGCAGGCTGCTCCCGCCCCCATCAGCAAGCCTGCGATCAGCATCGCCAGTCCGATCAGTGTGCGCATTAACATTTCTCCTCTTCCTCTCCTCTGCCCGTCCGCTCCGGTACCTGGAGCCCGGGTCTTGGTCTGATTGGCGAACTATTCTCACTAGAGTCTACACCGTTTCGCAGATCCCGTGCGGCAAAATTCGCGGCCCGCCTGTTCGGGTCCGGCAAGCCCGGCGAGACCTGGCCCTGGCCCTGGCCCTGGCCCTGGCCCATGATACCCGCCCGCAACCGACGCTGCATCGTCCGAATTCAGCCCTGGCAGGCGTCACGCAAACGCCTACGTTTTCAGGGAGTTGGGGCTGGGCTGAATGATGGGACACTGCGGAAGGCCGAGCCGGGCATTGGATGCGAGAATCGCCTTGAACGTAGGGCCCAGATGGAGAGAATCCAACGCTTGATGGGGAGACGATCATGACTGCCGACCTGGTGATTCTCAACGCCGACATCCACACCATGGATCCCGCCACGCCGCGGGCCGAGGCCCTGGCCGTGGCCGGGAATCGCGTCCTGGCGCTGGGCACGGGGAAGCAGATGCGCGAGTTGCTGGTGTCCGGGGGGCGGGCGCTGGACCTCGGGGGTCGCACAGTCGTCCCCGGCTTCACCGATTGCCACCTGCACTTCACCTCCTACGGCCTGAGCCTCAGCCGGATCGACCTCAACGACACCACCTGCGTCGAGGAGGCCCTGGAGCGCATAGCCGCCCACGCCGCGAAGACCCCCAAGGGTCACTGGCTGGTGGGCCGCGGCTGGGACCAGAACAGCTGGCCGGGCGAGGCCTTTCCCACCCGCGAGGACCTCGACCGGGTGACACCCGATCACCCGACGGCGCTGCCCCACCGCAGCGGTCACGCCAGTTGGGTCAACTCCCAGGCAATGGAGATGGCCGGAATCACCGCGGACACGCCCGACCCGGCCGGCGGCCAGATCGACCGCGCCCCCGACGGCGCGCCCACCGGCATACTCAAGGAGACGGCCATTGGTCTGGTCGACAGCCTGGTGGCCAAGCCGTCGGTCGCCGAGGCCAAGGAGGCCATCACCCGGGCCAGCGCCCGGGCCCACGCGCTGGGCATGGTGGGCATCCACAACATGGAGGGAGAGATCCCCTTCAGGGCCATGCAGGAATTGCGGGCCGCGGACGGACTCAAGCTGCGGGTGCTCATGCAGGTTCACGGCAGCAACCTGGACGCCGCGGTGCAGCTCGGGCTGCAGTCCGGGTTCGGCGACGAACTCCTGCGCATCGGTGGGGTCAAGATGTTCGTCGACGGAGCCCTGGGCCCGGGCACCGCCTGGATGCTCGAGGCCTACGAGAACCAGCCCGACAACTTGGGCATCGGCGTACTCGAACCGGAGAAGATCCGCGAGGACGTGGCCAAGGCCAGCCGGGCGGGCCTGGCGGTCTTCGTCCATGCCATCGGTGATCGCGCCAACCGCGAGGTCCTCGACGCCATCGAGGCGACCCGCAAGGCCGGCCTGGGCCCGGGCCTCCGCCACCGCCTCGAGCACGCCCAGTTGCTCCACCCCGACGACCTCCCCCGCCTGGCCCGTCTGGGAGTAATCGCTTCCATGCAGCCCATTCACGCCACCCAGGACATGCGCAAGACCGACATCCACTGGGGCGCGCGCGGCACCGGAGCCTACGCCTTCCGCAGCCTGCTGGACTCCTCGACGGCCATGGCCTTCGGATCGGACTCGCCGGTCGAGAGTCTCAGCGTGATGACCGGAATCCACGCCGCCGTGACCCGCCGCCGGGTAGACGGTTCGCCCGGCCCCGAGGGCTGGTACCCCCGGGAGCGCGTCACCGTGAAGGAGGCCGTCCGGGCCTATACCGCGGGGGCGGCCTACGCCGGTTGCGAGGAGTTCTCCCGCGGCACGCTCTCGCCCGGCAAGCTGGCCGACCTGGCGGTCCTTTCCCGGGACATCTTCTCGATCGACGCCATGGAAATCCTCGGGACCGAGGTGGTGGCCACCGTCCTGGGAGGTGAGATCGTCCACGGTGCCGACGCCCTGCTGGGCTGAGCTCGAGCGCCATCCGGGAACAGAAAAGCGTCCGAAAACCACAACCGAGACTTGCATACGGACCGGGAAAGACGACAATCCGCGCGCATCAGGAGCGCCCGCTCCCGGCAAGGCCTGCCGGGACCGTCGGTAACGCTCCACTGCGGGGAGACAGACGGAAATGACTACGCTCAAGGTTAAGAGCTTGCACATGCCCACCGGCGACCTGGGACCGGAAAACCCTCTGCCCCGCTTCCGGGATGCAGAGCAGGACAAAGCTCCGTCCATCCGCGCGGACGTGCCCGAAGAGGACCGCCGCTATATCGGCTGGCGGGCCGGATACCGGGTACTGCCCTACCGCCTGCAGGACAACTACAAGATCGAGCCGCGCCCCGCGGAACTCATGTCCGTCGTCCTGGAGAATGAGACGCTGAAGGCAATCTTCCTGCCCGAGGTCGGCGGCCGGCTGATCTCCCTGGTTCACAAGCCGACCGACCGTGAACTCCTGGACCGCAACCCGGCCTTCCGCCCGGCCAACCTGGCCCTGCGCCGCGCCTGGTACAGCGGGGGCATCGAGTGGAACTCCTCGCAGCCCGGACATCACTACCTGACCTGCTCGCCGGTATTCGCCGCCCGCGCCGTCGGCCCAGGGGGCGACCCGGTGCTGCGCATCTACGAGTGGGACCGGGTCAAGCGCTTCCCCTGGCAGGTCGACTTCCACCTGCCGTCCGGTTCGCCGTTCCTCTTCGCGCGGATGCGCCTGGTCAACCCCCACGACGAAGTCCTGCCCATGTACTGGTGGACCAACATCGCGGTGCCCCAGGCCGACGACGTCCGAGTGCTAGCCCCGGCCACCAAGACGCTGCGCTTCACCATCGGCTCGGATCTCCACCTGCTCGACCTGGTCCACGGCGAGGGCTTCTACTCCACCTACTCCAAGAATGTCCAGGGCTCGCGCGACAACTTCTTCCGGATGGCCAACGACCAGCGGCCCTGGATCACCGCGCTGGACGGAGCCGGCCGAGGGCTCTTCCAGGCTTCCACCCCCCGGCTCTGCGGTCGCAAGATGTTCTTCTGGGGCATGCACCCCGGCGGCCGCCACTGGCAGGAGCGCCTCTCCGGCCCGGGGCGCAGCTACATCGAAATCCAGGCAGGGCTCGCACGCACCCAGATCGGAACCGTACCCATGCCCGCGCTGGCCGAATGGACCTGGACCGAAGCCTTCGGCCTGCTCGAAGCCGACGCCAAGCGGGTGCACAGCGAGGACTGGAACGACGCTTGGGGCGCCGCCGGCGAGGCCCTGGATGGCATCCTGCCCGTCGGGGAACTCGACTCCCGCGACCGGGAACTGGCTGCGGTCACCACCCGCCCGCCCGAAGAGATTCTCCTCCAGGCCTCGGGCTGGGCGGCGCTGGAACGCCGCCGCCTGGCCGCAAGCGGTGCACCCGACCGCATCCCCGCGGAGCTGGTCTTCGACGAAAAGACCATGGGCCCCGAACAGGAGCCTTGGCTGGCGCTCCTGGACAGCGGCACTCTGCCCCAGCAGCCCACCGCCGCCGCCGACCTCGGCGAGTGGATGGTCCAGCCCGAGTGGGCCGAGCTTCTGGAGAAGAGCATCGCGGCCGGGGACGGCGATCACTGGCTCAGTTGGCTGCACCTGGGCAACGCGCGCGCAGAGGCGCTGGACCCCGCCGGCGCCCGCGAAGCCTGGAACAAGTCCCTGGAGCGGCAGCGCTCGGCCTGGGCGCTGCGCAACCTGGCGGTTCTGGAGACCCAGGCGGGTAACCACGCGGCGGCCTGCGACCTCCTGCTCCAGGCCTGGCAGACCGGCCCGGCCATTGCTCCCCTGGCCGTCGAGTACGTCCGGGCGCTGAACGCGAACGGCGAATTCCCGGCAACGCACGAGTTCCTGGCAAGCCTGCCCGACGACATGCGCGAGGACGAACACCTGACTCTGATAGGCGCTAAGGCGGCGCTGGAGACCGGGCACATCGAGGAGGTCCCGCCGATCTTCGAACGGGAGTTCGCCAGCGTTCGCGAGGGCGAGACCAAGCTGACCGACTTGTGGTTCGAGTACCACGGGCGCCGCATCGCCGCCGCCGAGGGCCTGGAACTCGACGACCAACTCCGCGCCCGGGTCCGGGAGGAACTCCCCGCGCCCTACAAACTGGACTTCCGCCAGAGAGTAAACGAATAGCCCCTGAGCGGCAGCTGGAGCCTGGCTGACCGCGCCGCGATGCCCGAGGCCAGCGTCTCGCGAGTCTGATCGTTGCGGTTGGCCGCGCGCCTACTTCTCGCCGAAGCAGCGCAGGACCCCGTCCTCCGTAGAGAGGTACAGCCGGCCGCCGGCCGCGGCCATGCCGTCGAACGCGGGCGGAGCGGAGACCTTCACCTTGGAGAGTTCCTTGCCGTCGGCGGCAGAGAAGCAGCGCAGTTCGGACCTGCCGGGCGCGACCGAGTCCTCCTCGCCGGCTACGAACAGCCTTTCCCCGGCCAGCACCAGGGCCCTCATGCGCAGCGGCACCGGGACCGACCATTTCGATTTGCCTCCGCCCCCGGCCCTGAACAGCTTGTAGTCGCCCCTGCCGGGATGCACCCACGCCTTCTTGTTGGTTGTGCTCCCGGCGGCCACGCCGAAGACCGCATCCTTTCCCAGCACCAGCAGGTGCCCCTTGGTGCCCCTGGCGCCGCCGTACCCCCAGACGCTGCGCGGGGCGTACAGGTCGCTGAGGAAGGTGCTGCCCGCCGTCAGGAAGTTGCTGCCGCGCCCGCGCTCTCTGACGTATTGCCCGGTCTTGGAATTGAAGTTCCAGCTCCGTCCCATCCGGAGCGCCTTCCCATTCTTGACCAGCATGTCGGCGAGAACGGTGCCCGTCGGCTTGACCTGCCAGATGACCTTGCCGGTCTGCAGGTTCACGGCAAAGGCATATACGCCGCCGTCCAGAGCGGAATGCCGCCCGGCGACAAAGCAAGCCGCGCCCTCGTCGACCAGCACTCCGCCGGCCACCGGCCAGGGCGACTCCAACTGCCCGTGGGCCCAGATGCGCGCCTCTCCCGGCGCGGCCCGGAAGCGCCAGACGAGCTTTCCGTCACTGGCCCGCAGGCAGTAGACCCAGCCGTCGCGGCAGCCGAACAGGCACAGGCCCTTGTAGATCGCCGGCGGAAAGTCCACGCGCGCCCCCGCCGTGTAGCTCCAGCGTGGCTTTCCAGTGGCGGCTTCAAGCGCGTGCACCTGATGGGAATCGGCCGAGGCCACCATGGCCAGACCGCCGGCCACGGTGGGAGCTGAGAGTTTGCCGCCGAGCTTCTTCTCCCACAGCTGCTTCAACCCGGCGGGCACACTGGCCGAAGCGCGCCCGCTACGCTCCGGGTCGTGCCGGTAGCAGGGCCAGTCTCCCGGGGCGGGGACGGCCGCCGTCCCGACCTTGCCGGCGGCCGGCCCGGTATCGAGGGGGTGGGCCTCCGCCAGCTTGCCCCCGGCCGGTGCCAGGGCCAGGTGGCCGCGGATTAGCGGCCAGCAGACGCAGTCGGTGGGAAAGGTGTAGACCAGGCCGTTGGCCGGCAGGAGCCCGTAGTCACAGACTCCCCGCGCGCCGCGGGGATTGACGCTCTTGCCGGTCGCAACGTCCATGAAGTCCATTTTCTGGAAAAGCATGTAGCGGGCCGTCGCCTTGAAGGGCTGGCAGCTCTGGCCGATCTTCATCGGGGAATGCCGCTTCTTCTCGCCGGAGACCGGGTCCAACCCGTACCAGCCGGAAGCCCGGGCGCTCTCTCCTCTCTTCTGTCCCGTGTCAGCCACCCAAATGAGGCCGCCCGCGGGGAAGACCGTGTTGGGCGAGCGATTCCCTCCCCCCCGGGACGAGAACCTGTAGCTCCACAGGTGCTTCCCGTCCTTCGCGGAAAGCATATGTACCTCCGTGTTTGGTCCGGAGCCACGCTGGCCCCCCGCCGTGGTGTAGCCGGAAAGCATCAGCCTCCCGTTATCATGGAAGAGCAGCATCAGCTGCTTGCCTAACGTCCCGGGCTGCTCGGCCGGCCAATTCTTGATGTCCTTGGTGCTCTTCCGCCAGCGCTCCTTGCCGTCGGCCAGGCCCAGGCTGACCACCTCGGGCGGCCACTTGGCCAGGTCCAGACAGAAGACCCGCCCGCCGCCAACGACCGCGTCCCGGGCCCCGAACCTGGCGGACCAGAGCTTTCTGCCGTCCGCCGCTTGCAGGCAGCGCAGTTCTCCTTTGGAGAGCACCACCAGCTTGCCATCGTGGTGCAGTACCTCCCGAGGCGAAGCTCCGTCATAGGTCGTCAGGAGCTTCCCGGTGGCCGCCGCCAGCGCCACCAGCGGGCCCTCCTTCTCGATGGGCGTGTAAACCCGGTCGCCGACGGCGACCAACGTCTTGCGAACGAACGGGAAGGACCCGCCGTTGGGCTTCATGGACTCGAGGAGTCGCGCGAACCTGGGCTCTCCCTTCAGCCCACGGATGATCTGCTCCCCCTCTTCCTTCACGTGCTTCGGGAACATCGGACGCTTCCAGAGCACCAGGCCGTTGAAGGCGTCGCGGGCGACCAGCACCGGCCTGCGGGGCACGGCCAGGAAGGGGGTGGCATCGTCGACGACGTAGAAGTTGCGCCCCCCCGCCGAGACCGCGGCCCAGGGGCCGTAGTAGTGCCCCCTGCCGCGCATGGGCCCGTCGATCCAGCGCAGGCGAACCGGCACGCCGAGGGCGGTGTCCTTCGCGACCGCGGTCCCCGCCGCGTCGCAGCGCGCATGGCTCCACTCGCCCATCTCCTTGGGGCGGGGCTTGACGGTCTTGGCCCACTTGCCTGCCTTGCGCAGGTAGGCCACCCCGCCGGGAGCCAGGACGCGCTTCACCTCCGCCATGGGCACGTCCCCCAGCCGGTCGGCGACCAGCAGGTTGACGAGGTTCTCGGCGTAGGGCAAGCGCCGGCCGGTCAGGCGCTCGACCGAGACCCTTCCGTAGATGCCCAGCGACCGGATGTGCGACCGGGCCTTCTCGACGTTGGCCGCGTCCGCATCCAGGCCGTGGACCAAGTAGCCCTGGTCGGCCCCCAGGGCGGCAGTCAGGACGCCATCGCCACAGCCCAGGTGGACGACCAGCCCCTTCTTGACCCCGGTCGCCTTCAGGATCGCGCGCGCCCGGGCCTTCTCGGCGGTGCCGCCCTCGCCGGCCCGGACCGCACCGGTAACCCCCAGAACCAGAACCGAAAGACACGCCAGCTTCCTGATCAAGATTCACCTCGCAGTTCGTCAGCACTGGTGGGCATGGATGTTCCTACTTGTGGCTGAGCCCTGGGGTGCCCCCCCCCTTGGAACTGATCCAGGTCTTAAGTCATAGCAGGGCCTGGGTCAAGGGGAAGGAGAGGTCAGAGATGCCCAGGAAGAGATACACGCCGGAACAGATCATTTCGAAGCCCCGGGCGGCGGCGCCCGGGGCTCCTTGTTTCTGAACGCTGCCGGACTGGCCGGCGCGGCACCTACTTACCCTTCTTCTTGACCAGTAACTCCAGCATCCGCTTGGCCTGGCCCCGCACGGAGATGTTGGGGTCCTTCTCGGCCAGGAACTTGAGCGTCTTCTCCGCTTCCTCCCCGCCGAAGATGCCCAGGGCGCGCACGACGTGTACGCGGTAGTCAATGCGCAGCCCCTTGACCTTCCTGATCAGCGCGGGCACCACCGACGGGTCGCCGATGGCCACCAAGGCGTCCGGGATGTAGCGGTCGCCCGGACCGGAGCGCGGGGCCTTCTCCCACTTGGCCAGCAGCACCGGGATGGCCCGCTTGTCCTTGAACTGGGCGAAGACGCCGCAGAAGCCCACGGTGTGCAGGCTGTGCGCCTTGGGGAACTTCTTGATGCACCAGCCGACCGCGTCGGTGACGCCGGCATCCATCTTGGGGAGCTTGGCGTCGGTGGTCCCCAGGTGGTCGCGCAGCCAGGCGTAGTACTCCGGCGAGTTGGTGGGGAACTCCTTCGGCCGGGGGAGCTGCGGGAAGAAGCCAGACACCTGGCTCTCGAACTTCGGTATCTTCTCCTTCTTGATCATGCGCCGGTTGCTCACGTGCGGACAGCGGTAGACTTTCTTGAAGAAGGGCTTGGCCTCCTCCGCGGGCATGGACTTATCGAGCTTCGCCGAGGCCAGCGGCACCAGCTCGAAGCGCATCGCGTGCATGCGCAGGGGATGCTCGGGCAGGTTGAAGTTGCGCGACCCGCCCAGCTTGTCCAGGTAGTAGTCGGTCTTGAGCTTGTCCTTGGGGAGGCCATCGATATCGACCCTGAAGTAGTGAGGGAACTTGGCGACCGTCCGGGTAACGCTCCTGGCCTTGCCGTTGACCTCGTAGTCCAGCTTGAACCTGAGCGCCAGGCCCGGCTTCATCGAAGCGGCGGATATCTTGACCACGTTCTCCTTGGGCATCAGGTTGGGCAGGCAGCGCATGTTGAGCTGGCGGTGCACGGTCACCTTGAGGGAGTTCATGCCCACCTGGCTGACCTCGCCGGCGGTCTTGAATTCGGCCTTGACCAGGAACGTGTAGTAGGAGGTGATCGAGCTCTGCTTGTCCCAGTAGCGCTTCTGGCCCAGCTCGATCTTGAGGGGCTTGGACTCCTCCGCGTCCTTCTTCTCGTAGAACGCGGTCCAGGTTTCGCCCATGTCCGTGGAGAAGGACAGGCGGCACACGTCCTCGGCGGCCGTCTTGACGAGGTCCGCCTCGACGATGGCCTCGACTGCCACGTAGGGGGAGGTCAGCCGGTAGATGAAGCTGCTGAGCTTGCCGGCCTCCTTGGGGTGAAGGACGGCCCGGCCCTTCCGGGGAGGCGAGCAGGCCGTGTTGGCGGAGCCCTTCCACAGCGAGGGCGCGAACGACTTCGGGTCCGTGGCGGCGGTGAGCGTCTGGTCCTCCTGGCCGGCTACGTTGGCGCGGAAGTGGCGCTTGTTGTCGCCGACCTTGCCGGCCCAGCGGAGCATGAGCTTGGTCTTCTGGATGTAGCCATCGTTCTTCCACTTCCTGACCACCACCTCGCCGATGCGCAGTCCCGTGCGCAGCGTGTGGGTCATGGGCGGTACCAGGCGCCGGTACTCCATAGCGGACATCACCGGAACCCGACGCGTGCCCACTCGGTTGTCCCGGGGGTTCCAGTAGTAGCTGTGGCCCTGAGGGTTGAACGAGTGCATCCGCCAGATATTGTCCTTGTCGGGATAGCGAAGCGCCGCGGTGCTGTGTCCGCGGCTGGCCTCCTGGTAGCCCAGGAAGCCGGCGGCGCGCCACAGGTGGGCCATGGTGCGGCCCATGCCGCCGCACTCGTGCACGCCGTAGACCAGCAACTGCTTGTCGCCGCGGCGGACCTCGATCTGGTCGGTCTTCTTGTTGCCGGTGAACTTGCGTCGCCGGCCGTAGGCGGCGCCCTCGAAGACGCGGCTGCCGCCGGTGCTCTTGAGCATGTGCAGCCAGGTCCACAGGGCCATGGCCTTCTCGGGGCTGGCGTCGGGCTCCTTGTCCACCCCCTCAATGCGTAAGACATCGCGGATGATGGTCTCCAGGCTGTAGCAGTCCGGCCAGCGGCTGTTGCGCACGCGCAGGTCCACCAGCGCCTCATCCGGGTGAACAGTGGTATCGTAGTTGGTCTCCGACGGGAACTCTCCGGCCGACGCCGGCCCGGCCAGACACGCCAGCACCCCGAGCAGAACCCCGCCCATGATCGTTGCGATAGCCGTCTTTCTCATGAATGCAATTCTCCTCCCAGAGCCCCTTTGCGCAGACATTCTATCCGCGGCCGATTCCTTCCTCGAGCCAGCTTCACCAACATATATACACCGTTCCGGGCGTTATTGCGCCCCCCATCTTTTGCTGCTATTCAGACATAATCCGGTGCTTCCCCCACTGACTGTTGCTGGCCTCCATCCATGCATACACGATGAATCCGCCTGCCCTGTGCATCGTCATCACCGCAGCTTCTTCAGCGCCACGCCGGCCGCATAGCGGACGACGTGATCGGAGTCCTTCTTCGCAGCGCTTTCCAGCGCGGCGGTTGCGCTTCCGGCTGCCTTGCCAACCAGCGCCAGCGACCAGACTGCTTCGCGGCGAACCTCAGCGTTCTTGTCGGCGAGCGCCTTGGTCAGGGCGGTGACCGCCACTGCGCCCAGGTCGCCCAGCGCGCGGGCGGCGTACTTGCGGACGAAGGGGTCGCCCCCGGCGAGCGCCTTCTGCAACGCGGGGAGGGCCGCCTTGCCTATCCCCCCCAACGCCAGCGCCGCGGCGCGCTTGACCTCCCGGCGCTTATCGGCCAGCGCCTTCTGGAGCGCGGGTATCGCGCCCTTCGCCGCCGGGCCGCACTTGCCGAGGGCCATGGCCGCGCTGACCCTCACGTCCAGGAAGCCGTCGCCGAGCGCCCCGGCCAACGCGGTGACGACCTCGTTGCTTTCGGGCGCGATCTTCGCCAGGGCCAGAGCGACGCGGCCGCGCACCGCGCCGGAGGAATCTTTCTTGAGCTGCTGGATGAGCGCGAGGACGGTGTCCTTGGCCGCCGGGCTCATCCAGCCCAGCGCCCGGGCCGCGTTGCCGCGGGCCAGGTCGTCGCCGCCCGCCAGCGCCTTGATCAGTCCCGGCACCGCGGGTCCGCCGATGTTGGCCAGGGCCCGGGCGGCGAGGTAACCGGTGGTGGAGA
This sequence comes from uncultured bacterium, assembly GCA_965370045.1. Lineage (GTDB taxonomy): Bacteria > Planctomycetota > SZUA-567 > JAKLDR01 > JAKLDR01 > CAZONU01. Next base: position 2,687 of record CBDUSI010000088.1, on the reverse strand, counting down.
ACCTCTGATTGCCCAGCCCCCCGAGAAGGTCCTTCATGGCCGGCTCGGCGGACTTGCCCATGCCGCTGAGCGCCCAGGCCGCGTTGGGCCGCGACCAGCCGTCGGCACCGTGCATCAGCTTGCCCAGCACCGGAGCCGCCTCCCGAGCCTGCGCCTCGGTCATGCCGATGCGTCCCAGCGCCCAGGCCAGGAACCCGTAGGGCCGGAAGTTATACTTGCCCTGCTCCGTGCTCTGCTCGCTCTTCAGCGCCGTGATGAGTGCCGGCACGGCGGCCTTGGCCGGCGGGCCGATGGCCCCCAGCGCCCAGGCGGAAAAGCTCACCTCCCGGCGATTCTCCTTGCCCTTGCCCAGACCCTCGATCAGTTCGGGGACGGCCGGCGCGGCTTTCGCGCCCATGCGGCCCAGCTGCTGGACCGCGTACCAGCCCGAGCCGAGGCGCCGCCGCTTCTTGGGATCCTTTTCCCGCTCCGCGTTCTGCTCCCTGACCGCCTTGACGATTTCGTCCAGTGATTTGTGGGGACCGCCCTGGGGGGAAAGCGTGGTCGCCGGCTTGGCCCAGGGCTGGGGGGGGCTCCGGTCAAGCCGCGCCTTGGTCAGAGCCGCGGCCACCTTGATATCGGCCAACTCGTTGATGTAGTACTCTATGTATGTGTAGCCCTTGTGCCGATCGCCCGGCGAGGCCCCGGCGGGAACGATCTTGTTGTTGTCGGCCGGGTCGGCGGGGTTGAGGCCATGAGCCTTCTCCCACTCGTCGGGCATGCCGTCCTTGTCGCCGTCGGAGGGGGCCTTTCCGACGGTCAGCCCCTCCATCAGCCCGGCGTCCGGGCCTTGCCGGCCGAAGCTGCCGGTGCGCGTGCGCACCTCGGCGACGGTGCGCGCGCTTACCGAATCGCGCGGCAGGCACCCGGTGCTGGCCAGCACCAGGTCGTAGGCCTCGTCGGCAGTGTGGGTCTCGACCGGCGGCATGGGGAAGGGGGCCTTGGCCAGCACACCGGCCTCTCCGCCGGTGTACTTCTCCGGGCCGACCAGCCCCTCCCACTCGAAGCGGTTGCCCTCAAAGCGGTGCCGGCCGGTCCTGTGATCGGGCAGGAAGCCCGGCCGCGAGAGGGTCAGCGGCGGCCCGTAGGCGCGGGTGCCCATCATGCCCCCGGGACCGGTGCGCCAGGTGTTCCCGATCAGGGCGAAGCTGGCCAGCTTGCGGCTCTTGTCCCGCTTGCGATTCATCCACCTGAAAACCGTCTCGTCAAAGCCCACGTTGTAGAGCAGGTTGTTGCGCCAGTCGACCTGGTAGTTCTCGTCGAAGTCCGGCGCACGCCCCATGTGGTGGGCCATCAGGCTGTGGTGCACGGTGACGTTGCCGACCGTGTTGTAGCTGCCGAAGAACCCGAAGGCGTGCGGCTGGGCGCCCTCCAGGCCGATGTCGGTCTCCTCGATGGCGCACCACTGGAAGGTCATCTCCTCGGCGTCACCGCCGGCGTTGAAGCACTGGTCCCGCGACCAGGATCCGGAGACGTGGTCGACGATGATCCGCCGCGCCGAGCGGGTCTCCAGGGTGCGCAGGTTGCCGTGGCCGTAAGTGGGCCTGAGCCGCAGGAAGCGCAGCACCACGTCGTGGACGTTCTTCTTGGGGTTGCCGAGCTCCGGGCGGGTGCGGAGCTTCCGCGAGCAGGTCCGCGAGACCGAGAGCATGCCCTCGATGGTGATGCCCGCGCCCGGCGCGGTCTGCCCGGCGATGGTCACCCGGTCCTCCTTGATTGAGAGCCAGCGGCCCTCTCCGCTGCTGTTGGGCGGCTTGATTACCCCGCTGACGTCGAAGACGATGATCCGCGGGCCGTCCTGGTTGCAGGCCCACTGCAGAGAGCCCGGCCCGGACGGGTCCAGGGTGGTCACCTTGATGACCTTGCCGCCGCGTCCGCCCTTCGAAACCGCCCCGAAGCCCTCGGCGCCCGGGAAGGCCGGGAGGCCGGCTTTCTTCGCGCCCGGCTCGGCGGAAGCCGCCTGGCTGACCAGCGGAGTCCCGCCGCCGATCACCGCCACCGCACCCAGAACCGCCCCGATCACCTTGATCTTCCCCCAGGTCATGGCCTTCATGGTCACCTCCGCGATAGTCGAGACCGCCCTCTTGGAAGCCCCGCCAGTGCCTCCTCTCTTAACTGTTGCTGGCTTCCATCCACGTCCCTATATTGGTAGCGCTTATGGCTTGTTTCTGCAAGACATGAATCCATGGGGAGCTTGCGGGTGGCTGTATTGTTGTGAACGCGAGACAGTTGGGTCGCTGTGGAAAGCGGCCCAGCGACAGTCAACGAATGAAGCAGCGGAACAGGACGGCGTACTCCAAGCCCTATCCGGCTACTCCGGCAGCACCGTGAAGTACTTATGCACCGACCACGCGCCCCATTTGCCGCCCGCGTACGCGCGCACCACCCACCCGTACTTGTGACCCAACGTCAGCCCCGCACCCGGCGTGTAGCTCGTCCCCGTCAGCGTGTTGTCGTTGACCTCCGGGTTCACACCCGTCGCCGTGTTCCATATCCAGACCTCGTACTTCGTCGCACCCGACACCGCCGTCCAGCTGAATTCGGGCGTCGCATCCGTCCCGTCCCCGATCGGAGCCAGAAGCGTCGGCGCGGTCGGCAGCACCGTGAAGTACTTATGCACCGACCACGCGCCCCATTTGCCGCCCGCG